>CAADGB010000163.1 GCA_900696455.1 uncultured delta proteobacterium
CCCGCGCCGGCGCCCGAGGATCTCGGCGCGTCGGGTGCGCCGGCGCCGACGCGGCCCGCCGGCGCCAGCCCGGTGCCCGGCCCGGCGACCGCGCCACGCGCGCCGGGCGAACCGGCGTGGAAGGCCCACGCCCGCGACGAGCGGGTCCGCTTCGTCGCCGGCGCCCTCCTGGCGGCGATCGTCGGCGGCGTGCCGGCCCTGGTGGTGGCGTCGGTGCGCGAGCGGTCGGCCTTCGCCGAGCTCGACGGCAAGCTCGAGGACCGGCAGGCCAAGGTCGTGACCCGCGACGACTGGGACGCCCTCGACCGGGTGCGGGCCTCGTTCGTCGAGCGCAAGCGCGCCGAGCGCCAGGGGATCGCCCTCACCTCGCTCCTCATCTGGGCCGCGGTCGCCGGCGGCGCCGCCTGGGTGTGGTTCCGCGTGATCGACTGGGACCGCGTCCTCGGCCCGCCGCCGCGGTAGCGCCGGTCATCCAGGGGCGTCGGGATCGGCGCCGCGGTCGCCGGCATCGGCACCCGTGCCCGGGGCGTCGGGCGGCCAGGTGGCGAAGGCGCGGGCGAAGCGCTCGGGCGCGGTCACGCCGTGGTGGAGGAGGATGGCGTCGGCCTCGGCGACCAGGCGCGCGCCGGCGGCGCCGCGGCTGAGCTCGCCGAGGCGGCGGCGGGCCAGCGCGCCGATCACCGGCAGCTCGAAGGCGGCGTGGCCGATCGCGGTGTCGAGGTGGACGCGGGCCTGCCCGGGCTGGCCCTCGATCACGGCGACCGCGGCGTGCAGGAGCTCGGCGATCGCGCGCAGGAACGGCGAGCGGTCGCCGGCGATGCGGGCGAGGTGGGCGCGGGCGCCGGCGGCGTCGCGGCGGCGGACGCAGATGCGGGCCAGCTCGATCGAGGTCTCGACCCGCACGATCTGGACCTGGTCGAGGACGCCGTCGAGGAAGCGCCGCAGCTCGCGTTCGACGGCGGGGAGCTGGTCGTCGGCGCCCTCGTACAGCGCCAGCTCGGTGGCGGCGCGGGCGCGGAACCAGTGCTGGAGGTGCAGCCGCTCGCCCTCGCTCCAGCTCGCCGCCTCGAGCTCGGCGTGGGCGTGCTCGACGTCGTCGGCGGCCAGCCACACCACGTTGGCGGACCAGCGGAAGGAGGTGACGGCGTAGCGGTCGCCGCGGCGCAGGGCGTCGCGCACGTACTCGTCGTAGCGCGGGCGCAGCTCGCCGAAGCCGCCGTGGCGGCGCATGGCGAACAGGAGGAACATGCGCAGGTGGTTGAGCTCGCCGGTGGTGCCGAAGGTGTGGATGCGGAGCTGCTCCTCGGCGTCGACCATGACGTCGATGGCGTGGAGGAGGTTGCCGGCGAAGTACTCGACGATGCCCTCGGCGGCGCGGGCGATCGCGCACAGGAGCCGGCTCTGGCAGCGGTTGGCGAGCGCGGTGGCCTCGACCACCATGGCGCGGGCGCGGGCGATGAAGCGGTCGCCGCCCGCGGCCACGTACATCGCGTGGTAGGACAGCGCGTAGGCCACCCGCCGGGGGTCGCCGCTGCGCAGCGCGCACAGGAGGGCGGCGGCGCAGAAGCCGGCGCCGACGACCGGGTCGACCATGCCCAGGCCCAGCGAGGCGGCGCGGTAGACCTCGTAGCGGCGGAGGAGGTGGGGATCGGCCAGGGGCCGGACCTTGAAGCGCGTGCCGCGCACCGCGATCCACAGGAAGCGGGCGAGCAGGCGGCGACGCGCCGACGCGGTCGAGCGCGGGTAGCTGATGCCGACCGCGGCGATGACCTCGCGCAGGAGCGCGAGCCCGGCCTCGGTGTGGCCGCTGACCAGGAGCTGCTCGGCGGCCGAGCGCCGACAGTGGAAGCCCTCGTCGTCGTCGAGCTCGTCGGCGGCGCTCAGGTAGGCGGCGGCGGCCTCGGGGCCGCGCCCGGCGCAGGCGAGGGCCTCGGCGCGCGCCACCAGGAGCTCGCGTCGGATGTCGCGATCGCCGCGATCGGCGCCGAGGCGGAGGGCGGCGTCGCTCAGGGCGGCGATCTGCTCGAACAGCGGCGCGCGGCTGGAGCGGCGGGCGGCGCGGCGGGCCAGGTCGCCGGCCTGCTCGGTGAGGCCGGCCGCCTCGAGGTGGGTCACCACCGCCAGCGGGTCCTTGTCGACGAGCCCGCTGGCGGTCAGCGCCGCGGCCAGCCGGGCGTGGTAGCGGCGGCGGCGGGCCGGCGCCACCCGCGCCAGCACCGCGGTCCGCACCCGGTCGTGGTAGGGCTCGACCGGATCGGCGCCGCGGGCGCCGCCGGTGCGGACCAGCGACGCCGCTCGCAGCACGCCCAGCCACTTGGCGCTCGAGCGCGGCTCCAGGCCGAGGGCGTCGATCACCAGCGCCTGGGGCAGCGGGCGGCCGGCGACCGAGACCAGCTCGAGGATGCGGCGGGCCTGCACGTCCATGCGGGCGATGCGGGCCCACAGCGCGTCGTCGAGGCGCGCCTGCCGCGGCGGCGCGGCGTGGCGCAGGAGCTCGCGCAGGAACATGGGGTGGCCGTCGGCGGCGACGGCGAGCGCGGCGGCGTCGGCGACCCGGGCCGGCGCGACCATCGCCACCAGGCCCTCGGCCTCGGCCTGGCTGAGGCGGGCCAGCGGGATCACGCGCACCGGGCCCGGCATCGGCGGCGGCGCCTCGCCGCGCCAGGTCAGGACCACGAGCAGCCGCGGCGCGCCGGGGGCGTGGAGGAGCTCGCGCAGGAGCGCCAGCGAGTCGGCGTCGGCCCACTGGATGTCGTCGATCGTCAGCACCACCAGCCGGCGCTGCGCCAGCTTGCGCAGGAGCAGGCGGAGGCCGCGGAAGGCGCGGGCGCGCAGCTCGAACGGGTTCTCGGGCAGGGCCACCGACACCCGCGAGATCGCCGGCACCCGCAGTAGCACCGGGAAGACCTGGGCCAGGGCCGCGGTCTCGCCCGGCGGCGGCAGCACGCTCTCGCCGAGCTCGTGGCGGATCATCGCGCGGGCCAGGGCGTCGACCACGCCGTCGAGGCCCTTGTAGGGCACGCTCTCGCGCTCGTGGCAGCGGCCGGACAGCACGCGGGCGCCCGGCCGCGGCCGCACGGTGTGCTCGAGGAAGTGGCGGACCAGCGCGCTCTTGCCGATGCCCGACGCGCCCTCGATGCGCACGGTGACCGCGGCGCCCTCCTCGACGTCGCGGAGCGCGCTGGCCAGGCGCTCGAGCTCGGCGGCGCGGCCGACGAACGGCGAGCGGCTGCCGCGGTCGTCGCCGTGGCGGGGCGCGGCCAGGCGATCGAGGATCGTGGCGCCGTCGGGGCGCTGCGCCGGATCGGTGGCCAGGAGCTCGAGGCACAGGGCCGCCAGGTCGGCGGGGGCGGCGGCCAGGAGGTCGGTCGGCGGCCGCTCGTGCTGCTTGCGCACCAGGATCTCCAGCGGCGTGCCGTCGATGGGCAGGCGGCCGGTGAGCGCCTCGTACAGCATCACGCCGACCGAGTACCAGTCCGAGGCCGGGCTGGCGCCGGCGCCCAGCGCCTGCTCCGGCGCGACGTAGGCGGCGGTGCCGACCGCGGTCCGGTCGCTGGCGTCGCGCGGCGCGAGATCGGCGGCCAGGCCGAGATCGAGGATCACCACCCGATCCTTGGCGGTGACCATCACGTTGGACGGCTTGAGGTCGCGGTGGATCTGGCCGGCGCGGTGGAGCGCGTCGAGCCCGGAGGCGAGCTGGCGCAGCCCCGCGCGCAGCCGACGCTCGTCGTACCCGTGCCCGCCCGGCAGTTCGAGCTCCGCCGAGGCCTCGAGCGCGTCGTCGTCGACGTCGCCGGCCGCGGTCAACCAGTCGCGGAAGGTCAGGCCGTCGACCAGTTCCATCGTGAAGAACCAGTGCCCGTCCTCGTGCAGGAGCTCGCCCAGGCGCACCAGGTTGCGGTGCTCGATGTCGGCGCTGGCGCGGAACTCGGTCTTGAGGCGGAACAGGCTCTGGGCGTCGAGGTGGCGCAGGGTCTTGAGCGCGACCGCCATGCCGCGCTCGTGATCCCACGCCTCGTAGACCACGCCCATGCCGCCCTCGCCGAGCGTGCGGCGCAGCGCGAAGCGCGCGGTGCCGGTGAACACCGGCGCCGCCGGCAGCGCCTCACCCTCACGCCACCGAGGGGTAGGACTGGACATCGTCACCAGTATGGAGGGCGCGCGTCGATCGCGGCCAGGTAAGATCGGTGGGCGCGCCCACGCTCACCGTCGAGGACCGTTCATCGCGGGGCCGTCACCGCGACGCGACCGTTCACACGTGCGGGGTGACGAGCCGCCGCCGCGTCAGCCGCGCGCGTAGCAGGAGGCGTCGAGCAGCGGCGCGTCGAGCGGGTCGCGGTGACGGGCGCGGTAGAGCTCGAAGACGCAGTCGCGGATCGTGCGCAGGTCGCGGGCGGCGGCGGTGACCAGGCGCAGGCCGGTGGTGCGGAGTAGCCCCAGCGGACCGCCCTGTCCGGGCGGCGCCTGCCGCACCTGATCGAAGCAGACCTCGCCGCGGACCCACACCACCTCGTCGACCTCGGGGACCTCGAGCTCGAGGACGATCTCGCGCGGCGTCGGCCCACCGGCGTAGGGCCGCTCGAGGCGCGCGCCCTCCGACGACAGGTCGATGACGAGGCCCGGGCGCTCGCGCGCGCCGACGAGCTCGGAGCAGAAGGACTCGACGTCGATCCGCGGGGCGAGCCGCCTCGCGTCCAGCCAGGCATAGGGGTCGCGCATGTAGGACAGTGTCGGATGACCGCGGCGGGTGGGCAAGAAAACGTCCGGAGACCGGCCGTCGCGTGGTCCGCCGCTGCCCACGCCCGGCGGCGTCAGCGCGGCGGGACGTAGCCGTCGCGGCGGTAGTTGCCGCGGGCCGTGGGCCACAGGAGGCAGTTGGCGGCCGAGCCCGGCACCTCGTAGATCTGGACCTGGCGGACGCGATCCTCGCCGTCCTTGAGCGAGACGACGATGTCGAGATCGCCGTCGCCGTCGGCGTCGGCGATGGTGGGCACCGGCATGGCGCCGCGGCCCGGCAGCGGCACGCGGTGGAGCTCGTTGCCGGCGGCGTCGAGCACGATCAGGTGACCGCCGCCGCCGGTGGCGTAGGTCGCGAGCACGATCTCGGGCACGCCGTCGCCCGAGAGGTCGGCGACCACCACGCCGCCGGTGGCGACGGTGGCGCTGGTGGTGTAGGTCGCGCTCCAGATCGTCTGGGCCGCGGCGTCGACGGCGTGGACGCGGCCGTCGAAGCCGGCGAACAGGATCTCGAGGCCGGGGCGCGCCGGATCGAGGTCGACCACGGTCGGCTGGTTGGTGATGCCGACGACGTTGCCGCCGTAGTCCCACAGGCCGGACAGGAAGTCGGCGAAGCGCGGCGGCGCCACCCACGCCGCCGGCCGGGTGCCGTCGTGGTGCAGGACCCACAGCGCGACCCCGCGCTCGCGGTCGTCCTGGGCCGCGTTCTGGACCGAGCCCAGGAGCACGAGCTCGGCGGTGCCGTCGCCGTCGAGGTCGGCGATGGCCGGGGCCGAGTTGGTGAAGTGGCCCTGCTCGTCGACGGCCTCGTCGTCGGCGTAGCCCTGCTGGGCCAGGTCGTAGTCGACCATCATGCGGATGCCGCTGAACTTGGTGCGGTTGCGGAAGATCGACGCGGCGTCGAAGGCGCGGCCGGTGCCGTCGTGGAGCGAGGCGTAGGCGTTGTCGTGGGGGGCGAAGATGTCGACCCGGTCGTCGCCGTCGACGTCGCCCAGCGCCAGGTTCTGGTCGTAGCCGCCGGTGACGTAGCAGGCGTCGTCGCAGCCGGCGGCGCCGCCGGTGTTGGGCGGGAAGCCGGTCACCGGCCGGCCGTCGGCCTCGTAGGCCATGACGATGTCGCGGCGGCCGCCGGCGTTGAGCGGCGTGGTGGTGACGACGACCAGCTCGAGCGCGCCGTCGCCGTCGATGTCGCCGGCGGCCAGGCTGCGCAGCTCGTCGCGCCCCGCCACCGGGAAGCCGGGCAGGGCGGCGCCGGTGGCGTCGAACGCGAACAGGTTGCCGCGCGACGCCACCGCGACCTCGAGGCCGGGGCGCGACGGCACCAGGTCGGCGACCACCGGCGAGCTCCAGCTCCGTCCGCCGGTCGCGGCCCGCCACACCTCGGTGCCGCCGCCGCCGGGCGCGGTGCGCCAGACCAGGAGCAGCTCGTCGCGGGGCACGACGAGCTCGGGCGTGCCGTCGCCGTCGAGATCGGCCACCGCCGGCGACGCCAGCCAGCCCTCGTGCCAGCGGTCGAACAGGGTGTAGGCCAGGGTCGGCGCGCTCACCGTGGCCGAGCCGCCGCCGGCGGCGGCCATGCAGGTCGGGCCGGGCAGCGGCAGGGGCGGGGCGTCGGGGCCGCCGTCGCCGCCGCCGCCACCGCCGCAGGCCGCGAGCGCGGCCGCGAGCACGACGGGGCACGATCGGGAGGACGCTGCCGGGGAGGGGAGGCGACGTCGCATGGCCCGATGGTAGCCGATCAGGCCAGCGCGTCGGGGGCGGCGAACAGGGCGTGGAGGCGGCGGGCGAGCGCGCCGGCGGCGAAGCCGTCGATCACGCGGTGGTCGAAGGTCGCGCACAGGCGGAGCACCGGGCGGATCTCGAGGCGCTCGCCCACCACCAGCGGCCGCGGCCGGACCTCGGGCACGAGCAGGAGCATGGGCACGCGGGCCATGGGCAGGAACGGCGCGAACGCGGTGTCGATGCCGAACATGCCGACGCTGGTGATCATCGCCGAGCCGAAGGCGTCGCGGGGCAGGCCGAGGCCGGGCAGGTCGAGGTGCAGCTCGTTGACGGCGAGGTCGCCGGCGCGCAGCGCGGCGCGGGTCAGCCACCACGGCAGGCCGGCGATCCCGGCCTTGCTCTTCCGGTAGCTGGCGTCGGCGCCGCTGCGGATGGCGCGGGCGCGCTCCCCGAGCTCGGCGGCGAGCTCGACCAGCGAGCGCTCGTCGGCGCGGTCGAGCCGCACCCCCGACAGGTCCTTGCCGCCGTCGGTGGCGACGGTGACGAACAGATCGATCGAGGTGCGGCGCTCGAGCTTGCCCCAGAACCGGACCTTGACGTTGAGCTCGGGCTGGTCGCGCAGGGCCAGGGCCACGGCGCGGGCCACGAGGTGGGTGATCGTGAGGCGGGCGCCGGTGCGCGCGGCGTGAGCGGCGAGGAAGGCCTGGGCCGGACCGACGTCGAGGTCCATCGTGCCGTAGATCGACGGGTCGCGCGGGCGCGCCCACATCGCGGCGGCCATCCGGCGGAACGGCGAGGCGTCGGTGAGCGGGAGGAAGTCGGACATGGCGGGCTCCAGGTCAGGGAACGGTGAGCGTGTGAAGGAATCCCACGCTCGGGTCGATCGGTCGGTCCCGGCGACGACGCCGGTGCCGACCTGAGTCAGAGGGACGCGGCTCGCTTCGCTCGCCTCAGAGCCTGTCATCGAATCGATGCCAGGCTCTCCTTCGATCGATCGACCTCGCCCGCAGACGGGCTCGTCCGATCTCATCCGGACCAGAGCCGCCTCGCTGCGCTCGGCTCAG
>CAADGB010000164.1 GCA_900696455.1 uncultured delta proteobacterium
CGGCCTTCGACACGCCCTCGCTTGCGCTCGGGCGGCTCAGGCCGACCGGAAAGGTGGGGCCGCGCGAGTGATGTCGGGCGCTTGCCGGCGCCGTTCGTTAGGAGCCCTTCACCGACCGCGGTCGGAGCTCGCGGGAAACGAACGGCGAGCCGATCTCTCCGGTCGGCCTGAGCTCTTCACCGACCGCGGTCGGAGATCGCGGGAAGCGAACGGCGAGCCGATCTCTCCGGTCGGCCTGAGCTCTTCACCGACCGCGGTCGGAGATCGCGGGAAGCGAACGGCGAGCCGATCTCTCCGGTCGGCCTGAGCCGCCCGAGCGCCAGCGAGGGCGTGTCGAAGGCCGACAAGCCGCGGCTGTCGCGCGCGTGATGTCGGGCGCTTGCCGGCGCCGTTCGTCAGGAGCCGTCCGAGCGATGGCGAGGGCGTGTCGGAGTCCGACGAGCTGCGGCCCCGCGCGCGTGACGTCGGGCGCTTGCCGGCGCCGTTCGTCAGGAGCCCGAGCGTCAGCGAGGGCGTGTCGACGGGCGAACCGGCGACGGTCGCCTACTGCCGCGCCTGATCGCCGGTCGGCGGCGGCGAGCCGGGCGGGCGGCGCGCCGGACCCTCGACGTAGTCGATCGTGTGCTCGCACGACAGGCTCTCGAAGGCCATGAGGCTCTCCTTGTCGCCGAAGACGTCGGGGCACTCGGCGCGGCAGGCGCGGGCCACGGCCTTGTCGACGCCGCCCTTGCAGCGCGCGTAGTGATCGCAGGCGCCGTCGCAGGTGCCGGTCAGGCGCGGCCCCATGACGTAGCGGACGACGCAGCCGCTCATCGCGAGCGCGAGCGCGAGCGCGAGCGCCAGCGCGCGCCCGCTCACTCCGGCGCTCCGTGCCGCCCGGCGCCGGCGGCGAAGCGGGCGGCCCCGGCCAGGCCCTCGGCCAGCGCGCCCAGGCCGTGGCGCAGCTCGTTGGCGAGCGCGTCCTGGTACGACAGCTCCCACTGTTCGTGGGCGCTCAGGCGGTCGCCGCGCAGCGCGCCCTGCGGCAGGCGCGCCAGCTCGGCGGCCAGGGCCTCGGCGGCGGCGCGGGCCTGGCCGCGCGGCACGACGCGGTTGACCAGGCCCATGGCCAGGGCCTCGTCGGCGGCGACGGCGCGGCCGGTGAGGATGAGATCCAGCGCGCGGCCGTGACCGACGATGCGCGGCAGCCGGATCGTGCCGCCGTCGATGAGCGGCACGCCCCAGCGCCGGCAGAGCACGCCGAGCACGGCGTCGTCGTCGGCGATCCGCAGGTCGCACCACAGCGCCAGCTCGAGGCCGCCGGCGACGGCGTGGCCGCTGATGGCGGCGATCACCGGCTTCGACAGCACCATGCGGGACGGGCCCATCGGCCCGTCGCCGTCGGGCAGCACGCGGTTGCCGCGCCCGGCGGCGAAGCCCTTGAGGTCGGCGCCGGCGCAGAACGTCCCGTGGGCGCCGACCAGCACGCCGACCCGCGCCTCGTCGTCGGCGTCGAAGGCGCGGAAGGCGTCGGCCAGCGCCTCGGCGGTCGGGCGGTCGACCGCGTTGCGCACGTCGGGGCGATCGAGGATGACCGTCGTGACCCACCCGCTGCGCTCGACCCGGACCGGCGGCGACATCCACGTACTGTGCCATGCCGCGCCGCAGCGCGCGAGCGCGGCCCGATCCGGCCCGTCGGTGACGTCTCGGCGACATCGGGTTCGCGGCCGACGCCCTCGACGTCATCCGCGCGGTGATCGGCCACAAGCCGCTGGTCCTGGGCCGCCTGCGCGCGCGGTCCGGCCGCTGGGGCCGGTTCAGGCGCTGGCTCGGGGCGCGGGCGCGGTGGGCCGTGCGCGGCGGCGCGGCGAGCGAGTAGTATCCGCGCACATGGCACCACGGCCCCAGCGCATCGGGATCCTCACCAGCGGCGGCGACGCCCCCGGCATGAACGCGGCGGTCCGGGCCGCGACGCTCATCGCCCGCGCCGCCGGCGTCGACGTCGTCGGCATCGAGCGCGGCTGGCGCGGCCTGCTCGAGGGCGCGTTCGTGCCGCTGGGGGCGCCCGACGTGCAGGGCATCCTGCGCGAGGGCGGCACGATGCTGGGCTCGGCCCGCTGCCTGGAGTTCCACCAGCGCGACGTCCGCGACCGCGCCCGCGCCATCCTCAAGGATCGCGGGATCGAGGGCCTGGTGGTGATCGGCGGCAACGGCTCGCTGACCGGCGCCCAGGCCCTCGCCGATCCGGCCGAGGCCGGCGAGCGCCCGCCGCTGGTGGTCGGCGTACCGGCGTCGATCGACAACGACATCGGCCTCACCGGGCTGGCGATCGGCGTCGACACCGCGATGAACACGATCGTCGAGGCCTGCGACAAGATCGCCGACACCGCCACCGCCCACGATCGCACCTTCATCATCGAGGTCATGGGCCGCGACTGCGGCTACCTGGCGATGACGTCGGCGATCGCCGCCGGCGCCGACCTGGCGCTGTTCCCCGAGGCCAGCCGCGACCTGGCGTCGGTCGTCGACTCGATCGTCGACACCGTGGTGGCCGTGCGCTCGCGGCCGCGCAAGAGCCGGCGCGTGATCGTGATCAAGGCCGAGGGCGTGCAGGTGCCGGTCGATCAGCTCAAGACCGCGGTCGACGCTCGCCTGCGCGAGCGCGTGCCCGGCGCCGACCCGGCGGTGATCGAGACCCGGGTGACCGTGCTCGGCCACGTCGTGCGCGGCGGCCGGCCGTCGGCGTTCGACCGCCTGCTGGGCAGCCGCCTGGCCAACGTCGCGGTGCGGGCGCTGGTGGCCGGCCAGTCGCACAAGATGGCGGCGTGGATGCCGGCGGTGGAGCTGCCCGAGGAGATCGGCGCCCGCTCGCCGTACGATCCGTACTGCTGGCTGGTCGATCTCGGCGCCGCGCTGGTCGAGACCGAGAACCTGCTCAAGGGCCGCTCGCCGCTGGCGCGCTGGCGGGCCGGGGTCTTCGAGGAGATCGAGGACGCGCTCCTGCTGTGAGCGCCGCGAGCGACCCGGCCGGCTACGGCTGGACCGCCGTCGTCGTGACCACGCCGGCGCGGACCTCGACGGCGTGGGCGAAGAAGTCGGTGGTGCCGCGCTGGGCGTCGATGGTGACCTGGCCGAGCTCGGCGTTGAGGATGTAGACCGTGGCGCCGGCGCCGGTCGACGTCCGGTTGGCGTCGGGGATGCCGTTGTTGGTGTAGCGGATGGTCGCGGTCCCCATCGGCGAGACCGTGACCGTCGCGCCCTCGGCCGGCTGGCTGTTCTCGTCGAGGACGACCACGCCGAGGAAGCCCTTGTTCGCCATCTGGCTGGCGCCGCTGAGCGAGTGCAGGAGCTCGAGCGTCTGCTGGGTGATGATGAGCATCGACGCGTTGGCCTGGTCCGACGCCAGCGGGCGCGGCGGGTACAGGTAGGTGTCGAGGCGGGTCGCGCTCGTGCCCTTGAGGTAGCCGTCGATGGGCGCGCCGTTGGTGGTGAGGGTGAGCGCGTACGCGCCGTCACCGGCGGAGGTCGTGGTGGCGAGCGGGGCGCCGCCGCCGGGGCCGTAGGCCTCGATGGTGGCGCCGGCGAGGGCGACGGTGCTGGTGCCGCTGACGGTCTGGGCCTGGCCGCTCACCGTCAGCGTGGGCTGGGCGTCCGGGCCGGGGACGGCGTCGATGCCGGGCGGGGCGTCGCCGCTGCCGCCGCCGTCGCCGGTCGGATCGTCGTCGCCGCCGGTCGTGCCGCCGCCGCAGGCGCCGAGGGCGAGCGCGGCGACCAGGGCCGTGGTGAGCGGGAGCACATGCCGTCGAAGTCGATTCATCCGGCGGTTGTACACCGGGGTCCGGCGGCGGTGGCGCTCCCTCACGGAAGGCCGCGAGATCAGGTCGCGAGGTCAGGTCGCGAGATCGCGAGCGCGGGCCGCGCGCCGGCCGCGAGGAGCTGGCCTCGCGAGCCGCCGCTCAGCAGGCGGTGGACGGCTTCATCAGGACCCAGGTGTGGGAGTGGCCCTGGTCGGTGATGGTCTTGGTCACGGGCTGGCCGGCGCCCAGCGCGCTCAGCTCGGCGGCGGTGACCGTCACGCGGTGGGTGTGCTCGTTGCTCTCGCTGCTCGTGTACTGGACGTCGCTGCCGCCGATGTCCGCGCACATGATCGTGAGGTTGTGGCGATGGCCGGAGGTGTTGGTCTCGCTGTTGACCTGGAAGCTGGTCTGGAAGTTGGCGTCGGCGGGACCGTCGTCGCCGCCGCAGGCCACCGCCCACAGCACGAGCGGCGCGCTGGCGCTCCGCCGCAAGAACTCGCGTCGTCTCATGGCATCCCCCGGCGAGCACGCGCTCGCCCACCCATGATCGCACGGCGCCGGCGCGCCGTCAGCAACCGTCGGTGAACGCCTTGTCGAAGACGTCGTCGATGTCGAAGCTCCACTTGCCGCCGCCGAAGCCGTACCAGAGCTCGGCGTAGGCGTTGGTGGCCGGGGCGCCGCCGTCGATCGCCTTCTGCCAGATCTGGCGGCCGGTGCACCGGGGCAAGGGGAGCGGCTTCTCGCAGCCGAAGCCCTTCATGGGGATGACCGTCACGCCCCTGGGCGCGACGAAGATCTGGACCATGCAGGTCGGCTCCCACTTGACGCCGGCGGGGTGGTCCGCCGGCTTCTTCGACGCCGCCGGCGACACGAAGCGGTAGAGGACCTCGAAGTCGTCGGACACGGTGAGGTGGGCGAGGCCATCGGGGGCGACGCCCTCGGCGTGGATGCGCGCGATCTGGGCGTCGGGGAAGTGCTTCTTCGCCTCGGCGTGGGCGGTGGGCAGCCACTTGATGAAGTCGAAGGCGGCCGGGTTGAAGCCGGGGATGGTCAGGTCGTAGGGGCCGTCGGTGCGGACCGGAGCCGCGCCGCCGCCGCCGGTGCCGCCGCCGCCGGTGCTGCCGCCGCCGGTGCTGCCGCCGCCGGTGCTGCCGCCGCCGGACGCGATCGCGGCGCCGCCCCCGCTTCCTCCCCCTCCGCCGCCGGAGAGCTTGCAGTTCATCGCCGCCGCCGCCTGTCGCATCGCGTCCGCGCCCTGCTTGCACGACGGACCCGCCGAGGCCGCGAGCTGCCTGCGGCTGGCGGCGTCGAGGCTGGCCCACTGGGAGAAGCCGTCCATCATCTGCTCGGCGGCCTGGGCGTAGGTGTCGCGCATCGACGCCATCGTCGGGCACCCGAGCAGGTCGGCGAACACGCGGACGTAGGCGTCGCACTCGGGGACCCCCGACGAGAAGCTGGCGAGGCGCTTCTCGAGCGGGGTCGAGGCCGACGACGACGGCGGCGGCGAGGGCGCGGCCGGCGGGGTGCGCTGGCCGAGCCGGGCCTGCGCGAGCCGCTGCGCGGCCTGGTCGAGGGCGTCCTCGTCGAGCGCCTCGAGCTGGGCCTCGATCGCGGCGAGGCGCGCGGCGGCGGCCGGGTCGTCGGGGTCGGGGTCGGTGTCGGGGTCGGGGCCGGGGCCGGGGCCGGGGCCGGGCGGGGCCGTCGCGCCGGGATCGGTCAGCGTCACCGTGTCGCCGCCTGCGGGCGCGCCGGCGGTCGCAGGCGGATCGTCGCCGCCGGAGAGCGCGACCGCCGCGGCGATGCCGCCGCCGATGACGGCCACGCCGATCAGGCCGAACAGCAGGCCCTTGCCCGAGCCGCCGCGCGGCTGCGCCACGACCTGGCCGGCGGCGGCGATGGAGCCGGGCGGCGGCGGGTACGAGCCGGGGCCGGGGCCGGGCGCCGGTCCGGGCTGCGAGCCCGGGGGCGGATACGAGCCGGGCGGCAGCGGCGGCGGCGGCTGCGACTGCGGCCAGGTCGCGTGCGCGCCCCAGCTCGCCGGGCCGGGCTGGGCGGGCCGCGTCAGGCTGCCGGGGGTGACGGCGGCCCACTGCTCGGGCGGCAGGCCGGCGGTGGCCTGCATGAGCGCGCCGGCGAGATCGCTGCAGGTCTGATAGCGCTGCGCCGGATCCTTGGCCAGGGCGTAGAGGATCACCTGCTCGAGGGCCGGCGGCATGTCCGGCCGCACCGAGCGGGGCGGCGGCGGCGGCTCGTCGATGTGCTTGCGCAGGAGGTCGAACAGCGAGTCGCCGACGAACGGGCGGTGCCCCGTCGCGCACTCGAACAGGATCACGCCGATCGCGTAGATGTCGGTGCGCAGGTCGACGCCCTTGCCCAGCGCCTGCTCGGGCGACATGTAGTGCGGCGTGCCGAGGAGCGAGCCGGTCTGGGTGGCGCTGCCGCCGAGCTCGGGCCGCAGCTTGGCGATGCCGAAGTCGAGGATCTTGGGGCGGCCGGCGGGCGTGACGAAGATGTTGTCGGGCTTGAGATCGCGGTGGACGATGCCCTTGGCGTGGGCGGCGCCGAGCGCGTCGAGGACCTCGGCCATGAGCCGGGCCATGCCGCCCAGCGGCATCGGGCCGCCGCGGGAGACCAGGTCGGCGAGCGGGGCGCCGTCGAGGTACTCCATGATGATGTAGGGGCGGCCGTCGGGGAGCTGGGCGAGGTCGAGGACGTTGACGATGCTCTCGTGGCGGATGAGGTTGACCGCGCGCGCCTCGGAGAAGAAGCGGTCGACGAGGTCGGGGCGGTCGGCGCACTCGCGCGACAGGACCTTGATGGCGACCCGGCTGCCGATCGACGGGTGCACGCCCTTGTACACGCGGCCCATGCCGCCCACACCCAGCAGCTTGGCCACCCGGTACGCCCCCACCTGCTGCCCGACCAGCGCGTCGTCACCGCGCGCCACCAGCGCGGTCTGGTCGGCCGGACAGGCCCCGCCGGTGGGCTGGCTGTGGCCGCAGTCGGGGCACACGAACATGGCGCCCCGAAGGTAGCACCGCCGCCCCCGCCGCGCCGCGCGGCGGTGCCACCCACCCGCGTCCGGGCGCCGCGCGGCGGTGCCACCCACCGGCGGGGCGCGCCGGCGGGGCGCGGCGGTGCCACCCATCGGCGGGGGCGGCCGGGTGGCCGGAATCCGGCCGCCTCGCGTCCGAGATCCGGACGCTGTCCGGATCTCGGACGCGAGGCCCCCCGCAAGGGCGCGTCAGGACTGGGGGTGGCTGCTGGCCCGCGGCTTGCTCGGCCCGCACCCATGCGCGCAGGTCGCGAGCGGCACGGCGGGAGCGTCGCGGACGTCGGGCCGACCCACGAGCGGCCGCGGGAGCGGCTCTACGCGGACGCCGGGGCCGACCTCTCGGACGCCGAGCTCCTGGCCGTGGTGCTGGGCACCGGCACCCGCGGCAAGAGCGCGCTCGCCCTCGCCCACGAGATCCTCGCCGACACCGGCGGCGTCGCCGCCCTGGGCCGGGCCGCGCCGCAGGCGCTGGCGCGCCACGTCGGCGTCGGCCACGCCCGCGCCGCGCGCCTCGCCGCCGCGTTCGCGCTCGGCCGGCGCGCCCTCCTCCGCGACCGGGCGCGCGGCGCCACCATGGCCGAGCCCCGCCACGTCTACGACCACGTGTGGCCGCGCCTGGCCGGGGTCGAGCAGGAGGTCTTCCTCATGATCGCGGTCGACGCCCGCAGCGCCGTGGTCGCCGACGTCGAGGTCGCGCGCGGCAGCCTCACCGGCGTCGAGGTCCACCCGCGCGAGGTGTTCCGCCCGCTCATCCGCATCGGCGCCACCGCCGCCATCGCCGTGCACAACCACCCGTCGGGAGATCCGACGCCGAGCCACGAGGACGTGGTCCTGACCGAGCGCCTGCGCGACGTCGGGTTGCTGGTCGGCATCCCGCTCCTCGATCATGTGGTGGTCGCGGCCCGCGGCTTCCGCTCCGTCGCCGACCTCCTGGCCGCCGGCCGCGCCTCCTGACCGTCCGTCGCGCGCGCGCGGCCGCCCGGCCGCGTGGCATGCTCGCCGGGTGAGCGCCTACCGCGACCAGTTCACCCGCTGCCCCTCGTGCGCCGGCGAGCTGGTCGCCGCCCGCTCCACCCTGGTCTGCCCCGGCTGCCAGGGGGCGTGGGTCGGCGATCAGGTCCTCACCGAGATGATCTGGGAGATGCACGACGGCGCCGAGACCCTGCCGCCGGCCTGGTCCCAGCGCGCGCCCGGCCCGGCCCGCGCCTGCCCGGTCTGCAAGACCGCGCTCGACCCGGTCTGGCTCGAGGGGGTCCCGCTCGATCGCTGCCGCGCCGGGCACGGCGTCTGGCTCGACGCGGACGAGCTGGCGCAGACCCTGCACAACGCCTCGCGGCGGCCGCCGCGGTCGGTGGGCGTCAAGGTCGACCTGCGCCCGATCCAGGCCGAGCGCGAGTCGGATCGCCGCGACCGCCTCCACGGCTGGCTGCTCGAGACCGTCAACGCCCTCGACCGCCGCTGACCTCGCCGGGGCCGATCGACCGCCGCGAGTGATCCCGGCCCACACGCTGATTTCTTGCCTCGGGGCCCCGGCCGAGGAAGGCTTGGGCCATGCGCACTCCCGTCCCTGGCCTGACCGGGCTCGCCCTCGCCGCCGGCGTGCTCGCCTGGGGACCCGTCGCCCGCGCCGACGCCGACAGCCTCAACGATCCACTCGGCCCGCGCGAGGTCGCGCTCGGCGAGGGCCTGCGCGCCGGCGCCGTCGGCGCCATGGCCACCACCCTCAACCCCGCCGGCCTGCCGCTCACCCGCGAGCTCGTCTTCGAGGGCAGCTACGGCTACCGCCCCACCGACCGCGCCTCGCTGGTGGGCCTGGCCGCGTGCGACTCGACCAACGCGCTGCCGGGCTGCTTCTACTACCACTACGCCGGCATGAGCCCCGAGATCGGCGGCGTGGCGCTCGGCCGCCGTACCCACGTCGGCGGCATGACGCTGTCGCGCGCGGTCTCGCCCCGCATCATCGTCGGCGCCGGCGTCAAGTACTTCGACTTCGAGAGCGAGGTCATGACCGAGGAGGACGCCAGCGGCGTCAACTGGGACGTCGGCCTGACCGCGCGCCTCACCGAGATCGTCAACGTGGCGGCGGTCGGCTACAACCTGGCGGGCGCGGCCTCGCTCGCGTTCCCGCGCGCGGTCGCCGCCGGCGTCCACCTCCGCCCCACCCCCGGCCTGGCGCTGGGCTTCGACGGGCTGTGGAACCTCGACCGCGACGGCAAGACCGGCCGCTACGGCGGCGGCGGCGAGTACTTCGTCGCGACCCAGGGCGGCAAGATCGGCTACCCGCTGCGCGTCGGCGCCGTCCACGACGTCGCCACCGGCACCTTCGTCACCGCCGGCCTCGGCATCGCCACCCCCAAGCTCGGCTTCGACGTCGGCGGGCGCAAGCAGGTCGCCGACGGCGACGAGCTCCTGGTCACCGCCAGCCTGCGGGTGTTCGGCCCACGGCTGTGACCCGGCTGTGACCCGGCCCGAGCTCGCCGCCGGGCGACGACCGCGGGAACCCGACCCGGGTGGTTGGTGTCCGAGCGACCAACTGGCTATGCTCGACCACCGGCATGAGCAGTGATCGCCAGCTCGTCCGACGCTTGCGCGATCGCGACGAGCAGGCCTTTCGCGAGCTGGTCGCCGAGCACCGCGACCGCGTCTACAACCTCACCCTGCGCATGCTCGGCAACCGCGTGGAGGCCGAGGACGTGGCCCAGGAGGTGTTCATCCAGGTCTTCAAGTACATCGACGACTTCCGCGAGGAGGCGAAGCTGTCGACGTGGCTGTACCGGGTGACCGTCAACCTCTGCAAGAACCGGATCAAGTACCTGGCCCGCCGCCACGACCGCGATCGCGACCAGCTCGACGACACCAACGAGGCGGCGGCGTCGGCCGCGCTCGCCGCCCCGGGCGGGACCACGCCCCGCCCCGATCGCGCCCTCGAGGGCGCCCAGCTCGAGCGGGTGCTGCAGGACGCCATCAACAGCCTCGACGAGGACCACCGGGTGCTGGTCGTGCTCCGCGACGTCGAGGACCTCTCGATCGAGGAGATCTGTGCCATCACCGGCGAGAAGGACGGCACGGTCAAGTCGCGCCTGCACCGCGCCCGCCTGGCCCTGCGCAAGAAGGTGACCCGTCATCTATGATCAGGAGGCGGCCATGAGCGATCCGACCCCCCGCCCCCCGTCGGGCGCCGACGCCGACGCCGAGCGGCTCGAGGCGATGCTGTCGGACTACGTCGAGGGCACGCTGTCCCTCGCCGAGCGCCAGGAGCTCGAGGCGCGCCTGGCCGAGGACCCGGCGCTGCGCGAGCAGCTCGAGGAGACCCGCGCCGCCCACGACGCCCTGCGCCGCCTCAACAAGACGCCCGCGCCCGAGGAGCTGGGCAAGAAGGTCGAGGAGCTCATCCATCGCCGCTCCGCCGGCCGCTTCTTCGGCCGCCGCGCCTTCGGCGACCGGGTGCCGTTCGGCGTCCTGCTGGTGGTGGCGCTGGTGGCGCTGGTCGCCCTCGCCGCGCTCCTGTGGTCGTCGACCACCGGCTCGCTGCGGCCGGAGCCCAGGGACGCGCCGCGCCCGCCGCCCGAGGCCCGCGACGTGATCCCACGGCCCTGACCGCCGGGCCGGCTCCGGATCACCGGCCTCGCCGGGCCCGTCACCGCCTCGCCGGGCCCGTCACCGCCTCGTCGGGCGGCGGCGCCGGCCGGCTCACGGCCGCGGCGCGGGCCGGCTCACGGCCGCGGCGCCGGGCCCCAGTCGATGCCGGTGACCGCGCCGCTGTAGACCCGGACCGCCGGGCTGCTGCCGTCGGCCGGCGCGATGTAGATGCCGGAGCCGCCCGAGCGGGTCGAGGCGAACGCGATCGCGCGGCCGTTGGGCGAGAACGACGGCTCCTCGTTGTTCCCCTCGTTCTGGGTGATGCGGGTCATCTTCTTGGTCTTGAGGTCGAGGGTGACGATGTCGTAGCGCCCGCCGTCGCGGGTGGTGTACGCGATGACGCTCTCGCCCTTGGCCGGCGACCACGTCGGGGTGGTGTTGTAGCTGCCGTTGAAGCTGACCCGGCGCGCGGTGCCACCCGACGCCGGCACCACGAAGATCTGCGGGCCGCCCTCGCGGTCGGAGACGAAGGCGATCTGGCTGCCGTCGGGCGACCACGCCGGCGAGGTGTCGATGGCCTTGTTGTTGGTCAGCCGGGTGAGGCTCGCGCCGTCCCTGGCGCTGATGACGTAGATCTCGGGGTTGCCGTCCTTCGACAGCGTGACCGCGAGCTTCGAGCCGTCGGGCGACCAGCTCGCGCCGGTGTTCATCCCCCGGTAGGCGGCGAGCCGCGTCGGTCGCCCGCCCGCGGCCGAGGCCACGTACAGGTCGGGGTTGTTGCGCATGTACGACGTGTAGGCGATCTGACCGCCGCTCGGCGACCACGCCGGCAGCATGTTGGTCGAGGTGTTGCGCGAGATCGCGTACGGGTTGGCGCCGTCGAAGTCGACCGCCATCACCGTCGAGCTGCCCTTGCCCCGCGACACGAACGCGAGCTTGGAGCCGAAGAAGCCGGCCTCGCCGGTGTAGTACTTCACGACCTCGTTCGACCAGGCGTGGCCGAGCTTGCGCAGGTCGGCCTTGGTGCCGCGGTAGCTGCGGGTGAGGACGGCGCTGTTGCCCTTCGACACCTCGTAGAGGCGGGCCTCGAGCTCGAGCGTGTTGCCGGTGGTGACGACCCGGTACTTGATGACGCCGTAGGCGCCGACGTCCTTCCACCGCTGCGGCTCGATGCCGAGCTTCTCGGCCTCGAGGTCGGCGAGGAACGACTTCGGGTCGAGCACCTTGAAGTAGCCCGAGACGTCGAGGTTGAAGCTCTGGATCGCGGCCAGCTCGCGCGCGACCGCGCCGTCGGACGCCACCGCCAGCGGGATGGCGATGGGGTACTTGCCGCGCTTGGCGCCGGTGGCGTCGATGATGACGCCGCCACCCTGGGCGGCGGCGCCGCCGACGTTCGCCACCAGCGCCAGCACCAGGGCCAGCGCCGCCAGGGCGATCCGCGTCAGTCCTTTACCTTCATCCGGTAGCATATCCACTTCCTGGTCAGGGGGATCAGGTGGCCGGGGACCGGCCGCGGCTTGGCGTCGCGCAGCTTCTCGAGCTTGGCGAGGGCGCGCTCGACCGAGTCATCGAGCTCGAAGTTGCCGCTCTTCTCGCGCAGCTCCCACTTCTCGATCTTGCCGTCGGGCTCGAGGTGGAGGCACCCGACCGGGGTGCCGACGTCGGACAGGATCTCGGGGTACTCCCAGCCGCGCAGGAGGTCGGCCTTGATCGCGCCGAGGTACGGATCGCCCCTGGTCTCGTCGCCGAAGCCGAACTCGGAGCCGTCGAACGCGCCCACCGGCTGCTCGGTGGGCTGGCCGACCGGCCCGTCGTCGTCGGTGTTGGGGCGCGCGAACGAGCTGAGGTCGGGGGTGGTCGGCCGCGGCTTCGGCTGCTCGGGGCGATCGACGGGCGCGGCCTGCTCGTCCCGCGACACCCCCAGCGGCTTCTCGGGCGGGGGCGGCGCCACCGTCTTCTTCTGCGGCTGCTGCTCCGGCTTCTTGGGCAGCTCGGCCAGCGCGGCGTCGATGATCTCGAGGTCGGCCAGCGGGTCGCGCTGCCTGGTGGCGGCCTCGGCCCAGTCGCTGCTCTTCCACACCCCCACGAACAGCACGGTGGAGATGATGAGCGTGCCCGCGCCGGACACGAGGTGCATCGTCTTCTCGCCCTGGGCCAGGCTCATGCCATCACCGATCCAGCTCGTCGAGCTTGAGGTTGTCGGTCGGGTCGGTCAGGAGCAAGACCTTGGCCACGCCCGCGTCCTTGGCCACCGCCATGGCGGTGACGACGACGGCGTAGGGCAGGGCGGCGGCGGCCTCGACGTAGAGCACTTGTTCCTTCTTGACGCGCTCGTTGGTCTGGAGCTTCACCTCCAGCTCACCCCACTTGACCGGGGCCTTGCCCAGGGTCAGGCGGCGGTTAGGGTCGATCGACAGCACCAGGGGGCCATCGGCGTCCTCCAGCTTCTGCGCCGTCACCTTGGGCAGATCGAGCTCGACGCCGGTGTTGAGCAGCGGCGCGGTGACCATGAAGATGATGAGCAGGACCAGCATGACGTCGACCAGCGGCGTCACGTTGATCTCGCTGTTGAGATCGTCTCCTCCTCCGGTCTTCATGCCCATGGTGTGTCCCCGGCGTCCCCAGTCAGTGGAGGAAGTGGCGCTTGATGATGTTCAGGTAGTCCTGCTCGAACGTCTCCATCTCGCTCCGCAGGACCCGGATCCGACGCACGAAGTAGTTGTACGCCATGACCGCCGGGATCGCCGCCACCAGGCCGATCGCGGTGGCGAGCAGGGCCTCGGCGATGGGCTGGCCGACGGTGTCGAGCGACGCGTTGCCCTGCTTGGCGATCTTCTGGAACGCGATCATGATGCCGACGACGGTGCCGAACAGGCCGATGAACGGCGCCGCCGCGCCGGTGGTGGCCAGGAACGGCGTCATCGACTCGAGCTTGGTGGTCTCCACGGTCTGCGCCTTGCGCAGCGCGCGGCCGATGTTCTCGAGGTTGCCCTCGCGGTCCCCGCGCATGCGCTCGTCGGAGGCGAGCTTGGCCAGCTCGGTGTAGCCGGCAAGGAACATCTGCGAGATGGGGCTGTTGCGCAGGCCTTGCGCGTGCTTGTAGATCTGCTCGATGTCGCGCGAGCGCCAGAACGACTCGTTGAACTGGTCCGACTCGCGGCTCGCCCGGCCGAGGTACAGGCGCTTGTAGATGATGATGTACAGGCAGAAGAGGAACATCGCCGCCAGCAGCGCCATCACGCCCTGGACGATCCAGTGCGCCTCCTTGATCAGGGTGGCGATGTCGGTGTCTGGGCCCGCGGCGGCGAGCGACACGGCGTTGAGCGAGGAAAACTCTGGCATCTTCGATGGTTGCGGGATAGCATGGGGCCGGACACGAGGTCAAACGTGATCTCGATCGCGGGGCGGTCCGGGCCCCCGGTGCATCATGAATAGCCCGCCGCCCAGAGGGGTCGAACCAGCCACATGTCGCCGACGAGCCACGATGGTGTGGTGTGCCTGGGCGACGGTGCTGTGTCTGGGAGTTCACGGATGTACCGAAGCCACCGGCGGAGCCGTCGAGCTGTCCTGGGCGCTGCGCAGCACGCGCGACGTGCGCATCGACGACTGCGCCGGCGGCGCGGTCGGCCGCATCCGGCTGTGGTGGGCGACCGAGGACTCCCGGCGCTACACGGCGTTCCCGTGCGACGACAACCGCGGCGTCACGGCCTTCGACCTGCCCCAGGGCCAGGTCGCGCTCTCGGTCACGCCGGAGTGCGCCGACGGCAACGCCGCGGATCCTGCGCACTTCGTGGCCCCGCCCCCCATCGTCCGCACCGTGAAGGTGGGAGAGGCCGTGACCCTGGACGCGATCTTGCTCGTGCTGAAGGTCGACGACTGCGCCCAGCCCACCTGTATCTGCGGCCGGCCGTGCCAGTGCGCTCGGTCCGGCGCGCCCCTTGCTACCAGCTCGTTCACGGAGCATTCTGACCCCCGAGGAGACCAACCATGAAGAGACTCATCTTGTCTGCGCTCGTTCTCGCCGCGGCCTCTCAGGCCGCGGGCTGCATCATCGTCTCCGACGATGACCCCACCGGCGACGCCCTCGTGAGCTGGTCCCTCCTGTCGGCGGATCAGAACGGCAACCCGATCGCCGCCGGCTGCCCCGCCGGCGCGACCTCGGCGATCGTCTACTCGCTGCGCCAGGGCGCGCCCGCCGGCGACGCCTTCATCGACAAGTTCGACTGCGCCGCCGGCAGCGGCCGCGCCGCCGACCTGCCGACCGGCACCTACCTGGTGTGGGTCCGCCTGACCGACACCTCCGAGGCCGTCCTCCACGCCGAGTCGGGCAGCCTCATCACCACCATCGCCGACGGCGCCACCACGCCCGTCAACCACAACATCTACGTCGACCACGCCTTCTACCAGGTCGGCTGGAACCTGAACGCGGGCGGCGTCAACGCGAGCTGCTCGCAGGTCCAGGGCGAGGACGGCGTCTCGATCCTCGCCACCCACACCGGCGGCAGCTACATCGACACCATCGTCGACTGCGAGGCGGGCGAAGGCGGCGCCCAGACCCTCACCGACCCGCTGCCGTCGACGCTCGCCGGCTCGCAGTACTCCATTCAGATTGCGGTGATCAACGCGCAGGGGGCCTCCATCGGTGACGCGCCGACCATCACTCCCAGCCCTGACCGCGCGCTCCTGTACGGCAACCAGTTCCGCGATCTGGGCATCGTCACCATCGATCTCCAGTAGGCGCGACCTGCGCTCGCGACGTCGTTTCAGCGCCCTCGCCCGCAAGGCGAGGGCGCTTGCGCGTCTTGCTGCCGGAGATCGCGCGCTTGACGCCTTCGACGGACGAGTGGAAGCTAGGGCGGTGCGAATCCTTCTGGTCGCTGGTGTGGCCCTTGTCCTGGTCGCCTGCAAGTTCCCGCCGCTTCCAGAGCTGCCCGAGGACGCCAGCGTGGACGCAGTCCCACCTGACGGCGGGTCCGAGGACGCCACGAGCTGCACGCAGACCACCTGCGCGAGCGGCGTACTGGAGGTCTGCGGCGCGTCCGGCACGGTCGAGCACGTCGAGCCATGCCGGCTCGGTTGCTTCTCGAACGACCGCTGTCGTCGCGTCGATCCGTCCAACGGCCTCGGTGCTCAGCTCGACGGGACCTCCGGGCGCGCCGCCGTCACGATCCCGTCGGGCGCGACGGTGGAGGCCGACACCGGGGTCGTGCGCTCCGGCGGCCAGGTCGTCGCGGTGGCCACGGAGACCGTGCCACAAGGAGGCGGTCCCACGCTGCGCGTGTTCATGGCGCGGTCATTCGTGCTCGGCGATATCCAGATCCGCGGGACGATGCCGGTCGCGATCGTGGCGATGGAAGACATCGAGGTCCGGGGCATCATCGACGTGTCGGCGGACGACGTCGTTGCGGGACCGGGCGCCCTGACCTGCGCGGGCGCGGGGCGTGGGGGAGATCAACCGGGCGGCGCATGGCTTCAGCGCCGGTCAGGACATGTCGGTTCCGGGCAGTACATCTGGACGACACCAGGCGCGGGCGGAGGAGGCTTCGGCAGTACGGGTGGTGTTGGAGGACAAACGAGCCTCGCGGCGGGCGTCGCAGGTGGTGTCAATGGCAACGCGCTGCTGGTGCCGCTTCGCGGTGGCTGTCCGGGCGGTGGTGTGAACAGTGGCTTCGTCGACGTCGGCCACGCGGGACGCGGTGGCGGCGCCATCCAGCTCGTGAGCGGGACCGGCGAGATCGTTCTCATGGCGACGCCTGGGCTCGCGGGCGTGCACGCCGGCGGCGGCGGCGGACGCGGCTGCACCAACGATGGCTCGGCCTCGAATCCTCCGAGCGGCGCCGGCTGCGGCACCGGCGGCGGCGGCTCGGGCGGCGGGATCCTCGTCGAGGCCGCCGACGTGCGCTTCGAGGTCGGCGCCGCGCTGCTCGCCAGCGGCGGCGGCGGTGGTGGGATGGGCGGCTGCGGGACGGTCCGGAACGGCCAGGACGCGCCGCCGTC
Source organism: uncultured delta proteobacterium (assembly GCA_900696455.1). Classification (GTDB taxonomy): domain Bacteria; phylum Myxococcota_A; class Polyangia; order Haliangiales; family Haliangiaceae; genus UBA2376. The sequence goes on from CAADGB010000164.1 coordinate 16,408, forward strand.
GGGCGGCACGGCGGCCGGCGGGAGCTGCTCGATGGAGGCGTGGGGCCTGCCGCCGGCCGGCGGCGCCGGCGCGAGCACGAGCGCCGCGCAGGTCGGCGTCAGCACAGAGTACGCCGCGGCCGGCGGTGGCGGCGGCGGCCTCGGCCGCATCCGCGTCAACACGCGCGACGGAACCTACGCCGGGGGCGCCAACCTCCTCGCCCGCGGCTCGTTGACCACCGGGGCGGTCGGGACGCGTTGAGCCGCCGCCGCGCGCGAAGCGCAGTCTTTTCGCGGCGTTCGGAGAATCGACGGCCGAGCCGCAACCGCGGCGGTGGTGCTGCCGATAGGTACCGGCATGCAACGAGCCAGGGTCCCCACGGCGCGCGTGCGCGGCTCGCGCCGGGTCGCGCGCCACGCCGAGGTCGCGGACGTCGGCGAGGACGTGCGGTCATGATGCGCGGCTGGCGGCCCGACGGCTGGCTCGAGGCCGACGACGAGCTCGACGGCGCGCGTCGGCGCCCGGCGCCGGGCAAGGTGACGCTGACGCAGCGCCTGGAGGCGCGGTCGCCGCGGCTCGACGGTGATGCCGACACGGGCGCGTCCGGGCAGGCGTGGCTGTCGCGGACGGCGGCGGCCGGCCCGGCCGTCCAGCTCGCGGCGGCGGACGAGGTCTACGGGCTGCACCTCCCGGCGGCGCGCGTGCACGAGGTGGCGGCCGCGGGCGTCGAGGGGCACGGGCAGCCGCTGCCCCACGGCGACGAGATCCAGCGCCGCTTCGGGCGGCACGACGTCTCGGGCGTGCGCGCGCACGTCGGCGGCGCGGCCGCGGACGCGTCGCGGGCGCTCGGCGCGCGCGCGTACGCGACCGGGAGCCAGGTCGCGTTCGCGGCCAGCCCCGACCTCCACACCGCCGCGCACGAGGCGGCGCACGTCGTCCAGCAGCGCGCGGGCGTCCAGCTCCGCGGCGACGTCGGCGCGGTCGGCGACCGGTACGAGCAGCACGCCGACGCGGTCGCGGACGCGGTGGTCCGCGGCGAGTCGGCCGAGGCGCTCCTCGATCAGCTCGCC
>CAADGB010000165.1 GCA_900696455.1 uncultured delta proteobacterium
CCGCCGCCCTAGTACCGCGCCCAGGCGCTCTCGACGACGTAGCAGTCGGCCGGGTTGCACGCGACCAGGACGTAGGTCCCGGCCCAGCGCGGGATGAAGTAGACCCGGTCGCCGCGCAGCTCGGCGGGCAGGACCTCGCCCATGCCCAGGACGTAGAGCTCGCGCCGCGGCGGATCGCCCCTGGTGCGCAGCGACCGCCAGTTGACGTGGAAGCGCATGCGCTGGAGCTGGTCGTGCTGCAGCCAGTACGCCTTGGGCATGACCATGCCGGTGCCGGGGACGAAGCGGCCGGCGTAGACCGGGCGGCCCCGGCGCTCGGGCCAGTCGAGGTTGTCGACCACCAGCGACGCCGCCTCGAGATCGTGGCGCTTGCCGAGCTCGACCAGGACCCGGCGGAACTGGCCGCGCGCCACCGTCAGGTTCTTCGCCAGCCGGCGCCCGATCACGGCCTGGACCTCGGCCGGCGACGGCTGGGGGTCGAACGTCACCTCGACGCGCAGCTCCAGCTCGGTGCGCGGCTCGTAGGCGCCGGTCTCGCGATCGAAGGCGATGTCGTCGAGGCCGTAGACCTCGGCCGCCGCCACCTCGCGCGCCGCCGACCAGCCGAGATCCTCGCCCAGGAACCAGAAGCCGATGCCGACCTGGGGGAAGGGCGTGATCGTGGCGACGCCGCCGTCGGGCGCGGCCTCGAGCTGGACCAGGCGCCGCTGCCCGACGGCGTGGGCCTCGTGGTAGGCGGGCAGGAGGTGGTAGCCGACGAGGACGTGGACCCCGACCACCATCGCGGTCAGCGCGTGCCGCACCCAGCGATCCTCGGCCAGGCGGGCGAGCGCGACCACGCCGCCGGCGACGAACAGGATCGACGGCGCGAACATCGAGGGCTCGCCCCAGCGCGGCCCGAACACCGCCACCGCCATGATCGCGAAGCCGCCGAAGAAGCAGCCGGCCATCCACGTCAGCTCGGGCACCGTCGGCGACGGCATGGGCGTGCCTCGCCACCGGCTCTTGAGCAGCGTGGCCAGGCCGACCAGCGAGGCCAGGGCCACGATCTCGCCGGCCTCGTTGAGGAAGTACAGGATCTGGCCGAAGGTGGTGGCCAGGCCGCGCCGGCCCATGGCCGCGAAGTACGGGTTGGGGTTGGAGAACAGGAGCGCGAGGCCGACGACGACCGCGACCAGCGACGCCCACATCCACGCCGGCACCGGCTCGCCGCGGCGGCGGCGGCGCACGATCGTCACGACCATGACCGCCAGCGCGGCCAGGGCGACGTGGTGGTTCGAGGCGCCGGCGAGGAGCCCGAGCGCGCCCAGGCCGATCGCGCGCAGGGTCCCGGTCCGCGGCGTCGGGCCGGCGGCGCGGTACGCGGCGAGGAGCCAGACCACGGCGCACAGGCCGTAGACGAAGTGGACGACGTGGGGGCGGTGGCCGAAGACCACGCCCACCCGCGGCGCCCCCAGCCACACCAGGGCGTGGAGCAGCGCCAGCCGCCACAGGTCATCCCACGACCGCGGCTCCGGCCGCCGCCCGAACGCCAGCGCGAACAGGCCGAGCACGAACAGGACGATCACCGTCGGCGCCAGCAGGGCGTGGGCCAGGGGCGACGCCACGCCGATCAGGTGACCGACGTCGCCGGTGGTGGGCTCGCGGCGGAGCGCGCTGGCGAGGTCGGCGAGGTCGACCGGCTCGTGGCGGAGGAGCCAGGCGAGCTGGCCCCAGTCCTCGCCCTGCAGCGGCGTCCACCACGCGACCACGGCGTAGACCGCCCACCACACCGCCAGGAGCGCGACGAAGGCGTAGCACGCGCGCCGGTCGCGGATGGGAGCGGGGGCCTCCATGGGGGCGACTGCCATACCACAGCTCGCCGCGGCGCCGGCCCCTCGGCGCGCCGGCGATGGGCCGCGATCACCCCGCGCGCGCGCCCGGCGGCTGCGGCGTGCCCTGGCGGGTGAAGACGAGCTGGAAGAGCTGGAGGAACCGCGAGCGGAAGGTCGCCGCGCTGGCCAGGAGGTAGTACGTCCACATGCGGCGGAAGCGCGCGCCGTAGCGGGCCTCGAGCCGCGGCCACGCCGCCTCGACGTTGCGGTGCCAGGCCATGAGCGTCGGATCGTAGTGCTCGCCGAGGTTCTGCACGTCCTCCGGCACCAGCAGCTCCTCCATGGCGTCGGTGAGCCGGCCCAGCGACGGGAACGCGGCGTTGGGGAAGATGTGGCGATCGAACCAGGGGTCGATCCGATCGCGCGAGCGGTTGGAGCCGATGGTGTGGACGAACGCGACCCCGCCCGGCGCCAGGCAGCGGTCGACCAGCTCCATGTAGGCCCGGTAGTTCTTGGGCCCGACGTGCTCCATGAGCCCGATCGACACCACCGCGTCGTAGGTGCCGGTGGCGCGCCGGTAGTCGTCGAGGCGGACGTCGATGGGCAGGTGGCGGTGGCGCTCGTTGATCCACGCCACCTGCTCCTTCGAGACGTTGTAGGCGGTGACCTGCGCGCCGTAGCGCTCGGCGGCGAAGGCCGCGAACCCGCCCCAGCCGCAGCCCAGCTCGAGCACGCGCATGCCGCGGCCGAGCCCGAGCTTGCGGCAGACCAGGTCGAGCTTGGCCTCCTGGGCGGCGTCGAGCTCGCGGGCGCCCTTCCAGTAACCGCAGGTGTAGACCATGCGGCGGTCGAGCATGGCCTCGTACAGATCGTTGCCGATGTCGTAGTGGCGCTCGGCGACCTCGAACGGGCGGAAGGCCTGGGGGTTGAACAGGCGGGCGCGCACGGTGTGGGCCAGGAACACCAGGTTGCCGGTGACCTCGCGGTCGAGGCGGGCGCGGAAGACGCGATCGAGGAGCTGGTCGACCGCGGGCGCGTCCCACCAGCCGTCGACGTAGGCGTCGCCGAAGCCGAGGCTGCCGTCGCGCAGGATGCGGGTCCACAGCCGCTCGTCGTGGACCTGCAGGTCCCACGGCGCGTCGCCGCCGACGGTGACGCCGGCGCGGGCCAGCGCCTCCTTGCACAGCTCGCCGGCGCGACGCTCGTCGAGGACGCCGAGCAGCTTGCGGGCGGACGACACCGCGGAGGTGGGCGGGGACGGAGGCGTGGTGCCGAGGCTGGTCATGGCGGGCTCCTGGTCAGGCGCGAGGCCGGGGGGTCAGGGACAGGGCGAGATCGACCAGGCGCGGCGCCGGCAGGCGCGCGCCCGAGAACATCCACGCGAAGCCGGTGGCGACGGCGCGGCGGGCCAGCGGCGCGGCGACCCGGGCGGCCAGCGCGCCGGCGCGACGGCCGCCGCGGCCGGCAGCGACACCGGCACCGCCACGGCCGCCGCCGTCGTCACCACCGCCGTCGTCGCCGCCGCCGGACGACCGGCGCCACGCCGCCCCGGCCTCGCGCAGGTGGAACACCCGCGCGTAGTCGGCGAGCACCGGGTGCGCGCGCAGGCGCGCCGGGTACGACGCCGGCGCGCCGGCGAGCAGGGCCTGGGCCAGCGCGCGGCCCGACACCGTCGCCGGCAGGATGCCCTCGGCGGTGAGCGGCTGGGCCAGGCCGAGGGCGTCGCCGACCAGGTACGCGCCGCCCCGGCCGTCGGCGTCGACCCGGGCCGCCCCCTCGAGGTGGCGCGGATCGAACAGGTAGTAGGCGTGGCCCTTGACCTGGTCGAGGGCATCGCCGGCGGCGGGCGGGACGTGGCCGAGGGCGACGAAGTGCGCCCGCGCCCGCGCCCACGCGCCGCGGACCTCGGTCGGCTCGAGGGTGCCGACGCCGACGTTGAGCCAGCCGCCCTTGGGGATGTTCCAGGCGTAGCCGCGCAGGTCGTCGTGGAGCAGGAGCTCGGGCTCGCCGTCGAGGCCGGCGCGGGCGCCGGCGATGGCCGCGGGGTCGAGGGGGAACTCGTGCTCCTGCACGCCCACCGGGCCGCGCGGCCGCGGCGGCGCCAGCGTACGGGACACCGGACAGTGCGTGCCGCCGGCGCCGACCAGGTGGCGCGCCCGCAGCCCGGCCACCCGCCACCAGCCGTCGTCGTCGCGCTCGATGGCCTTGACCGGCACGCCGAGGTGGAGCGCGGCGCCGCTGCCGCGCAGGAGGAAGTCGTCGAGCTCGTAGCGGCGGATGAACCAGCCGCGACAGGCGATGGCGTGGTCGCGCCCGCGGTAGTGGACGCGGCAGGTCTCCCACGGCCACAGCCCGCCCGGGTAGTCGGCCGGCGCCAGCTCGAGCGCGTCCCAGATCGGCGCCGAGATCCAGCCGGCGCAAAGCTTGACCCGCGGGAACGTGGCGCGGTCGACGACCGCGACCCGCGCCCCGCCGCGCACCAGCGCCCGCGCGCACGCGCTCCCCGCCGGCCCGCCCCCCACGATGATCACGTCGAAGCTCTCCATCGTCGCCACCGCCGGGAGCTAACCACGCCGGGCGCGAGCTACAACCCCGTTGGCAACGGGTAAGCCCGCGTACGCGTGAGGGAACTTCGCCAGCCCCGCTCGTCCCGTCACGAACGGCCGCCTCGCGACTCCTACCGGGAGATGGCCAACGATCCCAAGGGACCGCAGAAGACGATGATGGGCTGGGTGCCCGTGCCGGGGCAGCGCCCGGGACAGCCTCCCGCCGCCGCGCCGCCGGCGCGCCCGCAGCCCGATCCGCCGCAGGACACCAGCCCGCCGCCCGGCGCGCCGGCGCCGTGGCAACAGGCGGCCCCGCCGCAGCCCGGCTTCCCGCCGCCGCAGCCCGGCTTCCCGCCGCAGGCCGGCGGCTTCCCGCCGCAGCCTGGCTTCCCGCCGCAGCAAGGTGGCGGCTTCCCGCCGCAGGCCGGCGGCTTCCCGCCGCAGCCTGGCTTCCCGCCGCAGCCTGGCTTCCCGCCGCAGCCTGGCTTCCCGCCGCAGCCTGGCTTCCCGCCGCAGGCCGGCGGCTTCCCGCCGCAGCCTGGCTTCCCGCCGCAGCCTGGCTTCCCGCCGCAGCAAGGTGGCGGCTTCCCGCCGCCGCAGCATGGCGGCTTCCCGCAGCAAGGCGGCTTCCCGCAGCAAGGCGGCTTCCCGCAGCAAGGCGGCTTCCCCCCGCAGCAAGGTGGCGGCTACCCGCAGCCTGGCCCGTACCCGCAAGGCCAGGCCGCGCCGTACCCGCCGCCGGGCCCGGCCGGGGCGTTCTCGAACG
>CAADGB010000166.1 GCA_900696455.1 uncultured delta proteobacterium
CGCCCACCGGCGTCGATCTCCACGGCGCGTGGCTCGACCCCGCCGGCCGGGCCTGGGTCGTCGGCGGCAACTTCAACGCGCCGATGCCGACCACCCGGCGCGGCGTGGTCGGCGTCCGCGGCTGCCCGCGACCGCCCGGACCCTGACCACGGCGAGGACGCCGGCGGCGCCGGCGACGGTCACTTCACCTTGCCGGTCTTGTTGCCGGTGCCGAGCTTGACCACCTTGGGCGCCTTCTTCTTCCAGCCCTTCTTCCACGTCACGGTGTTGGCGCTGCCGTTGAGCTGGACCTTGTCGACGGCGTCGAGGGCCACCGTGTTGCGGCTGCCGTTGACGACGATCTTGGCGCACGCGCCGGTGACGGTCAGCTCGGCGGCGCTGCCGTTCAGGACCACGTCGCCGCCGGCCCCGCAGTCGAGGGTGGTGGTGACCCCGCTGTCGTTGATGACGTGACGGGGGGCGTCGGCCCACGCCGCGACCGGCAGGGCGACGAGCGAGACGACCAGGAGCGAGAGAAGCTTGTTCATGCGCATGATGATCCTCGGCGGTGGGGGACGCGGCCACTCGCCCCCAACGATGATGGAGCCGTCACGGGTGCGGCCGGTTGACGCGACCCTGGTTGTACGTGATTCAGCGCACGAGATTCCATCCCCCGTCGCGGGAGCGTGACGTACGCTCCACCACCCATGAGCGATCCACGTCCTGTGCTCGACGACGCGCGCGCGGTCCTGGCCGCCGCCGAGGCGCTGACCGCCGCCGCGCTGACCCGCACCACCGAGCTCACCGCTCGCGGCGAGCGCATCGACGACCACCAGGTCGTCGTCGAGCGGGTCGCCTACGCCGCCACCGAGGTGCGGGCGGCGCGCTCGCTGGTCGCCGCGGTCGCGGCCGCGCCGGGCGCCGCGCCGGCCTTCGTCGATCCGGCGCTGGCCGCGGTCGCCGAGCTCGCGCGCGGCGCGCGCGACCGCCTCGATCCGATCGCGGTCGAGCTCGGGATCGACGCCGCCTACGACGCCGCCACCCGGGGCGCGCTCCACCGGCTGGGCAACGAGGCGGTGATCCGCGCCATCGGCCGCGAGGTGGCCGCCGCCCGCGGTCGGAACCCGTGGCCGCTCGAGCCCACCCTGGCCGAGGTCCGGAGCTCGGTGCGCGCGTTCGCCGACAAGGAGGTCGCGCCCCACGCCGAGCACATCCACCGCCACGACGAGCTGGTGCCCGACCGCTTCATCGCGGCCATGGCCGAGCTCGGCTACTTCGGCCTGTCGATCCCCGAGGCCTACGGCGGCCACGAGCTGGGCAACCTGGCCATGATCCTCACCACCGAGGAGCTGTCGCGGGCGTCCCTGGCCAGCGCCGGCTCGCTCATCACCCGCCCCGAGATCCTGGCCAAGGCGCTGCTCGCCGGCGGCACCGAGGCCCAGAAGCGGACGTGGCTGCCGCGGATCGGCGGCGGCGAGCTGATGGTCGCGATCTCGGTCACCGAGCCCAACGTCGGCAGCGACGTGGCGGCGGTGGCCTGCCGGGCCCAGCCGGCGACCCGCGACGGCCAGGACGGCTACGTCCTCGACGGCGCCAAGGCCTGGTGCACCTTCGCCGGGCGGGCCGACGTCATCGCGGTGCTCGCCCGCACCGACCCCGATCCGACGAAGGGCGCGCGCGGGCTGTCCTTGTTCATCGTCGAGAAGCCGCGGTTCGACGGCCACGACTTCGCGGCCACCCAGCCCGGCGGCGGCCGCCTGAGCGGCAAGGCCGATCGCACCCCCGGCTACCGCGGCATGCACTCGTTCACGCTCGCCTTCGAGGACTGGTTCGTGCCCGCCGCCAACCTGGTCGGCGAGGCCGGCGGCCTGGGCAAGGGCTTCTACCTGCAGATGGCCGGCTTCGCCGCCGGGCGCCTGCAGACCGGCGGTCGCGCCTGCGGCGTGGCCCAGGCCGCGCTCGAGCGCACCGCGGAGTACGTGGCGAGCCGCGGCCAGTTCGGCAAGCCGATCATCGAGTTCGGCCTGACCCAGCACCACCTGGGCCGGATGGCCTGCCGTCTGGCCGCCGCCCGCGCCATCACCTACGAGGCGGCGGTGGCGATGGACGGCGACGAGCGCGCGGCCGCGCCGCTGGCCGCCCAGGCCAAGCTGTTCGCCTGCGACGTGGCGGTCGAGGTCACCCAGACCGGCCAGCTCCTCCACGGCGGCTGGGGCTACGCCGAGGAGTACCCGATCAGCCGCTACGTCGTGGACGCGCTGGTCCTGCCCATCTTCGAGGGCGTGAAGCCGATCCTGGTGCTGAAGGTGATCGCGCGCGCGCTCCTCGCTTGACCGGGCGCCGCGGGCCGGATCTCGCCCGTCCACCTACAGCCTGGTGGCCCGCCGACGGTGCGCGGTGGGGTAGCGGTGCCGCATCGCGCTGTCGGTCGGGCGCGCCGCTGCCCTAGGATGGCCGGATGCGACGCCCCTTCGCGTGGCTCGGGGCAGCCACGTTCGTCGTCCTGGGACTGGTCACGGCGCGGGCCGAGGCGCAGGCGGGCCAGGTCCTCAAGCCGTACGTGCTGCTGATGGTCGACACCTCGGGGTCGATGGACAGCGCGACCACGTCGGGGCCGGCGAGCTGCGCCGGCGCCGGCAACTCGCGGCTCGACCACGCCAAGTGCGCCATCTACAACATCGCCAACAGCTACGGCGACATGGTGCTGGGGCTCGGCCGCTTCCGCTCGACCACCACCGACACCAACTGCGCCAACGGCTGCTCGGCCAGCGCGATCGACTGCAGCGCGTGCGACCCCGGCAATGGCAGCGGCTGCACCGCGACGATGTCGAACGACGCCCGCGGCGAGATCCTGGTCGGGCTCGTCGACGGCAACGGCGGCGACCTCGCCCGCTGGAACGACTTCTCGTGCGGCACCTGCGGCAACGCGATCACGTCGAACCCCGAGCTGTACAGCGCCGGCTGGACCCCGGTCGCGGGCACGCTCCGCTCGGCCCAGCGCTACTTCCAGGGGTTGCAGGCCACCAACGGCACCGAGCTGTGGCCCAGCGGCGCGCCCGGCTTCGCGCCCATCGCCAACGACCCCTACAAGGACGTCTTCCTGCCGTCGGGCGCGCAGTGCCGCCCCTACATCGTCATCATGCTCACCGACGGCGACGAGACCTGCACGACCTTCGCGAACACCACCGCCGCCGCCACCGCGCTCCTGACCACGAACGTCGGGGGGCAGACCTACCGCATCGAGACCAAGCCCATCGGCTTCGGTCAGACGCCCGGCGACGCCCAGATCGAGGGCCTGGCCCACGCCGGCGGCGCGGTCAACGTGCCCGGGGTCAACGAGGGCGCCTACGCCCAGAACGAGGAGGAGCTGCAGCTCGCGATCTCGCAGATCATCGCCGACGCCATCCGCTTCGAGTCGTGCAACGACCTCGACGACGACTGCGACACGCTGGTCGACGAGGACTTCCCCAACAAGGGGATGGTCTGCGACGACGGCGGGCTGGGGATCTGCCGCGGCACCGGCGTCCGCGTCTGCAACGCCGCCGGCAACGGCACCGAGTGCCAGATCACCAACCCCGGGCAGCCGGCGACCACCGAGGTCTGCAACAACCTCGACGACGACTGCGACGGCTCGATCGACGAGGGCGCGTGCGTCGGCTGCGGCGACGTCGAGCTGTGCAACGGGCTCGACGACGACTGCGACATGCTGGTGGACGAGGGGCTGGTCCGCGACTGCGGCACCGACGTCGGCGAGTGCGTGCGCGGCACCGAGACCTGCGAGCTGGGGGCCTGGGTCGGCTGCACCGCCGTCGGCGGCTCGGCCGAGACCTGCGACGGGCTCGACAACGACTGCGACGGCGTGGTCGACGGCTTCAGCCGCTCGTGCTCGAACCTGCCCGGCGGCAACCCCAACACCGGGCCCTGCCAGCCCGGCATCCAGGTCTGTCCGCCCGGCGGCAGCGGCACCTGGGGCGCGTGCGTGGGCGAGATCGGCCCCACCGACGAGACCTGCGACACGATCGACAACGACTGCGACGTCCTGGTCGACGAGGACACCGGCGGCGCCGACTGCTCGAGCTCGTGCGGCGTCGGCCAGACCGTGTGCGTCAACGGCGTCCTCGAGTGCGAGGGCAGCGTCGGCGGCGGCCCCGAGGTCTGCAACAACTTCGACGACGACTGCGATGGCGTCGTCGACAACGGCGTGCCCGACATGGGCCCGTGCAACCTCGCACCCGACGGCACCCCGCTGTGCATGCCCGGCGTGCTGCGCTGCGTCGGCGGCGCGTACGTGTGCCAGGGCGGCACGCCGTCCGAGCCCGAGCGCTGCGACTGCGACGACAACGACTGCGACGGCCAGACCGACGAGGAGCCGCCGGCGCTGTGCCCGTCGGGCCAGACCTGCACCCAGTGTCAGTGCGCGCCGCCGTGCGCCGGCGGCGAGTTCCCGTGCCCGGCCGGGCGCACCTGCTCGCAGGGGTTCTGCATCGTCGACGTCTGCTACGAGGTGACGTGCCCGACCCTGCCCGGCGGCGACCTCCAGGTGTGCCAGCCCGGCGGCGGCTGCACCGGCGAGGGCTGCTGCGTGCGGGCCTGCGACGGCGTCACCTGCCCCTCGGGCCAGGTCTGCGTCGGCGCGCTCGGCGAGTGCCGCCCCGACGACTGCACCACCTTCCCGGAGTACTGCACCGCCGGCCAGCAGTGCGTGGGTGGGGTGTGCGAGAGCGACCCGTGCGACGGCGTGAGCTGCACCGGCGCCGCCGAGTACTGCACCGGCGGCGCCTGCGTCACGAGCTGCGGCGCCGTCGACTGCCCGGCCGGCCAGCGCTGCGAGCTCGGCCAGTGCGTCGCCGATCCGTGCGACGGTCCGTGTCCGCCGGGCTACCTGTGCGACGACGACGACGGCGTCTGCGTGCGCGATCCATGCACCGGGCGGGTGTGCCCGGCGGGGCAGGCGTGCAACCCGGACACCCAGCAGTGCGAGCGCGATCCGTGCCTCGGCGTGGTCTGCCCCGGCGCCGGCGAGGTCTGCACCCGCGGCACCTGCGACGTGCCGCCGGTGCCGGCGCCCGACGCCGGTCGCCGCGACGAGTACGTCACCGCGGGCGGGGGCGGCGGCTGCCGGGCCGGCGGGGGCGGCGGCGCGGCGGCGGCGGCGCTGGTCGCGCTCCTCCTCGCCGGTGCGGGCGTGGGTGGGCGACCCCGTCGACGGGCGCGGGCCCGCGGCGCGACGCGGCGGGAGGTCGCGTGATGCGTCGGCTCCTGTTCGTGGCGCTGGCCGCGGCCTCGGTCGCGCTCGGGTCGTGCTCGATCAACGAGTACTGCGTGACGTGCGCCGACGATCCCGGCGACGGCGGGGCCGACACCGGCGCCGGCGATGACGGCGGGGCCGACGACGGCGATCCCGGCGACGCGTGCACGCCGGTGGCCGAGCTCTGCAACGGCGCCGACGACGACTGCGACGGCACGATCGACGAGGACGTGCCCCAGGTCGGCGTGGCCTGCGGCACCGACGTCGGCGCCTGCACCGCCGGCGTCTACGAGTGCAACGGCGGCGTGCTGCGCTGCACCGGCGTCGGGGCCAGCGCCGAGCAGTGCAACGACGTCGACGACGATTGCGACGGGGACACCGACGAGGGCAACCCCGGCGGCGGCGTGCCGTGCGGCACCGACGTCGGCGAGTGCGTGGCCGGCCTGACGCTGTGCAGCGGGGGCAGCGTCCAGTGCATCGGCGCGGTCGGCGCGGTCGGCCAGGACCCCGAGCTGTGCGACGGCCTCGACAACGACTGCGACGGCCAGTTCGACGAGGGGCTGGGGTCGCTGGGCTCGTGCGGCGCCACCGACCTCGGCGAGTGCAGCTTCGGCTCGCTCATGTGCGCCGGCGGCGGCACGGTGTGCGTCGGGTACGTCGGCCCCACCCTCGAGCAGTGCGACGCCCTGGATCGCGACTGCGACGGCAACCCCACCAACGGCTTCGACCTCGACAACGACCCCCGCAACTGCGGCGCCTGTAACGTCGTGTGCACGGTCCCGTTCGCGATCGCCGGCTGCGCCGCCGGCGACTGTACGGTCCGGAGCTGCACCAGCGGGCGCTACGACATCGACGGCGAGGTCGGCAACGGCTGCGAGTATGCGTGCAACTACCAGGGGCCGCAGGAGGCCTGCAACCTGCAGGACGAGGACTGCGACGGCGAGATCGACGAGGGGCTGATCGCGCCCGCCATCTGCGATCCCGACGGCGCCTGCGCCGGCACGGTCGCCACCTGCACCGCCAGCGGCTGGGACTGCGTCTACGGCCCCGACGTGTCGACCGACGCCAGCGGCGACATCGTCCCCGAGACGGCGTGCGATGGCATCGACAACGACTGCGACGGCCGGATCGACGAGGGCCACCCCCTGGTCGGCCAGGCGTGCGGCGACAGCGGCGTCGGCGTCTGCCGCGGCACCGGCACCTTCGTCTGCGACCCCGGCGATCCCACCGGGCCGGTGGTGTGCGACATCACCACGCCCGGCCAGCCGCCGTCGGCCGAGCTGTGCGACAACCTCGACAACGACTGCAACGGCGTCGTCGACGACGACGCGGCGCAGGACTGGGTCTCGATCGGCGGCGGCCGCCAGATCATGCGCTGGGAGGCGTCGCGCCCCGACGCCAGCGCGGCCACCCAGGGTGACGTCACCGCGCGCGCCTGCTCCAAGCCCGGCGTCCTGCCGTGGACCAGCGTCCGGTACGGCGAGGCGCGCGCGGCCTGCCAGGCCATCGGCGGCGACCTGTGCAGCGAGCAGGACTGGCATCGCGCCTGCTCGGTGGTGAGCAAGACCACGTACCCGGTCACCGAGCCGGCCACCAACAACGGCTACCTCTTCCTCGAGGCCGAGGACTACACCTCGATCGCGACCGGGACCGCCGGCGGGGTGACGCGAGCGTGGGTGCCGGATCGTGCGCCGGTCGGGTACTCGGGGATCTCGGCGATGCGGGCGTCGCCCAACACCGGCGCCAGCGTCAACCAGAGCAACGCGCCCGGCCAGTCGCCGCGGCTCGACTACCTCGTCGACTTCACCCAGACCGGCAACCACTACGTCTGGGTGCGGATGTACGGCCCCAGCAACAGCGACGACGACGTCCACGTCGGGATCAACGCCACGCTGCCGGGAGCGGCGACCCAGTCGCTCGATGCCACCATCAACAACGCCTGGGAGTGGCGGCGCACCGCCGCGATCAACGTGACGGCGCTCGGCCCCCGCTACGTCAGCGTGTGGATGCAGACCGACGGCGTCAAGGTCGACGCCATCGTCGTCACCCGCTCGAGCTCGACCACGGCACCGACCGAGGTCCGCCCCGGCGGCGGCACCTGGTCGTATGCGACCAACCCGACCGTCCATCAGCCAGGGGTCTGCAACGAGGACGACCACGACACCGATCTGGCCTTGCCCGGTGATCAGGACGACATCCTGATCGGCGGCGATCGGGCGAGCTGCTACGCCGACTGGGGCGCGGCCACCGCTCGCGTCAACGACCTGAGCGGCAACGTCAAGGAGTGGACGCTGGCCCGCCAGCCCGGCGCCAACCCCATCCGCGGCGGCGCCTCCAACAACGAGGCCGCCGGCATCAGCTGCGGGCTCGCCTTCACCCTGGCCGACGACAGCTTCTTCTTCCCCAACGTCGGCTTCCGCTGCTGCCGGTAGCGGCGTCGCGTCGGGTCCCGAGGGGCGGCGCGACGCGGTCGCGCCCGGCCGAGTCCGGCGTCGCCCGACGGCGCACGCGGGGCAGAAGTCCTGGCCGACGTGGAAGCCGAAGGTCCAGCGGGAGAGCTTGGCGTCGACGGTGGGGCCGCCGGCATCGCCGGGGTGGAGGCGGTAGAAGTCGAGGCCGTGGTCGACGTAGAGCGCGTCGTTGACCTTGGGCCCGGCCGGGACGAAGAAGAGCGGCCAGTACAGGAAGCCGATCGCGCGCACCTTGCCGCGGAGCTGGAGGCCGGCGCCGGCGCCGAGGCCGCGGCCGGCGTAGTCGCGGCCGGAGCTGCAGCCGTAGCAGTCGGGGGCGCCGTACCCGTAGCCGTCGCCGCCGAGCCGGGTGCTCATGCGGCTGGCGCTGCCGCGCACGTAGCCCTGGAGGTGCTCCGACAGCGGCAGGAGGTACTTGAGGTCGACGCCGACCGAGGTCGCCTCCGTGATCATGCGATCGTCGAAGATGTCGCCGGCGAGGAAGCCCTCGACCGCGAGGTTGCCGACGCGGTGGCCGAAGCCGAGCCGGATGCGGACGGTGGTGTCGGTGTACTGACGGAGCTGGTCGCTCACGTCGCCCGGGCCCACGCCCATCGTGAAGTAGCTGCCGTCGGCCGCGGCCAGGCGGGGGGCGGCGGCGACGGCGAGGAGGAGGGCGGCTCCGGCGGCGAGGGTGCGGGCGGCGAGCATGGCTCCATCCCAAAGCAACCGCGGTGCCACCCGCAAGCCCGCGACACCTGGCAGCGTCTGGCCGGGCCGAGGCGCGGTTCCGGACACCGCTGTCGCGATCCGGAGGTGGGCCCTCGGCCGACGGGAGCGAGGGCCGCCGCCCGGCGCGCGCCGGCGATGTGCTACACGCCCCTCCCCGTGTCGGTCCCGCCCGGACGCTGCCCTCGCTGCCTGTTCCGCCTCGAGCACTGCCTGTGCCCGGCGGTCCCTCGGCTCGAGACCGCGACCCGCGTCATCCTCCTCCGCCACCACACCGAGCGGCTCCGCGCCAGCAACTCGGGGCGGCTCGTCCACCTGGCGCTGGCCGGCAGCGTGCTGCGCGACGTGTCCGGGCCCGGGCGCCGCGGGCTCGATCTCGAGCTCGGCCCCGACACCTGGCTGGTGTACCCCGAGGGCGAGCCGTGGTCGGCGCCGCCGGCGCCCAGGCCGCGCGCGCTGGTGTTCCTCGACGCGACCTGGCACCAGGCGCGCCGCATGCGGCAGCGGCTGCCGGCGCTGCGCGGCCTGCCGGTGCTGGCGCTGGCCACCACGGGTGGCGCGGCGCGCATGCGCAAGGCGCCGCGGCCGGAGCAGGTGTCGACGATCGAGGCGGTGGCGGCCGCGCTGCGCCTGCTCGAGGGCGGCGACGTTCCGGACGCGCTCGAGGCGCTGTTCGCCGCCGCCGTCACGCGGATGCGCGAGACCGGTCGGGGCAATGTCACCGGCGAGGGTTGACATCCACGTACATCGTCCCGAGGATCGCACCATGGGGGTCCCCACCCGCGGGGAGCGCGCCGCCGTGCCGCTCTCGGTCAAGCTCATGCTCACCACCTCGGTGGTGGTCGCCGCCGCGGTCGGGGCCTCGGCGTACTTCGGCTCGGAGAACGTCCGTGGCCTGGCGCGCACCGAGGGCGCGGCGCGCCGGGCGTCGGGCAACGACGCGATCAAGCGGGAGAGCGAGCTGGTCGCCAGCGCCATCGCGGCGGCGGCGGCCATCCCCCTGGCCCAGCAGGCGTTCGGCGAGGTCGCCCCGCTGGTGAGCGCCAAGCTGAAGGAGTACCCCCGCATCCAGTGGGTGGTCGTGGGCACCCCCACCGGCGAGGTCATCCACGCCTCCGACGGCGCGCCCGAGCTCGACTTCTCGCGGTTCGCCGACACCCGGACCCGGCCCGGCCTGGTCGAGCGCGAGCCGGTGGCGGCCGACCGGCCCGACTGGATCTACGCCACCGCGATCCGGCTGGGCGACGGCGTCGTCGGCCAGCTCCGGCTGGGCGTGTCCACCGCCGAGCTCGAGGCCGAGCTGGCCGCGGCGCTGGCCGCCGCCGACCAGCGGGCCAGCGACTCGGCGCGGACGGTGTGGATCATCGC
>CAADGB010000167.1 GCA_900696455.1 uncultured delta proteobacterium
CGGCCGCCCCGCCGGTGGCCGCCGCACCTGCGCCCGCCGCGCCTGCGCCTGCCGCGCCGGCCGCCGTCCGGCCCGCGCCGCGGGTGGAGGAGCTCCCCGCCGACGTCGACGCCGCCATGGCCGCCGCCAGGGCCGCCGAGGGTGGCGCCGACAAGGGCGCCGGCGCGTGGAAGGCCGTCGTCGCCGCGCACCCGACCCTGCTCACGCCCCGCCGCGAGCTGGCCCGCGTCCTGCGCGAGGCCGGCGCCTGGCAGCAGCTCGTCGAGGCCCTCAAGGACGAGGAGGCCAAGGCGGCGCAGACGCCGGCCGACAAGGCGCTCGCCTTGCGCGAGCTCGGCCACGCCTACGGCAAGCTCAACAACGAGAACCAGGTCATCGCCGCGCTCCAGGCCGCGCTCCAGCACGAGCCCGACGCCGACGCGTACGATCAGCTCGCCGCGGTGTACGAGGGCAAGAAGCGCTGGCCGGATCTGGTCAAGGTCCTGACCGATCGCGCCGAGCGCCTGGCCCAGGGGCCGGACAGGGCCACGGTCTACCTCCAGATCGCCAACCTGTACCTGGAGCGGTTCTCCAACCAGGCCGAGGCCATCAAGGCCTTCGAGCGCGTGCTCGAGCTCGATCCCGACAACGAGCAGGCCATCGGCCACCTCCTGCAGGTCTACGAGAAGCGCCGCGACTGGGAGAAGCTCATCAAGCTGCGCGAGGCCGAGATCGATCGCGCCCCCGCCGATCGCCGCGCCGAGCTCACGATCGACGTCGCCCGCATGGCGGCGACCAAGGTCAAGAAGCCCGAGGTCTGCGTCTACTGGTGGGAGAAGGTCGTCGAGGTCGAGCCCACCCACGAGGAGGCGCTGGCCGAGCTGGGCAAGCTCTACGAGCGCAACAAGGAGTGGGACAAGCTGGCCGCGGTCGCCGCCCGCCAGGCCGAGATCGCCAGCGACGACAAGACCCGGGCCGACGCCCTGCAGCGCCTGGGCCTGCTCTACACCGAGAAGCTCGAGGACACCGGCAAGGCGATCGACGCCTGGCAGCGCCTGCTGGCGGTCGACGAGAACAACCGCCGCGCCCAGGACGCGCTCAAGAAGCTCTACGTCCAGGACGCGCGCTGGGACGAGCTCGAGGAGTTCTACCGCACCCGCGGCAAGCTCGAGGAGTACGTGCGCGTGCTCGAGCGCGAGGTCGAGGCCGGCCCCGAGCCGCACCGCCTGGAGCTGGCCGGCAAGATCGCCGTCCTCTACCGCGACGAGCTGCAGAAGGCCGACCGGGCGATGCGCGCCTTCGAGAAGGTGCTGTCGCTCGACGAGCACAACCTGGCCGCGGCCGAGGCCCTGATCCCGCTGTACGAGGCGGGCCGCGATCCCAAGAAGCTGGTCGGCGTGCTCGAGATCCAGCTCCGCGCCACCGACGACCGGTCGCTGCGCCGCGAGCGCATCGAGCGCCTGGCCGAGTACAACGAGGAGAAGCTGCGCGACAAGGGCGCGGCCTTCGGCTGGTGGCTGCGCGCCCACGCCGAGGACCACGAGGCCGAGTCGATCCGGGCCGAGCTCGAGCGCCTGGCCGCCGAGACCGGCGCCTGGCAGGAGCTGGTCGACGCCTACGGCGCGTCGCTGGCGAAGTTCGGCGATCGCCGCGACGCGCTGCCGCTGATGGCGGTGATGGCGCGCGCCCTCGAGAAGGAGCTGGGGCAGCACGACCGCGCCCTGGAGCTCAACCGCGCGATCGTCGAGCTCGATCCCGGCAACCCGGAGATGGTCGACACCGCGCTCGACGCCCTCGAGCGCCTGTTCCTGGGCAAGGGGCAGTTCCAGGCCCTGCTCGACATCTACCAGAAGAAGCTCGAGCTCTCGACCGACGTCGACGAGCGGGTCGAGATCCAGGCCAAGGTCGGCCAGCTCTACGAGGACGAGGTCAAGGACGACGCCCGCGCGGTCGCCGCCTACAAGGGCATCGTCGACGCCGTCGGCGACGATCCGCGCGCGCTGTCGGCCCTCGACCGGGTCTACCTGCGCAACCAGCAGTGGCCGGAGCTGGCCGACGTCCTGTCGCGCCAGCTCACGGTGATCGGGCCCGACGACGATCGGGCGCGCCACCTCGACCTCAAGTTCCGGCTCGGCCAGGTCCGCGAGCAGCACCTCGCCGACGCCGCCGGCGCGATCGAGGTCTACCGCGATCTGCTCGACCTCGACGCCGGCCACGCCGGCGCCCGGGCCCGGCTGGAGGCGCGGCTGGGCGACGACGCGCACAAGCTGACCGCGGCCGCGATCCTCGAGCCCATCTACGAGCAGCTCGGCGAGTGGCGGGCGCTGGTCGGCGTCCACGAGATCCAGGTCGCCGCCGAGAAGGACCGCCTGCGTCGGGTCGGCCTGCTCATGCGCGTCGGTGAGCTCGAGCGCACCCGCCTCGGCGACACCGAGCGCGCGTTCGGCGCCTACGCCCGGGCCTTCAAGGAGGACCCGTCGGTCGAGGGCGCCAAGCGCGAGCTCGAGGACCTGGCCAGCCTCCTCGACGACGGCTGGCCACGGCTGACCTCGCTGTTCGAGGGCGCGCTGGCGCGCGATCTCGATCCGCACCTCGCCCACGAGCTGGCGATCAAGGTCGCGCGCTCGTACGAGGAGCGGCTCGGCCAGAGCGAGCTGGCGGTCACGTTCTTCAAGAAGGCGCTCGAGCGCGAGCCCGACGATCTCGAGGCGCTCGCCGCCCTCGAGGCCATCTTCGCCCGCGACGAGGCGTACGGCGAGCTGCTCGAGGTCTACCGCCGCAAGGCCGAGATCGCCGACGATCCCGACGACCGGCTGCGCATCCTCTTCCAGATCGCCTCGATCCACGAGGAGATGCTGGAGCAGCCGGCCGAGGCCATCCGCGCCTACCAGGAGGTGCTGGCCCAGGACGGCGACAACCTGGCCGCGCTGCGGGCCCTCGATCGCCTCTACGTCGGCAGCCAGCAGTGGCAGGACCTCGGCGACAACCTCGGCCGCCAGCTGGTGCTGATCGGCGACGAGCCCGACGCCGACCGGCAGCGGGTGGTGCTCCTGGTCCGCCTCGCCCAGCTCCGCGAGACCCACCTGCGCGAGCTGGCGCAGGCGGTCGAGACCTACCGTCAGGTCCTCGATCTCGATCCGCGCAACGGCGACGCCGTCGGCGCGCTCGAGCGCCTGCTCGGCCAGCCCGCCGGCAAGGAGCACGAGCTGACGATCGCCACGATCCTCGAGCCCATCTACAAGGCGGCCGGCGACTGGGCCAAGCAGGTCGGCGTCTACGAGATCATGGTCCGGCACGCGTTCGATCCGGTCCGCAAGATCGAGCTCCTGCACGAGATCGCCGAGCTCTACGAGGTCGGCGGCGACGATCCGGGCAAGGCGTTCGACACCCACGCCCGCGCCGTGCGCGAGGATCCGCGCCACGAGGCCACCCAGCAGCAGCTCGAGCGCCTGGCCCGGGTGCAGTCGCGGTGGAAGGATCTGGTCGCGCTCTACGATCAGGTCGCCCGCGAGGCCGGCGAGGAGGACCTCAAGGTCGCGCTCCTGTTCAAGGTCGCGCAGATCCACGAGCTGGAGCTGGGCGACGATCCCAGCGCGGTCGGCACCTACGAGCGCGTGCTCGCGGTGGCGCCGGGCTCGGTCGAGGCGGCCAGCGCGATCCAGGCCATCCACGAGCGCAACGGCGACTGGCCGCGGCTGGTCGGCGCCCTCAAGCGCAAGGCCGAGATCCTGCTCGACCTGGCCGAGCGCAAGCGGCTGCTCTACCGCGCCGCCCAGATCGAGGAGGAGGTCCTGTCCGACGCCGACGCCGCGGTCGCGACCTTCCGCCACGTGCTGACGATCGACGACGTCGATCTGCCGGCGATGGACGCCCTCGAGCGGCTCTACGTGCGCCTCGAGCGCTGGGAGCCGCTCAAGGACGTGTACGCCAAGAAGGCCGATCTGGCCGAGGATCCGCAGGAGAAGGCGCGGATGCTCCACGTCCTGGGCCAGGTCTACGACCAGGAGCTCAAGGACGTCGGCAAGGCGATCGAGACCTACCAGGCGATCCTCGACATCGACGCCGACGAGGAGGACGCGATCGTCGCCCTCGATCGGCTCTACGGCGCCGGCGAGCGCTGGTACGATCTGCTCGCCAACCTCGAGAAGCAGGTCGAGCTGGCCGAGCTCGGCGGCGACAGCGCCCGCACGGTCGCCCTCAAGTACCGCATCGGCCAGCTCTGGCAGACCCGGCTCGGCGATCAGGCGCGCGCCATCGAGAGCTACCGCGAGGCCCTCGAGCTCGAGCCGTCCCACGGCGAGACCCTGGCCGCCCTCGACGGGCTGGTGAAGAAGAAGGAGGGCGAGCCGGTCCTGGCCGCCCGCGTGCTCGAGCCGATCTACGAGGTGACCGGCGAGTTCGCCAAGCTGGTCGAGGTCCTCGAGGTCATCGTCGCCCACACCGAGGATCCGCCGGCCCGGGTCGAGCTCCTCCACCGCGTCACCGCGCTGCAGGAGCAGCGGCTCGACGATCCGCGCGCCGCCTTCGCCGCCCTGGCGCGGGCGCTGCGCGACGACGCCGGCAACGAGCTGACGCTGGGGCACCTGGAGCGCCTGGCCGACCTCACCGGCCAGTGGTCGGAGCTGGCGGCGCTCTACTCGCAGGAGGCCGACAAGTCGCTCGACGTGCCGCGCCAGGTCGATCTCCTGACCCGGCTGGCCCGCGTCTACGAGCAGGAGCTGACCGACGTCGACCGCGCGATCGCCACCCACCGGCGCATCCTCGAGGTCGAGTTCGACAACAAGCCGGCGGTCCTCGCCCTCGATCGGCTCTACACCGGCACCTCGCGCTGGAAGGAGCTGGCCGAGATCCTGCGCCGCGAGATCCAGCTCGCCGAGGCCGACGACGAGGTGGTCGCGCTCCAGTTCCGGCTGGGCCAGACCCTCGAGCAGCCGCTCGACGACAAGCGGGCGGCGATCGAGGTCTACCGCGAGATCCTCACCGGGTCGCCCGATCACCAGCCGACCCTGGCCGCCCTCGAGCTGATGTTCCTCGACGGCCACTTCCAGCTCGAGATCGGCCAGGTGCTCGAGCCCCTGTACGAGACCGCGGGCGAGTTCGAGAAGCTGCACCGCATCTACGAGGTCCAGCTCGGCAAGCTGGCGGTGCCGGCGGACCGCACGGCCATGTACCAGCGGCTGGCCGGGCTGGCCGAGACCCGCCTCTACGACCCGCAGCGGGCGTCGACGTGGTGGGGCGAGGCCGTGGTCGAGGACCCGCGCAACGAGCACGCGGTCGAGGAGGCCGAGCGCCTCGCCCGCGAGACCGCGGGCTGGGACGAGCTGGTCGCGGTCTACACCCGCGCCCTCGAGCGTCACCAGGATCGCGAGGTGCGGCGGGTGACCCTCCTGCGCCTGGCGCGCGTCCACGAGGTCGAGCTGCGCGACGCCCACCGCGCGGTCGAGACCCACCTGCGCGTGCTGGAGATCGAGGCCAAGGATCCCGACGCCCTGGCGGCGCTCGATCGCCTGTACCTCGGCGCCGGCATGTACGACGAGCTGGTCGAGGTGCTGCGCCGCCGCATCGAGATCACGCTCGATCCCGACGAGCAGCTCGAGCTGTGGTTCCGGCGCGGCGCGATCTTCGCCGACGCCCTGGGTGACCTCGACGAGGCCCTGGCCTGCTACCACGCCGTCCTCGAGCAGGAGAGCCGCAACCGGCGCGCCCTCGAGGCCGAGGAGGCCATCTACTTCCGGCGCGAGGCCTGGAAGGAGCTGTACGACACCTACGAGAAGCTGATCGACGTCGCCGCCGGCGACGACGAGCTGGCGGACACCTACGCCCGCATGGCCCGGGTCTCGTCGGAGGCGCTCCACGACGAGGGGCGCGCCGTCGACCTGTGGAACAAGGTCCTCGACATCCGCAGCGAGGACCAGCTCGCGCTGGGCGCCATGGCGGAGCTCCACGTCCGCCGCGAGCGCTGGGACGAGCTGGTCGAGACCCTCGAGCGCCAGGTCGCGGTCGCCGCCAGCGACGGCGAGCAGATCGTGCTCTACAAGCGCCTGGGGCGGGTGTGGGCCGAGAAGCTGGGGCGCGAGCGCTCGGCGCTCGACGCCTGGCTGTGCGCCGATCGCATCGATCCGGCGGACCTCGAGACCCTGCGCGCCCTGGCCGAGCTCTACCGCTCGCTCCAGAGCTGGGACGAGCTGGCGCAGACCCTGCGCCGCATCATCGAGGTCGGGCAGGAGCAGGGTCAGCTCGACGAGGATCAGGTCATCGAGCTGTACGCCGAGCTCGGTCGCCTCGAGGGCGACGTGCTGGGCCGGGTCGACGAGGCGGTCGACGCCTGGCGCGCGGTGCTGGCCATCGACGCCAGCGACTTCCGCGCGATGGCGGCGCTCGAGGGCCTGTTCACGCGCGAGGCGCGCTGGGAGGAGGCGATCGAGGTGCTCGAGAAGCGGGCCCTGGTCCTCGAGGACCCGGCGCAGCGCATCGAGAACCTGCTGCAGGCCGCCGCCACCTGGGAGGAGAAGGTCGAGGAGCTCGACAAGGCCGCCGAGGTCTACGAGCGGATCCGCGCCCTCGACGTCACCAACGTCACCGCCTCGGAGCGGCTGGAGGCCATCTACCGCCAGCAGTACAAGTGGGAGCAGCTCGCCGAGATCCTGCTCGAGCGCGCCGGGCTACGCGACGACGTCCAGGAGCAGATCACGCTGCTCGGCCAGGTCGCCAAGATCTACGAGGAGGAGCTGGGCGACCAGGACAACGCCTACGTCATCCTCGAGGAGGCGTTCAAGCGCGACTTCTCGCACGAGGCGACCGCGCGCGAGCTCGAGCGCCTGGCCACCGCCACCAACCGCTGGCAGGAGCTGCTCGGCGAGTACACCAACCAGGTCCGCGACCTGGAGTCGACCAACCGCGGCCAGGCCGCCGACCTGTGGGTGAAGATCGGCCGCTGGTACGGCGAGCACCTGGCCCACATCGAGTACGCGATCCACTCGGTGCAGCAGGCGCTGCGCATCGATCCCGCCCACGTCGGGGCCCTGGCCGCCCTGTCCGAGCTGCAGCGCAAGCGGGGCTCGTGGGGCGAGCTGGTCGAGACCCTGTCGCGGCAGGCCGCCAGCGAGCAGGATCCGGCGCGGCGCTCGGACGTCTACTTCGCGCTGGGCGAGCTGCTCGAGAACCAGCTCATGGACCAAGGGCAGGCCATCGGCGCCTACCAGCAGGCGATGGCCAACAACCCGTCGTCGATGCCGGTGCTGGCCGCCCTCGATCGCCTGTACCGCTTCCACCAGATGTGGGAGCCGCTGATCGACGTCCTCGGCCGGCGCGCCACCCTGGTCGCCGCCGGGGAGGGCGACGACGCCGAGGTCATCCGCCTGCGCCTGGAGATCGGCCAGATCTGGGACCTGCGGCTCCACGACGGTGGGCCGGCGATCGCCAGCTACCAGAGCGTCCTCGAGGTCGACCCGTCGAACCTGCCGGCGCTGCGGGCGCTCGAGCAGCTCTACGAGAAGACCGATCAGTCGGAGAAGTACCTCGAGGTCCTCGAGGCCCAGCTCGACGCCTCGCCCACCGACTCCGAGCGGGTGTCGCTGTACGAGCGCATGGCCTCGGCGTGGGAGGAGCGCTTCCGCAAGCTCGACCGCGCCGCCGAGTGCCTGGAGAAGATCGTCGCCCTCGATCCGCGCAACTACGGCGCCTACCGCGAGCTCGCCCGCATCTACCACCAGGCCGGGCGCTGGGAGGCCCTGGTCGAGACCTACCGCAACCACATCGACCACACCACCGACGTCGCGACCCGGGTCGACCTGTACTGCGCGATGGGCGCGGTCTACGAGCAGCAGCTCCAGGACTTCGATCGCTCGATCGAGGCCTACACCGACGTGCTGTCGTTCGACCCCGACGAGCCGCGGGCCCTCGACGCCCTCGGCCGCCTCTACGAGCGGATCCAGGAGTGGGATCGCGCCATCGACGTGATGACGCAGGCGGTGACCCTGACCGGCGAGCCGCGCAAGCAGGTCGATCTCTACTGCCGGATCGGTCGCGTCCAGTACGGCCAGGTCGGCGACGCCGCCGGCGCCGAGGCCAACTTCCTGCGCGGCCTGGCCGTGGATCCGGGCCACGTCGCCAGCATGGAGGCGCTGACCCGGCTGTACTCGGACCGTGGCGACTGGCTCAAGGCCGCGCAGATGATGGTGCGGGCCGAGAACGTGACGCCGGTGGTCCTCGACAAGGTCCGCCTGCTGCACGAGGCGGCGCGCATCTACCACGAGCGCCTGCACGACGTGCAGGCGGCCAAGGAGCTGTACGCCGCCGTCATCGCCCTCGATCCCGAGCACGTCGAGGCCGGCAAGCCGCTGGCCGAGCTCTACTTCGAGAACGAGGAGTGGGCCCCGCTGGCTCCGGTGATCGAGATGCTGGTGCGCAAGGTCGGCCAGACCCGACCCGATCCGCGCACGCTCAACGAGCTGTACTACCGGGCGGCGCGCACCGCCGACGAGCTCGGCGACCACGACCGGGCGCTCCGTCACTACGAGGCCGCCTACAACATCGACTCGACCTATCTGCCGACGCTGATCGGCCGGGCCGACCTGCTGTTCAAGATGAACGAGTGGGACGCGGCGGGGAAGATCTACCAGACGATCCTCGTCCAGCACCGGGACAGCCAGGCCGAGCGCGAGGTCGTCCGCATCTACTACCGGCTGGGCATGGTTCGCCAGAACCTGGGTGAGCGCAAGAAGGCGCTCAACATGTTCGAGAAGGCGCTCGAGATCGAGCCCACCCACCGCGACACCCTGGAGGCCGTGGTCGCGCTGCAGAGCGCCCAGAACGACTGGGAGGCGGTGGTCCACGCCAAGCGCAGCCTGATGGCGACCGCGAGTGACGCGGAGCGGATCGCGCTCCTGTCCGAGATCGGCAACATCTACCACGACCGGCTCCAGAACTCGCAGAAGGCGATCGCCGCCTACCTGGAGGCGGTCGAGGTCGCGCCCGACGACCACTCGCTCCTGCAGAAGGTCCTCGACCTCTACACCGAGACCAAGCAGTGGAAGAAGGTCGTCGAGACCATCGAGCGCTTCATCGCGCTCGAGAGCGAGCCGGTGCGCAAGGGCAGCTACTACCTGGCCGCCGGCACGATCGCGCGCGACGAGCTCAAGGCCACCGACGAGGCCATCGACTTCTACAACCAGTCGCTCGACAGCTTCTTCGCCGACCCGGCCCGGCTGCCCAAGTCGTACCTGCCGCGCGCCCTCAAGGCGTTCGAGGCCATCGACAAGATCCTGACCACCAAGAAGGACTGGAAGGCGCAGGAGCGCGCCTACCGGGCGATGGTCAAGCGCCTGCCCCAGCAGGACGGCGGCGAGGCCGACGTCTACCACAAGCTGCGGGTCGACCTGCTGCACGCCCTGGGCGAGATCTATCGCTCGCGCCTGCAGCACTTCCAGAGCGCGATCCAGGCCTTCGAGGTCGCGCAGGAGCTCGATCACGGCAACAAGGACCGCGCCGAGATCCTGGCCGAGCTCTACGTCCGCGCCGGCGCCGACTACGCCGACAAGGCGGTCGCCGTGCACATGAAGATGCTGCGGGACGAGCCGTTCAAGTACGACTCGTACAAGGCGCTGTACGGCATCTACAAGGACGCCCACCAGTACGACAAGACCTGGTGCATGTGCGCGACCCTGGCCTTCCTCAAGAAGGCGGACCCCGAGCAGCTCCAGTTCTACGAGCAGTACAAGCCGCGCGGCCTGGTCAAGGCCAAGTCGATCATGACGCCGGACTCGTGGGGCAAGCTGGTGCACCCCGACGAGAACCGCTACATCTCGGCCATCCTGGGCGCGGTGTGGAGCGGGGTGGCGGCGTTCAAGGCCTACCCCCACAAGGAGCTCGGCCTCAAGCGCAAGGACAAGCGGCAGCTGGCCACCGACCAGCTCATGTTCTCCAAGCTCTTCTACTACGTGGCCCAGGTCCTGGGCGTGCCGGTGCCCGAGGTGTTCCTCATCGAGGACGCCAAGCCCGCCGACATCCAGCTCGCCAACTTCGCCGAGAAGAACGAGCTGTGCCCGGCGTTCGTGGTCCGGCCGCACCTGCTGCAGGGCAAGACCGAGCGCGAGATCGCGTTCCTGTCGGCGCGGCGGCTCACGTTCATGCGGCCGGAGTACTACCTCAAGCTGCTCCTGCCCACGAACACCGAGCTCAAGGTGGCGCTGCTCTCGGCCATCTACCTGGTGCGCCGCGACTTCCCGCTGCCGCCCGACGTCGGGCCGATGGTGGCGCAGCAGTACGCGCCCGAGATCCAGCGCCGGCTCAACCCGGCGGTCTTCGAGCAGCTCGCCGCGGTGGTGCAGCGCTTCATCCAGGCCGCGCCCCAGGTCGATCTGGCGAAGTGGGGCCACGCCGTCGACGCGACCTCGCACCGCGCCGGCTTCGTGGTGTGCGGCGACCTCGAGGTCGCCTCGCGCATGGTCTCGGCCGAGCCGGTCACCGTCGGCGGCCCGCAGGTGAAGGACAAGATCAAGGAGCTCGTCCTCTACTCCATCAGCGAGGAGTACTTCGCCGTCCGCCAGCAGATGGGCGTGACGATCGGCTGACCGGGGGCGGCGCCGGGCCCTCGGCCCGCAGCCGGTTCGGTTCGGGCGGCGACGTGGGAGGTCTCCCCGCGTCGCCTCTGCGCGGGCGCGACGTGGGAGGTCTCCCCGCGTCGCGCGAGGATGCCCGGTGGCGAGGCGCTGGGAGGGACCCGAGCCGGAGCGTCCTCACGTACGTGAGGACGAGGGAGGGGCCCAGCAACGAAGCCACCGGGCACCGCAGCCGACGCCCCCGCCCCGCACCGCCCTCACGCCTTGGTGGGGCCCGCCCACTCCGACATGGACGGCATCTGGCGCTGCATCCGGCCGTTGACGCGGTAGACCTTGAGCTCCTCGGCCTTGCCCTTGACCTTGACCGGGGGCAGGGCGGTGGCGTCGATGCGATCGGCCACGTAGCGGTACGTGTTCTCGGAGATGATGACCTCGCCCGAGCTGGCGACGTTGACCAGGCGCGAGGCGACGTTCATGGCGTCGCCGATCGCGGTGTACTGGAGGGCGCGGGTCGAGCCGATCGACCCGGTGATGACGTTGCCGGTGTTGATGCCGATGCCGATCCGGATCGGGAACTGACCCTCGGCGGCGCGGGTCCGGTTGAACTCCTCGAGGCCCTGCATCATCATCAGCGCGCAGGCCACGGCCTTGAACGGGGCGTCGTCGAGGGGGATGGGCGCGCCGAACAGGCCGATGATCTCGTCGCCGACGAACTTGTCGAGCGTGCCCTGGTACTGGAACAGGACGTCGACCATCACCTCGAAGTACTCGTTCAAGGTGTTGACGACCTCCTCGGGCGGGCGGCCGTCGGACATCGTCGTGAAGCCGCGGATGTCCGAGAACAGCATCGTGATCTCGGACAGCCGGCCACCCTTCTCGATCGTGAGCTCGCCCTTGACCACCTGCTCGACGACCGAGGGCGGGATGAGGCGCGAGATCTGGGCCCGGGTCTGGGCCTCCTTCTCGATGCGGCTGGCCAGGCGCGCGTTCTGGATCGCGATGGCCGCCTGCGCCGCCATGCCGGTGCAGATCTGCAGATCCTTCTCGGTGAAGGCGTTGGAAGTGAAGAGCGAGTCGAGGTGCATCAGCCCGAGCAGGTCGCTGCCGTGCAAGAGCGGCAGGGTCATCGTCGAGCGGATGCCCTGCATGATGATCGAGTGGGCGCCGCTGAAGCGCGAGTCCATGGTCGCGTCCGACGACAGCACCGCGGCCCGGTTGGTCGTGACCTCGGCCATCACCGTCCGCGACAGGACGATGTTGGTGTCGCCCTTGCCGTTGCGGGTCTTGACGTAGCGCGGCACCAGCTCGCCGCGATCGTCCATGAGCAGGATCGCGCCGCGGTCGGCGCCGACCAGCTCGAAGGCCTTGTCGAGGATCTTGGGCAGGAGCTTCTCGAGGTCGAGCTCGCTGCCGACGGCGCGGGCCAGCTCGTGGCCGATGCGCAGGCGCTCGTAGTCGCGGCGCAGGACCTTCTCGTCGGTGATCTGGCGCTCCTGCATGAAGTCGCCGGTCGAGGCCTGGATGCGCTGCCGGATGTGGCTCTCGGTCAGGCCGGGCGCGATCGTGACCCGGTGCAGGGGCTCCTGCTGGCTGGGGCGGTCGACGAACAGGATCCGGGTCGACCCCATCGTGACCTCGTCCCCGTCCTGCAGGTAGTGCTCGCCCACACGCTCGCCACGGTAGAAGGTCCCGTTGAGCGAGCGCAGGTCGCGCAGGAGGTAGCGCCCGTCGCCCGAGCGCTGGATCTGCGCGTGTTCCTTCGAGATGATCCGGTCGAGGATCTGGATGGTGTTGTCGGGATGACGGCCGAGGGTGTTGAAGGCCCCCAGCTCGAACTCCTGGCGCTCGTCTCCCGAGATGACGATCAGCTTGGCCATGCGAATCCCGAGCGCTTTCGATGGTATGCCGTGGGAGGTGGCGGAGTAAAGCCACCGCCGCACCGCCGAGCGCCGATCGCACGCGCGCGCGCACGCATTCGACGATTCACCGACGGTGGCTCGTACAGAAAATCGTCGGTCCCCTCTTGCATCCGGAGCGCGCCGCTATATACTCCAAACCCTTCGCGAAAGTGGCGGAATTGGTAGACGCGCTGGATTCAGGTTCCAGTGGGTAACTCCGTGGGGGTTCGAGTCCCCCCTTTCGCACGGTCCTGAGGCTGCGCCCCCGAACGGGGCGCATCTTCGTTTTCGGGGACCCGCGCGCGCGCGGGGGCGTGCGCCCTAGAATGGCAGGGTGACCAGCTACCACGACGGCCATCGCCAGCTCCAGGACGTGTTCGACTCGCGGCGGATCGCCGATCGGCTCGAGGCC
The DNA here is from genome assembly GCA_900696455.1 of uncultured delta proteobacterium. Taxonomy (GTDB): domain Bacteria; phylum Myxococcota_A; class Polyangia; order Haliangiales; family Haliangiaceae; genus UBA2376. Next base: position 12,849 of record CAADGB010000167.1, read on the forward strand.
GTCACCTACCGCGAGGCGCTGTCCGCCGGCGATCGCGCGGTCGTCGAGGCCGCGGACATGTTCTTCCTGGCCACTGCCGATCCCGCCGGCAACCCCGATTGCTCGTACAAGGGGGGCGACCCCGGGTTCGTCCGCGTGGTCTCGGACACCGAGCTGGCGTGGCCCGACTACGATGGCAACGGCCAGTTCCGCTCGCTCGGCAACCTCCTGGTCCACGCGCCGGTGGCGCTGCTGTTCATCGACTGGGCGCGGCCCGGCCGGCTCCGGGTCCACGGTCGCGCGCGGATCTCCTTCGACGATCCGCTCCTGGCGTCGATGCCGGGCGGTCAGCTCGTGGTGCGGGTGGCGGTCGAGCGCGTGTTCCCGAACTGCCCGCGTTACATCCACACGATGACGCGCACCGCGCGTTCGCCGTACGTGCCGCGCGACGGCGAGACGCCGCCCGAGCCCGGCTGGAAGCTCGATCCCCGGTTCGCCGAGGCGCTGCCGGGGCCGGGGCGCCGGCGGCCGTGAGCGACGTGGCCCGCACCGAGCGGCGCCTCGAGCGAGCGCGTCACCACCGCCGGGGCTGAGCCGGGCGGCCCGCGCGACGCGTCCCGTCAGCCGCAGGCGCGGTCGGCGAGGCGGCGCGCGAAGGCGGCGTCGCGCTCGCCGGCGCCGCGGGCGAGGTGGCGGGTGAGGAGCCAGACGTAGACCACGCCGCGCGGCGGGCGCAGGGACGGCGCGAGGTGCTCGACCTCGTCGAGGGCGCGATCGAGCTCGCCGGCGCGGGCGAGGGCGTCGGCGCGCGCCATCGCCAGCATCCACGGCCGGGCGGCGCGGGCCTCGAGGGTGGCGATCACGGCCGCCGCCTCGGCGGGTTCGCCGGCGCCGAGCGCGAGGTCGTGCAGGCGCCACAGCGCGACGTGGGCCAGCTCGGCGTCGGCGAGGGTCGCGATCGCGCGGTGGATGCGGCCGCGGCGCGCCCTGGCGTCGTCGCCGTCGCCGACGAGGTGGGCGAGGCGGGCCAGCTCCAGCTCCATGCTGGGCGGCGCGCCGGCGCCGTCGACGAGGCCGGCCGCCTGCGCGACCAGGGCGCGGGCGTCGGCGTGGCCGTGCTCGACCGCGGCGGTGGCGAGGCGCAGGGTGAACACCTCGCGCCAGTCGGCGGGCACGGCGGCGAGGCGGGCGCGGGCGCGCTCGGGCCGCCCGCGCAGGAGGTCGACGATGGGCAGCTCGCCGGCGGCGAACGGCTCGATCGCGCCCGAGGCGTCGAGCCCGGCCAGGACCTGATCGGCGCGCTCGCCGTGGCCGCCCTCGACCAGGCCGCGCGCCAGGTACGGCCCGGCCTCGGGATCCGCCGCCAGGCGGCGCACCGCCGCGTCGTCGCCCAGCCGGCCCCAGGCCCGCGCGGCGCCGGCGACCGCGAGGTCGGCGCGGGTCTCACGGCGGTCGCGACCGTCGCGCCGGGCCAGCGCCCCGGCGCGGTCGAGGGCGGCGCGCGCGGTCTGGGTCTCGCCCCGCTCGACCAGGGCCAGCCCGGCCTCGGCGAGCAGGAGCGCCTGCTGGTCGGCGGTGGCCAGGCGGCCGGCGGCGGCGACCAGCGCGCGCAGGAGCGTGACGGCGTCGGCGTCGGCGACGCCGGGCCAGGCGCGGAGCACGTCGCTGGGCAGGTTGCCGTCGCGGTCGGCCTCGGCCACGAAGACCTCGGCGACGCAGCGGGCCAGGCGCTCGTCGGCGGTCTCGGGCGGGGGCGCCGCCGCGGTGTCGCCGCCGGCCGGCGCCTGCCACCGCTCCGCCGGCGGCAGGCCGCCCCCGCCGTCGGCCCGGCGATCGCCGCAGGCGAGGGTGGCGAGGGTGGCGAGGGCCGTGACGGCCGCGACGGCGAGCGGGCGCGCGCGCATGGCGACATCCTACGCCGCACCGGCCGCGGCCGCGGCCGATCGCGCGGCCGACCGCGCGCCGGTCACGCGCCGGCGTCGCCGCCGCCCGCGGGCAGCGCCGACAGCACCCGGTCGCGGCCGGCCCGCTTGGCCGCGTAGAGCAGGGTGTCGGCGCGCGCGACGACCTCGTCGAGCGACTCGGTCGCGCCCGCGAGCACGACGCCGGCGGAGAACGTCACGCCGAAGCTCGCGCCGCGCTGGCCGGTGAAGGTCAGCTCGCGCACCGCCTCGGCCGCCTTCTCGATCGCCCGCGCCGCGCCGGCGAGCTCGGTGCCGGGCAGGAGCACCAGCAGCTCCTCGCCGCCCCAGCGGCCGCCGAGGTCGGTGCGGCGCAGGGCGCGCACCAGGGTCTCCGCCACCCGGCGCAGGACGTCGTCGCCGGCGCGGTGACCGTGGCGGTCGTTGACCGCCTTGAACTGATCGAGGTCGAGGACCGCCACCGCCAGCGGCTGGCCCAGGCGCGCCGCCGCGGCCCGCTCGCGGGCGTAGGCCTGCTGCGCGGCGCCGCGGTTGGCGAGGCCGGTCAGGGTGTCGCGCATCGCCACCCGCTGCAGCTCGCGCACGTCCTGGAAGCCGGCGACGGCGTAGAGCAGCTCGCCGTCCTGGCCGTGGACCGGGGCGGCGACCACGTGCAGGGGGATCACGTCGTCGCCGCGCCGGATCTCGAGGTCGGTCACCTCGGCGCGCTCGCCGGCGGGCGCGCGCACGATGGGCGTGCGCTCGGTGGGGTAGGGCTCGTCGGTGCCGGCCTGGAAGACCTGGTAGGTGCGGCTGAGGTCCGAGAGCCGGACGCTGCGCTCGGCGCCGCGGCCGAGCAGGGCCTGGGCGTGACGGTTGACGTAGTACGGGGCGCCGTCGGGCGTCGTCACGAAGATGCCGACCGGGACCTGCTCGAGCAGGCGGAACGTGGCCTGCTCCTGCTCGGCGCGCTGGCTGGCGAGGAGGGCCCGGCTGAGCCGGGCGAAGGCGTAGAACAGGATCGCGGCGACGATCACCACGACCAGCAGCAGGTAGCGGAGCAGGGCCGCGGCCCGCGCGCTGGCCGCGGTGGCGGCGGCGCGGGCGGCGATGTAGCTGGCGCGCGCGGCGGCGGTGAGCTGGCCGGTGAGGATGGCGACCTGGGCCTGGATGGGGCGGGTCTCCTTGTCCCAGACGGCGACGCCGGCGGCGGGATCGGTCGCGAACAGATCCCGCGACCGCTCGGAGGCCACGTCGAGGCGGGCGAACGTGGCCTCGAGCTGGTCGAGGAGGTCGGCGGTGTCGGGGGCCGGGCGGCGGCCACGGAGGGCGGCCAGCCGCCGCGCCGCCTCGCCGCGGGCGACGTTGCGGTCCTCGAGCAACGACTCGTCCCCCGAGAGCAGGTAGCCGCGAGCGCCGGCCATCCGCGCGAAGACGGCGACGCTGAGGGCGTTGGCGTCGATCAGGTTCTCGGCCAGCTCGTAGCCGACGCTGCGGTTGACGGCCTGGATCTCGCGCACGAGGACGAAGGCCAGGGCCGCGGCCACGATCACCACCAGCCCGACCGACACCGCGATCGCGGTCAGCCAGCGGCGCAGGCGGCTCTCGGGCGTCCCCATCGGCGTCGGTCAGTATAGGGCGCCGGGCCCGCGCGGCCTCACCCGTCGCGGGTGATCCGCGCCCGCCGCCGCCCGCCCCGGCGCCCCCCCCTCGCGAATGCCGCCGGCCGCCGGGTTGCGGGCGAGGCCGGCCTCGCCCTACGCTCGCCGGCGATGGGGACAGGCAACGGGACCGGCTCGCCGGCGGCGGACACGCCGACCGAGGTCGACGTCGTCGTGATCGGCTCGGGCTTCGGCGGGGCGGTCGCCGCCCTGCGCTTCGCCCAGGCCGGCAAGCGGGTGCTGGTGCTCGAGCGCGGTGCCCGGGTGAGCCGCGACACCCACCAGGTCGATCTCGACTCGCTGTGGAAGCCGCACCGCGCCTCCTACGGCTTCCACGACCTGCGCTTTCGCGGCAAGCACATCCTGCCGTGGCTGGGGGCCGCCGTCGGCGGCGGCTCCCACGTCTACGCCGGCACCCTCAAGCGCCGCGACGACTGGGCCGGGTTCCCGGCGGCGATCGGCGCCAGCGACATGGCGCGCCACTTCGCCACCGGCGAGGAGATGCTGGGGGTGACGCCGTACCCGTCGTACCCGCCCTACAGCGAGGTGCGCGCGACCCGCCTCATGTACAAGGCCGGCATGCGGCTCCAGGACCAGGAGCCCGAGCTGGTCGAGGCCTGGGGGCCGGTGCCGCTCGGCATCAGCTTCGCGCCCGAGCACGGGCCGGGCAAGCCCGGCGACGAGTTCGTCAACCCCCACGGCTGCCGCCAGCGCTACTCCGATCCGGGCGAGCAGTCGATCCTGGGCGGCGACATCGACGCCAAGAACACCCTCGATCGCAACTACCTGTTCGTCGCCGAGCAGCGCGGGGCGCGCGTCGAGCCGCTGTGCGAGGCCGACCGCCTGGAGCGCCAGGCCGACGGCCGGTGGGCGGTCGAGTTCCGTCGCCACCTGCCGTCGCGGGGCTGGGCGCGGGTGCGCCAGCGCTGGTTCACGTGGCGCCCGCGCGCGCGCCTGTCCGCGCCCGAGCGCGTGATCGCCCGCCACGTCGTGGTGGCGTGCGGCGCCATCGGCTCGAGCGAGCTCCTGCTCCGCAACCGCGACGTCCACCGCACGCTGCCCGACCTGGGGCCGGCGCTGGGCAGCCGCTACACCACCAACGGCGACAGCCTGTCGCTCATCGTCCCGTTCCGCCTGCTGATCCCGGTGTGGCTGGCGTTCGTCGCCCTCGTCGCGTGCGTCCTCCTCCGCCAGTGGATCGGCGCCGGGGTCGCCGCCGGCGCCTACTACCTCGGGCTCCTGGCGTCGGGGCCGTCGCACGAGCCCGACGTCGGCACCACCAACAGCGACAACATCCGCTTCAAGGGGCCGCGCGGCGAGCCGCAGTACGCCTACATCGAGAGCGGGCGCTACCCGACGCCGGGGCGGGCGTTCCTCGCCATCCTCATCAGCGGCCTCACCGGCGGCTTCCGGCCGGGGCTGTACAAGGCGCTGACGGCGATGACCAAGGTGCTGCGCTTCCTGGTGCCGCCCTTCGGCGCGATCGCCCGCACCTACCCCATCCCGTTCCTGCAGATGGGGCGCGACCGCGCCTACGGCCGCGTCCGGCTCGACGGCGCCCAGCAGGCGACGATCGACTTCGACCTCGCCGCCAACCGCGAGTTCTACGCCTACCAGGACGTGCTCGCGAAGAAGGTGGCGCGCGCGATCAAGGCCTACTGGCTGCCCAACCCCACGCACAAGTACCTCGACAAGCTCGAGATCCCGCACAACCAGGGCGGCGTGCCGATGGCCGAGGGCCCGGCCGACGGCGTGGTCGATCACGCCGGCCGGGTCTTCGCCTACCCCGACCTCATGGTGCTCGACGGCTCGATCATCCCCGAGTCGGTCGGCCCCAACCCGGCGCTCACGATCGTCGCCGTCGCCGAGCGGGCGATGGAGCTGGTGGTCGCCCAGGTCGCCGCCCACGGCACGATCACCGCGGAGCCGACGTGAGCGGCCGCGGCGCGCCCGACGGCGGCCACCTGGTCCCGCTCGGCGCCTGGATCGCGGGCCTCGACGCCGCCGCCATCCCGGCGTCGGCGATGCAGGCGGCGCGGCTGCAGGTGCTGGACATGGCGGCGGCGGTCCACGCCAGCGCCAGCTCGGCCGAGACCCTGGCCCTGCTCACCGCGCTGCCGTCGGGGGCCGGGCCGTCGACGATCCTCGCCACCGGCAAGCGGGTGGCGGCCGCCGACGCCGCGTTCGTCAACGCCGCGTTCTCGATGGCCCAGGACTTCGACGACATCATCTGGATCGGCCACACCTGCCACTCGGCGGTGTTCGCCGCCCTGGCGGTGGCCGAGGCCGAGGGCCGCTCCAGCCGCGACCTGCTGGCGGCGGTGGTGGCGGCCAACGAGGTCGCCGGCCGCGTCGGCGGCTCGACCTTCTTCGGGCCCCTCAACGGCCAGATGTGGACGTTCATCCACCTGGTCGGCGGCGCCACCGCCGGCGCCTACCTGCTCGGCCTCGACGCCGAGCGCGCCGCCCACGCCCTGGCCATCGCCCTGGCCCAGCCGCCGTTCGCGCTGCAGCCGGCGTTCTTCACCCCGACCTCCAAGTTCCTGGCCGCGGCGGTGCCGACCCAGATCGGCGTGCAGGCGGCGTACTTCGCCCGCGCCGGCATGACCGGCGCCCTCGACATCCTCGAGGACCGCAAGGGCTTCTGGAAGCGGTTCGCCTTCCGGCCGCTGCCCGGCGTGCTGTCCGATCTGGGGCAGTGGTGGGCGATCGGCTCGCTCGCCATCAAGACCTACCCCTGCTGCAACTACTTCCAGACCGCATGCACGGCGCTCGAGGCGGCGTGCGGCGACCGCTGGCCGGCGCGGCCCGAGGAGGTCGAGCGCGTGGTCATCCACACCAGCAAGCTCGGCCTCGAGGTCACGCGCTTCGCCCGCGAGTACGCCGGCGCCGACGCGCCACTGCTCACCCCGGTCGGCGCCGGGTTCGACCTCGGCCTGACCGCGGCCATCCTGCTCCACGCCGGGCGGTTCACCGGCGATCAGTGCGAGCCCGAGTGGCTGCGCGCCAACGCCGCGGCCCTGCGCCGCTGGTACGCCCGCATCGACGTCGTCCACGATCCGGCGCTGACCCTGCGCGTGCTCGACACCGCGTGGAGCATCGACGCCGGCCGCGCCGCACTCAAGGCCATGCCCCCGCGCGAGCTCCTGCGCCTGGCCCGCGACTACCGCGGCAGCTACGGCTCGACCCTCATGGCCTCGGGCGACGTCGCCGGCTGGGTGCGGGCGGCGATGACCCGGCTGCGCGAGCCGCGGGGTGTCGCCGCGCCGCCGCCCGAGCACCTGCCGATCTACTTCCCCAACCGGGTCGTCGTGCGCCGCGCCGACGGCAGCGTGGCCGAGGAGCGCCGCGACCTGCAGACCGGCTCGCTGGCGGCGCCGACGATGCCGGCCGTGCTCGAGCAGAAGTTCCTGCACGAGACCTCGCCGCGGCTGGGCGCCGAGCGGGCGCGCGCCGCCCTGGCCCTGGGCCTCGCCCTCGACGACGAGCCGCTGGCGCGGTTCGTGGCGGCGCTGGCGCCGCCGGTCTGATCTGGTCGGAGTCGGGCTCGGGCTCGGGCTCGGGACTCGGATCCGGCCTCGGGCTCGGACTCGGATCCGGGCTCGGGCTCGGGGTCGGACTCGGGGGCGGATCTGGTCCGGCGCGGGGCCCCGCCGCACGGGCGCGGGTCGCCGGGGCCGATCAGGGCGCCGCGCCGTCGCGCAACGACGCCAGCCAGCCGGTCATCGCGTGCGCCGCGTCCCACATCGGCGTCATCACGTCCTCGAGGAACGGGAGGTCCAGCGGCCGGGTGCTGACCGCCGCCATCGCGGCCGCGCCGTCGAAGTCGACCAGCGCCAGGCGCAGCCGCAGCGCCCGCGGGTCCATGCCGAAGGCGCTGCCCGGCACCGCCATCACGCCGGTGGCGTCGAGCACGGCCTCGGTGAGGCGCACGTCGTCCTCGACGCCGCGCCGGGCCAGCGCCGTCCGCAGCGGCCCGAAGCCGGGGAACAGGTAGAAGCCGCCCTCGGGCTCGGGCACGTCGAGGCCGGCGGCCGCCAGCTCGCCCGCGGTCCAGCGCATGAGGAGGGCGAGGATGCGGCGGGCGTCGGCGAGGTAGGTCTCGATCTCGTGCGACGGCCGGAACGCGGTCACGGCCGCGTGCTGGATGGGCGCGCTGGTCGACGAGTAGGTCTCGCTCGCGACCGCCTCGAGCGCCCGCCGCAGCGGCCGCAGCGGCTCCGGCAGCGCCACCGTGCCCAGGCGCCAGCCACCGGCGCCGCACCACTTGGACAGGCCCGAGGCGACGATCGTGCCCTCGGGGTAGGCGCGCGCCATCGAGGCGTGGCGCCCCGAGAAGTCGAGGTCGGCGTAGATCTCGTCGGACAGCACGACGACGCCGTGCCGGCGGCAGACCTGGGCGAGGGCGGCGATCTCGTCATGGCTGCATGCCAGGCCGGTCGGGTTCGACGGGCTGTTGAGGAAGATCATGCGCGGCCGGTCGTCGGCCTGGCAGACCTGGGCCAGGGTGTCGGGATCGACCATCAGGCGGTGGCGCCCGCCGCCGGGGAGGGCGACCAGGCGGCGCCCGGCGAGGATCGCCTGCGGCTGGTACGAGACCCAGCTCGGCGTCGGGATGAGGATGTCGCCGTCGAAGCAGAGCTGGAGCAGGAACATCAGCTCCTTCGAGCCCGGCCCCACCACCACGTCCTCGGCGGCGAAGGTGATCCCGTGCCGGCGGCGGAAGAAGTCGGCGACCGCGACCCGCAGCGTGGGCAGGCCGCCCGGCGGCAGGTAGTCGCGCTCGCTGGCGGCGGCGCGCAGCGCGTGCACCACCGGGCTCGGCACCGGGAACGGCGACTGGCCGAGGCCCAGGCGATGGACGCGCCGACCCTGCGCCGCCAGCTCGCCGGCGCGCAGCTTGGCGGCCAGGGTGGGGGAGATGGGCAGCTCGGCGACGCGGGGATCGAGGGCGAGCCGCGGCGTCACGCCGCCCCCGGGACCACGCGCAGCGGCTGGCGCAGCCGCGCCGCCAGGTCGGGCTCGTAGAAGAAGTGGGGTTCACCGAAGGCGGGGCGGAGACCGTCGAGCCAGCTCACGGCGGCATCATACTCGGCGAAGAACGGCCGGCCCACCCACGCCGGATCGCGCGCCTGCAGCAGGCGGAGCGCGAACACCTTCTTGCCGGCGACCGTGGTCACGCCGTCGACCACGACCTTGCCCGGGGTCGCGCTCATCGAGGGGCCGCGCACGGTGCGGGCGAGCCCGGAGACCGCGGCCAGGGCGTCGCGGTAGATGCGCCAGGCCCGCGCCAGCGGCACCTCGAAGTACTGGCGGGCGCCGGTGTCGCGGGCGATGAACATGTAGTACGGGATCGCGCCGAGCTGGACCTGGGTCCGCCACAGCTCGGCCCAGCTCGCCGCGTCGTCGTTGACGTGGCGGATGAGCGGGGCCTGGCAGCGCACGACCGCGCCGGTGGCGCGGATGCGGGCCAGCGCCCGGCGCGCGACCTCGGTCGCCAGCTCGCGGGGGTGGCTGTAGTGGGCCATGAGCGCCAGGCTCTTGCCCGTGGCCGCCACCTGCTCGAACAGGGCGAGCACGTCGTCGGCGTCGTCGTCGCTGACGAAGCGATGCGGCCAGTAGGCCACGCTCTTGGTGCCGATGCGGATGCTGGCGAGCTGGGGCAGGTCGGCGGCGAGCAGCGGCTCGACGTAGCGGCGCAGGAGCGCGCTGCGCATGATCATCGGATCGCCGCCGGTGATGAGGACGCTCGTGACCTCGGGGTGCTCGCGCAGGTAGCCGATCAGATCGTCGACCTCGCGGCTCGCGAACTTGAGCTCGTCGAGGCCGACGAACTGCGGCCAGCGGAAGCAGTAGCTACAGTAGGCGTGGCAGGTCTGGCCCTGCGACGGGAAGAACAGCACGGTCTCGCGGTACTTGTGCTGGATGCCGGGCAGGGGGCGCCCGCGCAGGCGCGGGACGTTGTGCTCGACCTGGCCGGCGGGGTGAGGGTTGAGCCGGTGCTGGATCTCGCGGGCGGCGGCGACCAGCGCGTCGCCGGGCCCCGCTGCCTCGAGCGCCTGCAGGCGGGCGTGATCCGCGGGCGCGAGCATGTCGGGCTGGGGGAACGTGAGCTGGAAGATGGGATCGTCGGGCACGCGCGCCCAGTCGATGAGGTGCTCGACGACGTAGGGGTTGACGCGGAACGGCAGGACGTGGGCCACGCGCCGCATCGCCGCCCGGGTCGCCGCCGACAGCGCGGCGAGCTGCGGGACGCGCGAGGCGTCGGTGGGGTCGATGGCGCGGAAGCGCGTGGAGGCGGGGTCGCGGGTGGTCATGGCGTCTCCTGGGGCAGGACGGAGGCGGGCTCCGTCGGGACGGCTGGCCACGGGGGCCGGGGCTCACGCGGGAGCGGCGGACAGGATCATATGGGTACCAAGTATTCCACGGAGGGCGGAGGCTGTCCCGCCAGAATCGACCGCCGTCGCCCCGATCGGCCGCTCGGCCCGGACGAGGCGGTGCGTCGGGCCTGGGGGCGTCCTGGCGGCGCCCGCGCGGCCGCGGCGCGTCTCCCCGTGGAACGACTCGACGAGTCGGCGGGGCGGTGGCGGCGACGGGGCGTGGCGGCGCGGCCGGCGCGCGCGACGCGCCGAGCTCGCGGGCTCGGATCGGTGCGCCCGCTTGCGCTCGTCGACCGCGACGCTCGCGTCCGCCTCGCGCCGGCCGGCGGCGCGCCGGGTCCCGGCGACGCGGGACCGCGCACCCGGTGCGCGGGCGGCGGGCGGGCGCGAAGCGGCTGCGGTCGCGGGCCGGCGCCAGCGGCGCGGGGGCGCGCCGGGGTGGCGGCGGGGTGGCGGCGAGGTGGCGGCGAGGTGGCGGCGAGGTGGCGGCGAGGGGGCGGTGGAACGGCCCATGCAATGCCCCGGGGGCATGCCGTCGCTGGTCGTGATCGTGCTGGTCGCGGGCGCCGTCGCGGCGCTGGTGTCCGGCGTCGTCGCCGTCGTGGCGCGGCGAGGGCGGGCGCGGCGGCGCGCGGTCTGTCCCGATCCGGCGCGCCACGCCGCCAAGGTGGCGCGGATCGCCGGCGCCCTGCGCGAGCGGCGCAGCACGGCGCCGCTGTCCCTGCGCAAGCGCTCGGTCTCGCACATGGTCCCCAAGCCGCGCGACCGCCGCTACCGCGACGACAAGCTCGACCTGCGCGAGCTGAACGAGCTCCTGGTCATCGATCCCGAGCGACGGATCGGCGTGGCCGAGCCCGGGGTCACCTTCGTCGACCTGGTGGCGGCGACCCTGCGCCACGGCCTGGTCCCGGAGGTGGTGCCCGAGCTCAAGACCATCACGATCGGCGGGGCGGTGGCCGGCTGTTCGATCGAGTCGAGCTCGTTCCGGGTCGGCGGCTTCCACGACACCTGCCTCGAGTACGAGGTCGTCACCGCCACCGGCGAGGTCCTGGTGTGTACGCCCGACAACGAGCACCAGCTCGTCTTCCAGATGATGCACGGCACCTTCGGCACCCTGGGCGTGCTGGTCCGCCTGACCTTCCGCCTGGCCCCGGCCCGGCCCTTCGTCCACGTCACCTACGAGCGGTTCACGCGGCTCGACGACTACCTGGCCGCGATCACCGGCCACGCCGAGCGCCGCGACGCCGACTTCATGGACGGCATCATCCACGCCCCCGACGACCTGGTGCTGAGCCTCGGCCGGTTCGTCGATCGCGCCCCCTACACCCACCGCTACGATCGCCTGGCGGTCTCCTACCGCTCCACCCGCGCCCGGCGCGAGGACTGGCTGGCCACCGCCGACTACTTCTTCCGCTACGACCGCGGGGTCACCAACGTCAACCCGCTCCTCGGCTCGTCGCTCGTGCTGCGCCTCGGGCAGTGGCTGCACCGCCTCCTGCGGGCGGAGCGGCCGACGGTCACCCTCGACGTCTTCGTGCCGCTGTCGCGGGCGCGCGCCTTCCTGGCCTGGTACCGGGAGGAGGTCGGCCACTTCCCGCTGTGGTGCGTGCCCTACCGGCGGGTCCGCGACTACGAGTGGATCGCGCCCGGCTTCTTCGCCGGCCTCGACGACTCGATCTTCCTCGACCTCGCGATCTACGGCATGCGGCAGCGCGACGACCGCAACGTCTACCGCCTGATCGAGGAGGAGCTGGCGCGGGTCGGCGGGCTCAAGACCCTCATCTCCCACAACTACTACTCGGCCGACGAGTTCTGGGCGATCTGGAACAAGGCCAACTACGACGCCGTCAAGCGACGGACCGACCCGCACAACATCTTCCGCGACCTCCACACGAAGACGTGTCGGGCGACGAGGGGGCTGACATGACCCGACAGCAGATGATCGATCGAGACCTCCGACGGCGCGGCATCCGCGACCCGCGGGTGCTGGCGGCGATGGCGGCGGTGGCGCGCGACGCCTTCCTGCCGGCGGAGCTGACCGAGTTCGCGTACGAGGACCGGCCGCTGCCGATCGCGCTGGGCCAGACCATCTCCCAGCCCTACATCGTCGCGCTCATGGCCCAGGCCCTGCGCCTGGACCCCGGCGACCGCGTGCTCGAGATCGGCACCGGCTCCGGCTACGCCGCCGCGGTCCTGGCCGAGCTGGCGCGCGAGGTCTACACCGTCGAGCGCCACGCCGAGCTGGCGGCGGCGGCCCGCCACGCGCTCGCCGCCCAGGGCTACGTTCGGGTCGAGGTCCGCCACGGCGACGGCACCCTGGGCTGGGCCGAGCACGCGCCCTTCGACGCCATCGTCGTCGCCGCCGGCGGGCCCGAGGTGCCGCCGGCCCTGCTCGAGCAGCTCGCGGTCGGTGGCCGCCTGGTCATGCCGGTGGGGCCGCCGCGCCTGCAGGAGCTGGTGCGGGTGACCCGCCACGCCGACGACGAGTACGTGCGCGAGGACCTGGGTCAGGTCGTGTTCGTCCCGCTCATCGGCGCCCAGGGCTGGGCCGAGCGCGAGGGCGAGTCGCCGCCGCCGCGGCCGACGATCCTGCCCCGCCGCAACCCCGGGCCGCTGCGCGCCCACGCCCCCGGCTCGCGCCCGCACGCGGTCGCCCGGCTCCTCGCCGAGTGCGCCGAGCCGCTGACCGGGATCGAGGACGCCGCGCTGGGCGCCCTGCTCGAGCGCGTCGGCGACGCCCGGGTGGTGCTGCTCGGGGAGGCCACCCACGGCACCAGCGAGTTCTACCGCCTGCGCACGCGCCTCACCCAGGAGCTGATCCTGCGCCGCGGCTTCACCGCGGTCGCGGTCGAGGCCGACTGGCCCGACGCCGCCGCGGTCGATCGCTACGTCCGCGCCCTGCCGCCGCGGCCGCGGCGGTGGGCGCCCTTCGCGCGCTTCCCGACGTGGATGTGGCGGAACCGCGAGACCCAGGCCCTGGTCGAGTGGCTGCGGGTCTACAACCTCGAGCACGCGCCGCCGGGGCGCCGGGTGCGCTTCGCCGGCCTCGATCTCTACAGCCTCTTCACCTCGGCCCACGAGGTCGTGCGCTACCTCGACCGCGTCGATCCCGAGGCGGCGGCGGCGGCCCGCGAGCGCTACGGCTGCCTGACCCCGTGGCAGGCCGATCCGGCGGCCTACGGCCGGGCGGCGCGGCGTGGCCGCATGCGCCTGTGCGAGCGCGAGGTGGTGGCGACGCTGCGCGAGCTGCTGGCGCGGCGGGTCGCGTACGCCGCCGAGGACGGCGACGACTTCGTCGACGCCACCCAGAACGCGCGGGTGGTGGCGGGCGCCGAGGCCTACTACCGCACGATGTACTACGGCGCGACCGCGTCGTGGAACCTGCGCGACCAGCACATGTTCGACACCCTGGAGACGCTCCTGGCCCACGTCCGCGCCGAGCAGGGCGGCGAGGCGCGGATCGTGGTGTGGGAGCACAACTCCCACGTCGGCGACGCCGCCGCCACCGAGCTGGGCGTGCGCGGCGAGCACAACGTCGGCCACCTGGCCCGCGCCCGCCACGGCGCCGGCGCCTACCTGATCGGCTTCGGCACCGATCGCGGCGTGGTGGCCGCCGCCCACGACTGGGACGCGCCCATGGAGCGGATGCGCGTGCGCCCCGCCCACCCCGAGAGCTACGAGCGGCTGTTCCACGACGCCGGCCACCCCGCGGCGCTCCTGCCCCTGCGCGAGCCGGCGCGGGCGGCGGTGCGCGACGAGCTCCTGGCGCCGCGGCTCGAGCGCGCCATCGGCGTCGTCTATCGCCCGGACCGCGAGCTGGAGAGCCACTACTTCCAGGCCGTCCTGCCGGCGCAGTTCGACGAGTACGTCTGGTTCGACGAGACCACCGCGGTCGAGCCGCTGCCGGTGCCCGGCGCCGAGCTGCCGCCCGAGCACCCGTTCGCGGCCGCGCCCTGAGCCGGGACGCACCCGCTCGGGATCAGCGTGGGGGCGCGAGGAAGGCCATCAGCTCGTCGCGGCGGGCGCAGGTGTCGCGGTAGCCGAGCTCGACCAGGCGCTGCACGTAGACCGGCTCGAACGCCAGGTAGCTGACCAGATCCCAGCCGCGCTGGCCGTCGGCGCCGATGCCGCGCAGGAGGTAGCGCAGGGCCACCGGCAGCTCGCGGTACTGCTCGACCGCGAGCTGGCCGAGGTCGACGGACGGCCGCAGGACGAGCAGCGGGATCTCGCGCAGGGCCTGGGCGGCCCGCTGCGCCGGCGCCATCGCCGCCAGGGTGCTGTTGATGCGCAGGTGGCGCTCGGCGTCGGCCTCGAGCGAGTCGAGGAAGACCGCGTTGAGGAGCACCCCGCCGATCTCGGCCGGGGTCGGCCGCGCCGCGCGAGCGTGGGCCGGCGGCTCCCCCGCGGCCTGGATGCCGATGGCGACGATGCGCTCGGCGCCGAGGTGGATGGCCGGCGACAGCGGGGCGGTCAGGCGGATGCAACCGTCGCCGAGCGCGGCGCCGCCCACGGTCACCGGCGGGAACAGCACCGGGATCGCGGCCGAGGCCAGGACGTGATCGACGGTGAGCCGCGCGCGCTGCCCGACCCGGCCGGCGCGGGTCCACGGCTCGATCGCGGGGTGGCCGTCGAAGAACGAGATGGCCTGGCCCGCCTGGTAGCTGGTGGCGGTCACGGCGAGCCCGCGCAGCCGGCCGCTGGCGACGTGGTCGCGGACGCGGGCCATCGCCAGGGTCCGGCGCAGGAGCGCGCGCAGGGGCGAGGTGTCGAGGAGCGCGTTGACGTGATCGGCGCCGAGGAAGCCGCCGCCGCCGAGGCGGCGCAGCCAGCCCACGGCGATCTCGCCGAGGCTGGCCAGATCGGTGCGGTAGACCTGCTCGGGGGTCAGCGCGCGCCACGTCGCCTCGAGCCGGGCGACGCCGGCGGCGAAGTCGTCGACCGAGGTGGCGACCGCGGCGCCGTTGAGCGCGCCCGCCGACACCCCGGCGACGAGGTCGAACGGGCTCCGCTCGCCGACGAGGTCGGCGATCGCGCGCAGGGCGCCCACCTGGTAGGCGCCGCGGGCGCCGCCGCCGGTGAGCACGAGCGCGGTCACGTCCCTGCCATTGTGACCCATCACCGCACCGCCCGCGTGGGCGGGGTCGTGCGTTTCGAGCGGATCGTGCCGGGCAGGACCTCGACCGGCACCGGCGGCGTCAGCTCGACGTGATGGCCGCGGGTGGTGATGCGCACCGGGAAGTGGCCGCGGTAGCTGACCACCCGCCGGTACCAGGTCGCCGCCTCGCCGTGGCGGACGTGGGCGCGGTGCGCGAGGAGGAAGCCGGCCAGGCGCAGGGCCGCCAGCGGCAGGAGGCGGTGGCAGCCGTGGCTCCGGCCGTCGGCCAGCGAGCCCACCCGCGACGAACCGTGGGCGCGCACCCCGTCGTCGACGAAGCGCAGCCCGCCCTTGCCGGCGACCACCTGGTGGTGGATCAGCATCACCAGGCCGTAGGCCGAGCGGTAGCTGGGGCCCATCGACTCGCGGGCCAGCTCGTGGCGGCCGTCGCGGTAGCGGACCAGCTCGCGATCGGGCGTGGTGTCGGGCGGGAGCCAGGTCGGCGCGAGGTAGAGGTCGCGCCACACCACCGGCCCCGCCGGCGACTCCTTCCACTTCTGCACGACCTCGCCGCTGCCGAGCTTCTCGTCGTTCCAGCCGCCGATCGTGGTCGGCCAGCGCACCAGCGCGACGCGGCCCCCGGGGTGGACCGCGAACAAGGTCAGCGCCGGCCGCCGGTCGACCGGCCGCGTCCGCGGGCGCTCGTCGTACCAGACGTCGCCGCGATCGATCTCGACCTCGAGCACCATGTGCCGGGCGTGGTAGGCGGGCAGGGGGGGCAGCTCGACGGCGACCCGCGGCGGGATGGCGCCGGCGAGGAAGCGGCGCGTGGCGTCGGGCCCGGTCCAGCCCAGGGCGGCGGCGGCGGCGGCGGTGGCGCGGCCGATCAGATCGGGCGCGGCCTCGGGCAGCGGCGCGTGGCCGCGGGCCTGGCCGAGGTGGGCCGGGTCGAGGGCGCGGCCGAGGACCGGCGCGGGCCCGGCGCCGGCGCTGCCGTCCTCGATGAGGCCGGTGGCCGCGACCACGCGCTCGCGCAGCGCCCGCAGGGCGGTCCGGAAGTCGAGCTCGTCGGCGGCGACCGCCAGCGTGGCGCGGGTGTCGGCGTCGAGCCGCTCGCTCGGGACCAGGGCGTGCTGGCGCTGGTAGGCGGCCAGCGCCTCGGCGGTGCGCCAGGTGAAGCGGCCGTCGACGTGGCGCGCCGCCAGCAGGCCCTCGCACGCCAGGTGGGCCTGGGCGGCGCCGACCGCGGCCAGGTACGCGAGGCCGTCGCGCAGGCGCGCCACCTGCCGCCGGTGGTGCGCGCTGGTGGCTGCCAGGGCGTCGAGGTCGGCCAGCGCGCGCCGCTTCATCTGGGACGCCAGGTCGCGGTCGAGGGCCAGGGTCGCCCGCTTGCGCGCGGTCGCCTCGGCGGTGGTCTCCTCGCGGGGGATCGTGGCGAGCGTGGCGAGGGCGCCGCCGTCGACGGCGGCGTGGCAGCGGTGGCGCGCGGTGTCGGCCAGGCGCGCGCCGATCACCTCGAGCGTCGGCACCACGCCGTAGATCTCGAGGAAGCGGTCGGCGGCGGCCAGGCCCTCGCCAGGCGCGTCGGAGAGCCGGCCGGCGGCGAGCGCGAGGTAGGTGTCGCGATAGGCGGGGGCGGCCTCGCCCGGCGCGGCGGCCAGAGCCGCCGGCGTCCACGTCGGCGACAGGTCGAGGAAGGTGTGGCGCGCGTGATCGGTCGCGACGTCGGCGCAGCGCGTGCCGGCCGGCGCGCCGTCGCGGTAGAGCGGGACCCAGGCGGCGCAGGCCGGCGGGGCGACGTCGGCGCGCGCCGGCGCGCCGGCGACCGCCGCCACGCCGGCGGCCGCGAGGGCGACCATGACCGTGACCGGCGGGGACGTGAGCCGCATGACCTCACGCGGTGCAAGGGACTTGCCGGCGCGCGGATCGCGCCGGATCGCGAGGCGGGGGCCGCTCGTGGTCGCACGTCCCCCGCGGCAAGGCGTGCGCGGCCCGGCGCGCCCGGCGCACGGGCTGCGCGCCTGGCCGCCGTGGGCCGTCATGGATCCGCGGCCGCGCTGGCCGGCGGATTGCTCCTGAGCGGGGCGATGGACGCGATCCCCAAGCGCCGCCGGCCCGGCCAGCCCGAGCCCAACATGCCCGATCTGGCGGCCGCCCGGCGGAGCTTCACGTGGGACGAGGCGCGGCGCTGGCTCGACGGCCTGCCCGGCGGCGGCGGCCTCAACATCGCCCACGAGGCGGTCGATCGTCACGCCCACGGCCCGCGCGCCGGGCACGTCGCGATCCGGTGGCTCGCCCGCGGCGGCGCGATCGAGGACGTCACCTACGCCGAGCTGGCCGAGCGCACCAGCCGCTTCGCCGGCGCCCTGGCCGCCCTCGGCGTCGGCCGGGGCGACGTCGTCTTCGGCCTCGCCCACCGCACGCCAGCGCTCCACGTCGCCGCCCTCGGCACGCTCAAGCACCGCGCGGTGTTCGCGCCGCTGTTCTCGGCGTTCGGCCCCGAGCCGATCGCCGCCCGCATGACGATCGGCCGCGGCCGGGTGCTGGTCACCACCGCCTCGCTCTACGAGAAGAAGGTCGCGCCCGTCCGCGAGCGCCTGACCACGCTCGAGCACGTGCTCGTCATCGACGACGGCCGCTGGCCGGCGGTGGCCGGCGCCCCCGGCGTCCACCGCCTCGACGACCTGCTGGCGGCGGCGCCGCCGACCTACGGCATCGGCCCCACCGATCCCGAGGACCTGGCGCTGCTCCACTTCACCAGCGGCACCACCGGCAAGCCCAAGGGGGCGATGCACGTCCACGCCGCGGTGATCGCGCACCACGCCACCGGCCGCCTCGCCCTCGATCTCCACGCCGACGACGTCTTCTGGTGCACCGCCGATCCGGGCTGGGTCACCGGCACCTCCTACGGGATCATCTCGCCGCTCACCTGCGGCGTCACCGTCGTGGTCGACGAGGCCGAGTTCGCCGCCGATCGCTGGTACCGGATCCTGGCCGAGCAGCGGGTGACGGTCTGGTACACGGCGCCGACCGCGATCCGCATGCTGATGAAGGCGGGGGCCGGGATGGCGGCCGGCGCCGACCTCTCCGCCCTGCGCTTCACGGCGTCGGTCGGCGAGCCGCTCAACCCCGAGGGCGTGCGGTGGGGGCAGGAGGTCTTCGGCCTGCCGTTCCACGACAACTGGTGGCAGTCGGAGACCGGCGGGATCATGATCGGCAACGTCGCCGCCCTCGACGTCCGGCCGGGCTCGATGGGGCAGCCGCTGCCCGGGGTCGAGGCCGGGATCGTCCGGGTGGCGGACGACGGCACGGTCACCGAGATCACCGAGCCCGGAGTCGACGGCGAGCTGGCGCTGCGGCCGGGCTGGCCGTCGATGTTCCGCGGCTACCTGGGCGAGGAGGCGCGCTACCGGGCGTGCTTCGCCGGCGGCTGGTACCGGACCGGCGACCTCGCCCGCCGCGACGCCGACGGCTACTACTGGTTCGTGGGCCGCGCCGACGACGTGATCAAGTCGAGCGGCCACCTCATCGGGCCGTTCGAGGTCGAGAGCGCCCTGCTCGAGCACCCGGCGGTGGCCGAGGCCGCGGTGATCGGCCTGCCGCACCCGGTGGCGGGCGAGGTGGTCAAGGCCTACGTCGCCCTCCGCCCTGGCCACGAGCCGACCGAGGCCCTGCGCAGCGAGCTCCTGGGCTTCGCCCGCAAACGCCTGGGGCCGGCGGTGGCGCCGCGCGAGATCGAGCTGGTCCGCGAGCTGCCGCGCACGCGCTCGGGCAAGCTCATGCGCCGCCTGCTCAAGGCCCGGGCCCTGGGGCTGCCGGAGGGCGACACCTCGACCCTCGAGGGAGGCGGGGCGTGAGCCCGGCGGCGACCGCGGCCGACGCCGCCGCGCGCGCCCACGCCCGCCAGGTGCTGGCGCACCTGGTGCTGGTGCGGCGCTTCGAGGAGCGGTGCGCGATCGAGTACCAGGCCACCCGCATCCGCGGCTTCCTCCACCTCTACATCGGCGAGGAGGCGGTGGCGGTCGGCTGCCTGGCGCCGCTGGAGGGGCGCGACAACGTCATCGCCACCTACCGCGAGCACGGCCACGCCCTGGTGCGCGGCCTGTCGCCGGCGTCGGTCATGGCCGAGATGTTCGGCAAGGCCAGCGGCTGCAGCGGCGGGCGCGGCGGCTCGATGCACCTGTTCTCGGCCCAGCACCGCTTCTACGGCGGCCAGGCCATCGTCGGCGGTGGGTTGCCGGTGGCGGTCGGCCTGGCGCTCGCCGACCGCATGCGCGACACCGGCGCGGTGACCATGGCCTTCTTCGGCGAGGGCGCGGTGGTCGAGGGCGAGTTCCACGAGGCCCTCAACCTGGCGGCCCTGTGGGAGCTGCCGGTGGTGTTCGTGTGCGAGAACAACGGCTACGCCATGGGCACGGCGCTCGGCCGCGCCCACGCCCAGCCCGACGTGTGGCGGCGGGCCGCCGGCTACGGCGTGGAGACCGAGGTCGTCGACGGCATGGACGTGATCGCGGTCGAGGCCGCGGCGCGGCGGATCGTCGAGCGGGTGCGCGCCGAGCGCCGCCCGTACCTGCTCGAGGCCCGCACCTACCGCTTCCGCGCCCACTCGATGTTCGACCCGGAGCTGTACCGCGACAAGGCCGAGGTCGCGGCCTGGCGCGAGCGCTGCCCCATCGCGACCTACGTCGCGCGCATGACCGCCGCCGGCACCCTCACCGCCGACGACGTGGCGGCGATCGAGGCGGCGGTGGCGGCGCGGGTCGACGAGGCGGTGGCGTTCGCGGAGGCGGCGCCGTGGGAGCCGGTCGCCGCCCTCACCCGCCACGTCACCGCGGAGGCGCCATGAGCGCCGCGAGCGCCACGAGCGCCACGACCACCACCTACCGCGAGGCCGCGCGCCAGGCCCTGCGCGCCGCCCTGGCCGCCGATCCGCGGGTCTTCCTGATGGGCGAGGACGTCGGCGCCTACGGCGGCACCTACGCGGTCAGCCGCGGCCTGCTCGACGAGTTCGGCCCCGCGCGCGTGCGCGACACCCCGCTGTCGGAGTCGGGCTTCGTCGGCGCCGGCGTGGGCGCGGCGATGAACGGGATGCGGCCGATCGTCGAGATCATGACCGTCAACTTCGCGCTGCTCGCCCTCGATCAGCTCGTCAACGGCGCCGCGCTGATGCGCCACATGTCGGGCGGGCAGTTCCACGTCCCCCTGGTGGTGCGGATGGCGACCGGCGCCGGCCGTCAGCTCGCCGCCCAGCACTCCCACAGCCTCGAGGGCTGGTTCGCCCACGTCCCCGGCCTGCGGGTGGCGGCGCCGGCGACCGTCGAGGACGCGCGGTGGATGCTGGCGACGGCGCTCGCCGACCCCGATCCCGTGATCCTGTTCGAGCACGTCGGCCTGTACGGCCTCGAGGGCGAGCTGCCCGAGCCCGGGGCGCCGGTCGACCTGACGCGGGCCGCGGTCCGCCGCCCGGGGACCGACGTCAGCCTGGTCACCTACGGCGGCTCGCTGCCCAAGGCCCTCCGGGCCGCGGCTCACCTCGCCGAGACCGGCGTCGACGCCGAGGTCGTCGATCTGCGGGTCCTGCGCCCGCTCGATCTCGACACCGTCGTGGCGTCGGTGACCCGCACCCACCGCCTGGTGGTGATCGACGAGATGTGGCGGACCGGCAGCCTGGCCGGCGAGGTGGCGGCGGCGGTGGCCGAGCGCGCCTTCTACCAGCTCGACGCGCCGATCGCGCGGGTGTGCTCGGTCGAGGTCCCGATCCCGTACCCGAAGCACCTCGAGGACGCGGCGCTGCCGACGGTCGACGCCATCGTCGCCGCCGCGCGCGCGACCCTGGAGGGCGGGCCATGACCGACATCGCGATGCCGTCCCTGGGCGCCGACATGGACGTCGGCCGGCTCGTCGAGTGGCGGGTCAAGCCCGGCGACACGGTCCATCGCGGCGACGTCCTCGCCCTGGTCGAGACCGAGAAGGCGACCATGGAGCTCGAGTCGTGGCACGACGGCGTCGTCGCCGCGCTCGTCATCGAGCCCGGGACCAAGGTGCCGGTCGGCACCGTGATCCTGCGGCTGGCGAGCGGGGAGGGCGCGACCCCGCCTCCGACCCCGCCTCCGACCCCGCCTCCGTCCCCGACTCCGCCTCCGGCTCTGCCCCCGGCTCCGCGTCCGTCCCCGTCCCCGTCTCCGACGCCGCCTCCGTCCCCGCCTCCGTCCCCGCCTCCGTCCCCGCCTCCGTTCCCGCCTCCGTTCCCGCCTCCGGCTCCGCCCCCGGCTCCGCCCGCGGGCCTCGCGCCCCGCGTCCTCGCCTCTCCGGCCGCCCGCCACCTCGCCCACGCCCACGACCTCGATCTCCGCCGCCTCACCGGCTCCGGGCGCCACGGCGTGATCCTCCTGCGCGACGTCGAGCGCGCGCGGACCGCCGCGGCGGCGGCGCCGCCGCCGTCGTCGCACCCACCCGCGCCCGCACCGGCCCCCGCCCCCGCCGCCGCCGCCGCATCCGCGCCGCGCCCGTCGCGCCCCGAGCCGCCGCCGGTGACCCCGCTCCGCGACGCCATCGCCGCCGCGATGACGCGCTCCAAGCGCGAGATCCCGCACTACTACCTGTCGCGGCTGGTCAGCATGCGCCGGGCCCTCGACGCGCTGGCCCGCACCAACGCCGCCCTGCCGGTGGGCGAGCGCATCCTCCCGGCGGCGCTCTACCTGCGCGCGGTCGCCCGCGCCCTGTGGGACGTGCCCGAGCTCAACGGCACCTGGGTCGACGGCTTCCGCTCCAGCGAGGCCGTCCACCTCGGCTTCGCCGTGGCGCTGCGCGGTGGCGGCGTGCTGGCGCCGGCGATCCACGACGCCGATCAGAAGTCGGTCGCCGAGCTGATGGCCGACCTCCGCGACCTGGTGCGGCGCGCCCGCGGCGGCGGCCTGCGTACCCGCGAGCTGGCCGATCCGACGATCACGATCACGAGCGTCGGCGATCGCGGCGCCGACGCGGTGTGGGGCGTGATCAACCCGCCCCAGGTGGCGATCGTCGGCGTCGGTGCGATCGTCGAGCGGCCGTGGGTCGAGGCCGGCGCGGTCGTCGTCCACCCCACGGTCACCCTCACCCTGTCCGCCGACCACCGCGTGAGCGACGGCCACCGCGGCGGCGTCTTCCTGGCTGCCGTCGACCACTACCTGCAGGAGCCCGAGCTGCCATGAGCCACGACGTCCTCCCCGAGATCTACGCGGCCCTGCGGCAGGTCGCGCCCGAGATCGATCCGGCCGCCATCGATCCGGGCGCGGTCCTGGTCGAGTCCCTGGACCTCGACTCGATGGACTTCGTCAACTTCCTGGAGGCGCTGAGCGACCGGGTCGGCGTCGACATCCCGGAGGCCGACTACCCCAAGGTCCAGACCCTCGACCAGATCGTCCGCTACGTCACCGCCGCTCCCGGGCGCTGACCCGCGCAGGCTCGCGGCGGCAGGCTCGCGGCGGCGGCGCTCGCGGCGGCGACGCTCGCGGCACGTGGCTTGCTTGCGTGGGCCGACCAGGGAGGACCGCCATGAAGATCTCGAAGCTGATGCA
Organism: uncultured delta proteobacterium; assembly: GCA_900696455.1. Taxonomy (GTDB): domain Bacteria; phylum Myxococcota_A; class Polyangia; order Haliangiales; family Haliangiaceae; genus UBA2376. Next base: position 35,421 of record CAADGB010000167.1, read on the forward strand.
TACCGACGTCATCACCTGCCGCGCCGTCGACGACCTCGATCGCGCCGCCCAGCTCATGTGGGAGCACGACATCGGGGCGCTGCCGGTCGTCGACGAGGAGGGGCACGTCGCCGGGATGATCACCGACCGTGACATCTGCATGGCCGCGTTCACCCAGGGCGTGCCGCTGCGCGCGATCCCGGTGAGCGTGGCGATGTCGCGCCGCGTCTACACCTGCTCGCCCGACGACACGGTGGCCGAGGCCGAGCGCGCGATGGCCGCCCACCAGGTGCGTCGCATGCCGGTGATCGACGCCGCCAACCACCCGGTCGGGATCATCTCGGTCAACGATCTCGCCCGCGCCTCGCAGCAGAAGAACGGGGTCCCCGTCGGCGAGGTGGCGTCGACCCTGGCCGCCATCTGTGTGCCGCGGCCGCTCATCACAGGCCAGGCCTGACGGCGCGTCGCGCGCGCAGCGCTTGCGCTCGGGCGGGAGGCCGCGCACGGCCTGCGCGCTGCGTGCGCGGTCCGCGCGCCAGCGGGCCGCCGCGGGCGGACGAGGGTGTGGCGCACGGGATGCACTGACCCGGGCACGACATGCGCTGGATCCGCCCGCTCGCCGAGCTCACCATCCGCGACGTCGCCCTGGCCGGCGGCAAGAACGCCTCGCTGGGCGAGATGATCCGCGAGCTGGCCGCGCTCGGGGTACGGGTGCCCGACGGGTTCGCGGTCACCGCCCCCGCCTACCGCCACGTGCTGCGCGAAGCCGGGCTCGAGCGCGCGATCGCCGACCTCCTGGCGGGCGTGCGCAAGGACGACGTCGACGACCTCACCGCCCGCGCCGCGCGGCTGCGCGAGCTGGTGCTGGGGGCGCCGCTCCCCGCCGACCTGGTGGCCGAGCTCGACGCCGCCTACCGCGGCCTGGGCGACGGCGTGTTCGTGGCGGTGCGCTCGTCGGCCACCGCCGAGGACCTGCCGGGCGCCAGCTTCGCCGGGCAGCAGGAGTCGTTCCTCCAGGTCCGCGGCCTGGCCCAGCTCCAGGACACGGTGCGCCGCTGCTTCGCCAGCCTGTTCACCGCCCGCGCCATCAGCTACCGCATCGACATGGGCTTCGCCCACGAGGCGGTGGCGCTGTCGGTGGGGGTCCAGCGCATGGTGCGGTCCGACCTGGCCTCGGCCGGCGTCATCTTCACCCTCGATCCCGAGTCCGGCAACCGCGACCTGGTGCTGGTGACCTCGGCCTGGGGCCTGGGCGAGAACGTGGTGCAGGGGCGGGTCCGCCCCGACGAGCTCTACGTCCACGCCCCGACGCTGCGCGCCGGTCACCGCTCGCTGTTCTGGACCCGCATCGGCACCAAGGAGCGCCGGCTGGTGTGGGACGCCGCCGGCAGCCGCCTGGTCGACGAGCCGACGCCCGAGGCCGCCCGCCGCGCGTGCTCGCTCTCGGCCGACGACGCGCTGGTGCTGGCGCGCTGGGCGGTGACCATCGAGGACCACTACAGCCGGGTCCACGGCACGCCCACGCCCATGGACATCGAGTGGGCCAAGGACGGCCTCACCGGCGAGCTGTTCGTGGTCCAGGCCCGGCCCGAGACCGTCCACGCCGGCCGCGGCCCGATCGTCCGCCTCTACCACCTGCGTGGCGGCGGTGAGGTCATGGGCGAGGGCGTGGCGATCGGCGCCGCCATCGGCCACGGCACCACCCGCACCATCGCCGACCCGCGCGACATCGCCACCTTCCGCGGCGGCGAGGTCCTGGTCACCGACACCACCGATCCCGACTGGGAGCCGGTGATGAAGAAGGCCAGCGCGATCGTCACCGCGCGCGGCGGCCGCACCTCGCACGCCGCGATCGTCGCCCGCGAGCTCGGGATCCCGGCGGTGGTCGGCGTGCCCGAGGCCATGGCCCGCATCCCCGGCGGCGCCCTGGTGACGGTGTCGTGCGCCGACGGCGCGGTGGGCCGGATCTACCGCGGCCACGTCGACCACGAGATCGAGGAGCTCGACGTCGCCGCGATGCCGCCGGTGACGACGCGCATCTACATGAACCTGGCCCAGCCCGAGCAGGCCTTCCGCATGGCCCAGCTCCCCAGCCACGGCATCGGCCTGGCCCGCATGGAGTTCGTGTTCGCGGGCTGGGTCGGCGTCCACCCGCTCGCGCTCACCCGCTACGACCGCCTGCCTCACGAGCTGCGGCTGGCGGTCGACGAGCGCACCGCCGGCTACGCCGATCGCACCGAGTTCTTCGTCGATCGCCTGGCCCAGGGCATCGGGGTGCTGGCGGCCGCGTTCTGGCCGCGGCCGGTGATCCTGCGCTTCTCCGACTTCAAGACCAACGAGTACGCCCGCCTGCTGGGCGGCGCCGGGTTCGAGCCGCGCGAGGAGAACCCGATGCTGGGGTGGCGCGGCGCCAGCCGCTACTACCACCCCGAGTTCAAGGACGGCTTCCTGCTCGAGTGCGCGGCGGTGCGGCGGGTGCGCGACGAGATGGGCCTCACCAACCTCAAGCTGATGGTGCCGTTCTGCCGCACCCCCGACGAGGGCGCGCGGGTGCTCGAGGTGGCGGCCGGCGCCGGGCTGCGCCGCGGCGAGCGCGACCTCGACTGGTACGTGATGGCCGAGATCCCGTCCAACGTGCTCCTGGCCGAGCGCTTCGCCGAGCTCTTCGACGGCTTCTCGATCGGCTCCAACGATCTCACCCAGCTCGTGCTCGGCGTCGATCGCGACTCCGAGCGCGTCGCCCCGCTCTTCGACGAGCGCGATCCGGCGGTCGAGCGGGCGTGCGTGATGCTGCTCGAGGCCGCGCACCGGGCGGGGCGGACCGTCGGGATCTGCGGTCAGGCGCCGTCGGACTACCCCGAGTTCGCCGCCTTCCTGGTCGAGCACGGCATCGACTCGCTGTCGCTCACCCCCGACGCCGTGGTGCCGACGTGGCGGCGGATCGCGGCCCTGGAGGCCGGGCGATGAGCGCGGACGAACGCGCGCCGCCGCCGGCGCCGCCCGAGGGCGAGGGGCCGGCGACCTGGCGCTGGGTGGTCGCGGTCCTCGCCATCACCGCGATCGTGATCGCGTTCTCGATGGCCGGCGGCCCGGCGCGGGAGGAGGTCTCGTACCGCGAGCTGGTGACCCGGATCGAGGCCGGCGCGGTCAAGGACGTGGTCATCACCGGCGACGAGATCCGGGCCACGGTCAGCGAGGAGGGGCGGACGCGGACGGTGCGGGTGGTGCGCCCGCCCGAGGTCGACGCCCAGCCGCTCCTGCGCATGCTCGACGAGCGCGGCATCGACTACCGCGGCCGCCGCAGCACGCCGCCGTGGTGGACCGGCCTGCTCGGCTGGCTGGTCCCGATCGGCCTGTTCGTGCTCCTGTGGGTGTGGATGAGCAAGCGCCTGGGCGGCCCGCGCGGGCCGTTCGCCGCCGGCAAGTCCAAGGTCAAGCTCTACGACAAGACCGGCGCCCACCACGTCACCTTCGACGACGTGGCCGGGGTCGACGAGGCCGAGGCGGCGCTGGTCGAGGTCGTGGACTTCCTCAAGGACCCGAACAAGTACCAGCGCCTGGGGGCGCGGGTGCCCAAGGGCGTGCTCCTGGTCGGCCCGCCCGGCACCGGCAAGACGCTCCTGGCGCGGGCGGTCGCCGGCGAGGCCGCGGTGCCGTTCTTCTCGATGTCGGGGTCGGACTTCGTCGAGATGTTCGTGGGGGTGGGCGCGGCCCGGGTCCGCGACCTGTTCGAGCAGGCCAAGAACCGGGCGCCGTGCATCGTCTTCATCGACGAGATCGACGCCATCGGCAAGCAGCGCTCGGCCGGGGTCAGCCTCGCCGGCAACGACGAGCGCGAGCAGACCCTGGGCCAGCTCCTGAGCGAGATGGACGGCTTCGACGCCGGCAGCGGCGTCGTCATCATGGCGGCCACCAACCAGCCCGAGGTCCTCGATCCGGCGCTGGTGCGGGCCGGCCGCTTCGACCGGCGGGTGCTGGTCGACCGGCCCGACGTGCGCGGCCGGCGCGCCATCCTCGCCGTCCACGCCCGCAAGCTCATCCTCGATCCGTCCGCCGATCTCGAGCTGGTCGCCCGCCGCACCCCGGGCATGGTCGGCGCCGACCTGGCGGCCCTGCTCAACGAGGCGGCCCTGGCCGCGGCCCGCCGCGGCGCCGCGGCCGTGACGTCGATGGACCTCGAGGCCGCGATCGATCGCGCGCTCCTGGGCGCGGAGCAGCGGGGGCGGGCGATGACCGACGACGAGAAGCGGCGCGTCGCCTACCACGAGGCCGGCCACGCCCTGGTGGCGCTGTCGGTCGAGCGCGGCGATCCGGTGCACCGGGTGTCGATCATCCCGCGGGCGGTGGGGGCGCTCGGGGTCACGCTCCAGCTCCCCACCGAGGAGCGCTACCTGGTCACCCGCGAGGAGCTGCTCGACCGCCTGGCGGTGATGCTGGGCGGGCGGGCGGCCGAGGAGGTGGCCTGCGGCGACGTCTCGACCGGGGCCGCCGACGATCTGGAGCGCGCCACCGAGCTGACCCGGCAGATGGTGATGCGCTTCGGCATGAGCGAGCCGCTGGGGGCGCAGACCTTCGGCCGCAGCCACGCGCCGCGCCACCTCGCGCTGCGCGCGCTCGAGGAGCGCACCTACGGCGAGGACACCGCGCGCGCCATCGACGCCGAGATCCACGACACCCTGGCCGCCCAGCTCGAGCGGGCGCGCGCGATCGTGCGCGCCCGCAAGGCCGAGCTCGAGGCCATCGCCCGCCGCCTGCTCGTCGACGAGACCCTCGATCGCGAGCAGCTCGAGGCCCTGGCCACGCCCCGGCGGCCGGCCCCGGCCCCGGCCGCGGCGGCGGCGGCGACCGTCGCGCCCGCGGCGGAGGCCGAGCCGCGCAACGACGAGTCGCCGGCCTCGGCCTGAACGCAAGGCGTTCGCCCCCGGCCCTCGCAGCGCGGCGCGGCGACGGGGGGGCCGGCCGGTCCAGCGTATGCACCAGGAAGGGCATGGAGGTTCGCCATGTCCCCACCCACCCGTCTCCCCGGATCCGGCCTCCTCGTCTCTGTGCCGCTCGCCCTGGCCGTGATCGCCTGCGGCGGCGGTGACGACGGCGAGGTCACCACCACCCGCGAGGTCCTGGCCCACGACACGACCTTCCTGGTCGCCGGCGTCGAGAGCACGGCCACGCTCCACGCCGAGCTGCGCCGCGCCGGGCGCGTGCAGGAGGCCGACGTCGCCGTCGCGGTGACCAGCGGCAACCTGGCCGCCCACGTCGACGGCGCCGCGCTGGTGGTCGACGGCCTGACCGTCACCTTCGGCGACATCCCGCTGCCGCTGGAGATCTTCCCGTCCGACCTCACCCTGACCGGCATCGGCGTCCACCTGGCCGCGCCCCTGGTCCTGCCGGCGTACTGGACCGACGACGACGAGGCCGCCACCAGCTCGGGCCCGGGCCGCCTGCGCCTCGACTGGAGCCTGCGCATCGACGGGCAGGTCTATCCGCTCGGCGAGCAGGAGCTGGGCAACCTCGGCTTCGAGCTGGCGGTCCACCGCGACGGCCCGCGCCTGCGCTTCGACCTGGCGGTGCTCGCCCACGGCGTGATGTGGAGCTGGGCCGACATCATCGCGCTGGGCGATCTCGAGCTCGAGGTCACCGCCTACGCGCTCCTCGAGTAGCCCGCGGCGAGGGGCGCGCAGCGGGCGGTGCGCGCTCGGCGCCGCGACGCAGCACGTGCGCGCTCCCGTCGCCGCGCGGCCTCGCCGGCGCTGGCCCGCGGCTTGCTCCCAGGCGCGGCAGGACCACAACCACAGGAGAGAGGACCATGGCAGACATCATCAAGAGGAGTGGGAACGGCGACGTGATCGAGGCCTACGACCCGTTCCGCGCGATGCGCGAGTGGCTGCGCTGGGATCCGTTCCGCGAGATGGCGCCCCTGCTCGGCCGCGCCGAGCGCGAGTGGATGCCGGCCTTCGAGGTGCGCGAGAACAAGGACGCCTACGTCTTCACCGCCGACCTGCCGGGGGTGAAGGCCGAGGATCTCGACGTGTCCCTCACCGGCAACCGGCTCAGCGTCAGCGGCAAGCGCGAATCGCAGAAGGAGACCAAGGAGGACCGGTACTACGCGTTCGAGCGCGCGTACGGCACCTTCACCCGGACCTTCACGCTGCCCGAGGGCATCGACGCCGCCCACGTCGGCAGCGAGCTCAAGGACGGGGTCCTGACCCTGGTGGTGCCCAAGCTGCCCGAGGCCCAGGCCAAGAAGATCCCGGTCGCGGCCAGCGGCAGCAAGTCCTGACCGGCGGCCGCCGCTGGCCGCCGGCACGGCGTGGGAGCGATCAGGGGCGCGGCCAGCGCAGGGGATGGGTGGGCCGGTAGCCGAGGTCGGCGCGGGCCCGCGCGTCGTCGATCAGGCCGCCGAACTGGAAGCGGCGCAGGTTGAGGTCGAAGCGGAACTCGAGGCCGGTGGCGCCGGCGCGCAGGCGGTAGAGCGGGGCGAGGAGCGGGCGCGGCACCGGCACGTCGCGCCGTCCCCAGCGGGCGATGAGGCGCGACAGCGGCAGCGTATCGGCGCCGGCGACGTTGTACACGCCCTGGCCGCGGGCGCCGGCGGCCAGGACCACGGCGGCGGCGGCGTCCTCGAGCGAGATCACGTTGATCATCGGATCGAAGCCGAGCGGCCGCAGGCACACCCGGGACCGCAGGTAGTCCCAGAGCTGGCTGCCCATGTCGGGCGCCAGGATCTCGGCGGTGCGCAGGACCACGATGGCCAGGCGCGACATGCCCATGCGCGCGCACACCGTGAGGTCGGCCTCGACCCGGTCGCGGATCCACTGCGGCGCCTCCGGGTCGAACTCGAGGGCGGCGTCCTCGTCGAGGAGCGCCGGGCCGCTGGCGCGCAGGGCGTAGACCGCGGCGCTCGACGGGTAGACGAAGCGGGCGATCGTGGGCACCGCGGCGCAGGCGGCGAGGAGCTGGCGCAGCGCGAGCACGTTGCGGGCGTGGATGCGCGGCCCCTCGTCGCGGGCGCTGCGGTGCAGCGCCAGGTGGATCACGGTGTCGACGCCGTGGGCGCGGGCGTCGCCGTGGACGAGATCGTGGACCGCGCGCTCGCGGGTCAGATCGCAGCGGCGGTAGCTGAGGCGCGGCGCGTCGCCGAGGAAGGGCTCGGCGCCGGCCTCGAGCACGTGCTCGACCGCCGGATCGGTGAGCAGGCGACGCCCGACCTCACCGCCCAGGGGCGTGGTGGCACCGGTGACCAGGATCCTCACCGCCGTCCTCCGACCGCGCCGGCGCGGCGCGCCTCCAGGCCGCGGGCGATGAGCTCGGCCAGCGCGACCTTGACGCGCTCGGCGGCGGCGGCGGCGATGACCGGATCGTCGGCGGCGTCCGGCGGGTGATCGCGGTGGAGCGCGAGGGGCGCCCCGTAGTGGAGGTGGTAGCGCACCGGCAGGGGGACGGGCGAGGCGGGGATGGGCAGGTAGGGCGCGCCGAAGGCGCGGACGCCGCGCAGCTTGAACGCCACCGGCCAGCTCTCCTCGGAGCCGATGATCGCGACCGGGATGACCGGCACCCGGTGGCGGATCGCGAGCTCGGCGTGGCCGACCCGCCACGCCTGCAGCCGGTAGCGCTCGCGGAACGGCTTGGCGACGCCGGTGGTGCCCTCGGGGAAGATGGCGATGAGCTCGCCCGCCTCGAGCAGGTGGCGCACGTTCTGGCGGGTGCCGCTGACCACGCCGATCCGGGCGAACACCGTGTTGACGATGGGGAAGGCGGCGACGAACAGGTCGGCCACCGGGCGCAGCACCCGCCCGGAGTGGGCCATGACGTCGAGCCACAGCATCGCGCCGTCGACCGGCAGGGTGCCGGCGTGGTTGGCCACCAGGATCGCGGCCCCGGTCGCCGGCAGGTGCTCGCTGCCGGTCGACGTGACCCGGAAGTAACGGCGGTAGAGCGGCCCGCACAGGCGGGCGGCGCGGCGGGCGGCGCGGGGATCGAGGCCGAAGACGTCGTAGCCGTGGCCGGCGTCGCGAAACGCCGGCAGACCGTCGGGCTGGCCGCGCGCCGGGGCGGAGGTCATGGCGCGAGGTGTTGCAGGGGGCGTGCCTGCCGCTGCCCGCGGCGCGCGCCTGGCGCGCGAGCCCGTCCCCGGCTCGGCCAACCGCGCGTCCCCGTGCGTCCGCGCGTCAGCGCGGCATGGTCATCGTGCTCTGGCCCTCGAGGCCGCGGGCGGCGCGGCGGGCGCCCTCGTGGTCGCCGAGCTCGACGTAGAGCGGGACCAGCGCCGCCAGCACGCGGGCGCTCAGGGCGTTGAAGGCGCAGGTGCCGGCGGAGGCGCCCACGCACAGCAGATCGATCGCCTCCTCCAGCTCGGTGGCGGCCGACCGTGGCCGCCCCAGCGCCCGCAGGAGGTCGGCCAGCGCCAGGTAGCGGGTCACGACCAGCTCCGGATCGCCCGCCAGGATGGCCAGCCCGATCTCGCGCCGCAGCTCGATCTCGGCGGTGGCGTGCTGGCCCGAGCCGCGCGCCACCCGGCGCGGGCCCTCGAGCTGCTCGTCGCGCGGGCCCAGGACCAGGGTGGTGACGTGATCGGTGCTCGTCGGGCGCGGCATGGGGCGCGGCACCGTGCAGCGGCGCGGGCCGCGGCTGGCCGCCATCACCGCCGGCCCGGCCGCCAGCGCCTCGATGAACGCGGCGGCCGAGGGGAAGCGGCGCGCGGGATCCTTGGCCAGCGCGGTCATCACCGCCTGCTCGACGTGGCGAGGGATGGCGAGCTCGGGGCAGCGCAGGGACGGCGGCACCACCACGTCCTCGATGTGGCGGCGCAGGGTCTCGGCGAACGCCGCCGCACCGGCGAACGGGGTCGAGCCGGTGAGCAGCTCGTAGAGCAGGGCGCCCACCGCGTAGAGGTCGGACGCCGGCGTGGGCGCGGCGCCCTGGATGACCTCGGGCGCCATGTACTCCGGGGTCCCCGAGATGACCGTGGCGTCGAAGGCGTCGGCCGGGTCGCGGGCCTCGGCCGAGATCCGCGCCAGGCCGAAGTCCACCAGCTTGGCCTGCTCGCCGCGGTCGCGGGTGGTCTCGACCAGGACGTTGTCGCTCTTCACGTCGGCGTGGACGATGCCGAGGGTGTGGGCGTCGGCCAGGGCGTCGAGGAGCTGGGTGACGAGGCCGGCGGCGCGCGCCGGATCGAGGGGCGCCTCCTGGCGCACGATGCTGGCCAGGGAGCGGCCCTGCACGTACTCCATCACCAGGAAGGGGGCGCCGTCCTCGGTCTCGCCGTAGTCGATGACCGCGACCGAGTTGGGGTGGGCGAAGCGCGCGGCGGCGATCGCCTCGGTCTTGAAGTGGCGGGCGATGCGGTCGTCGTCGGCCAGCTCGCGGTGCATGACCTTGACCGCGACCGTCCGGCACAGGGTCACCTGCTCGGCGCGGTAGACCCGGCCCATCCCGCCGGCGCCGATGCAGTCCCCGAGGGCATACTTGCCCGCGAGCAGCACCGTGGTCTCGAGGTCATGGCCCATACGCTCCCGAGCAAGAGCATCGAGCGTGCCAGCCGTACGGACGCGCAAGCATGCGAGACGAGGCGCGCCGGCTGTGCACCTGCGCAGGGGGTGCGGCGCGACCCGGTGGCGAGGTGCACGGACCGCGCGAACCGCGCGATGATCTCCTAGCCCCTGTGCGTCAAGGGCGCGCAACTCCTACATCGGAGGCCGGCAGCGCGGGCTCGAAGCGCTCGGGCGCCGCGAGGTAGTCCTGGAACGCGCGCATGAGCTTGCTGACGTGCCACCCGTCGACGTAGCGGTGATCGATCGTCGCGGTGATGGGCAGGACCGGGCGCACCACGACCTGGTGCTCGACCACCACCGGGCGCTCGACGATCTCGCCGACCAGCACCAGGAGCGGCACGTCGTACATCCACGCCAGCGGCGCGAAGCCCTGGGGCAGGCCGAACATGCCGACGCTCGTGACCATGGCGCTGCCGAACGGGCTGGGGTGCAGGCCCAGCGGCGGCAGGTCGAGCTGGAGCGTGCTGCTGAGGAACGCGGTCACCCGCAGGGCGGCGCGCAGGAGGCCGCGGGGCAGGCGATCCATCACCTGCTTGCTGCGCGCCAGATCCTGGTCGTCGCCGGCCTTCATCCGCCGGGCGCGGGCCGCCAGCTCCTCGCCGACCTCGACCGCCGACCGCGCGTCGACCGCCTCGACCTTCACCCCCGAGAGGTCGCGTCCGCCGCTGACCGCCGTGATGAAGAAGACGTCGACCGAGGCCCGGGGGATGGCGCGACGACCGCGGATGCGGACGTTCAGATCGGGCACGGCCACCAGCGCGTGGGCGATGGCGCGGCCGACGAGGTGGGTCGGGGTGACCCGGTGCCCGGCGGCGCGGGCCCGCTCGATGAACCCGGTGACCGGCCCGGCGTCCAGGTCGAGGGCGCCGTAGACCTGGGGATCGTCGGGGGGATGCCACATCGCGTTGGCGATGTGGCGCCAGCCGGTGAGCCGGGAGGTGGGCAGGGTGGAGGCCACAGCAAGCCCCGGGCCACGCGCGCTGGCGGGCCGGTCGCGGCCGGGCCACGGCACGCCGCGTGCAATACCTGGAGCCATGAACGACGACCTCAAGGTCCGCGAGCTGATGCAGAAGGACGTCATCGTGGTGAACCCCGAGACCTCCCTCCTCGACGTCCACCGCCTGTTCGTCGAGGAGGAGATCAACGGCGCGCCGGTGGTCGAGGAGAACACCGGCAAGGTGGTGGGGGTCATCTCCAGCCTCGATCTGCTGCGGGTGGTGCGCGAGGAGTTCGACCAGATCGCCTCGGTGCCGGGCGCCTACTTCCGCGACGAGCTGCCGGGCAGCGACCCCGACTGGAACGCGGCCCCCGCCGACCTCGCCGAGCGCATGGGGGAGCGCACGGTCGGCGACGCCATGGTGACCGAGCGGGTGTCGGTGACGTCGGAGACGACGATCGCCGAGGCCGCCGCGCTGATGCGCAAGCAGCGCATCCACCGCGTGCTGGTCGTCGACGACCACGAGCTGGTCGGTATCCTGACGACCTTCGATCTGCTCCAGGTCCTGGCCGCCCCCGACCGCGCGCCGAAGCACCGCGGCCCGCCGCGCCGCGCCGCCGGCGATCCGAGCTGCTGACCCGGCGCCCGGCGCGTCCAGGGCGCCCGGCGCGTCCGGCTCAGGGCGCGGTCAGCTCGAGCGTCTCACCGCGCGCGGGCGCGTACACGTCGAGGCCGCGCGCGGTCAGGGCGGCGGTGAGCGCCTCCTGGGCGGCGGGCTCGCCGTGGATCAGGAAGGTGCGGCGGGCGTCGCAGCGGGCCGCGTAGGCCTCGAGGTCGTCGCGGTCGGCGTGGGCAGAGAAGCCGTTCAGGGTCACGACCTGGGCGTGGAGGTCGCGCTCGACCCCCCAGATCTTCACCTTGGGGCGGCGCTCGACCAGGCGGCGGCCGAGGGTGTGCTGGGCCATGAAGCCGACGACCAGCACGGCGTTGCGCGGATCCTCGACCAGGTTGCGCAGGTGGTGGAGGACGCGGCCGCCCTCGCACATGCCCGAGGCGGCGATGATGAGCGCCGGGCCCTCGACGCCGTTGATCGCGATCGACTCGTCGCGGGTGCGCGCCCAGTGCAGACCGCCGAAGCTGAACAGGTCGTCGTGCTCGTCGAGGATCTTGCGCGCGCGGGCGTCGAAGCACTCGGGGTGGAGGCGGAACACCGAGGTGACGTCGATGGCCAGCGGCGAGTCGATGAAGACCGGGATCGCCGGCAGGCGGCGGGCGCGGCGCAGCTCGGCCAGCACGCTCAGGAGCTCCTGGGTGCGGCCGAGCGCGAACGCCGGCACCACCAGCTTGCCGCCGCGGGCGCAGGTCTCGTCGATGGCGCGGGCGAGGTCGTCGCCCATGTGCTCGACCGGGCCGTGCCGGCGGTCGCCGTACGTGCTCTCCATGACCAGGTGATGGATGGGCGCCGGCGGCGGCTCGGGATCGCGGATGATGGGCAGGCCGGCGCGGCCGAGGTCTCCGGACAGCATGAGGCGGTGGGTGCGGCCGCGCTCCTCGAGCTCGAGGAAGACCTGGGCCGACCCCAGGATGTGGCCGGCGTCGAGGAAGGTCGCGTGGACGCCGCGCGCGACCTCGAAGCGGCGGCGGTAGGGCATGCCGACCATGCGGGCGAGGGTCGCGGTGACGTCCTCGTCGTCGTAGATGGGCACGATCGGCTCCCACTCGGGATCGTCGGCGTGGCGGCGGTTGAGGTACTCGGCGTCGGCGGCCTGGATGCGGGCCGAGTCCCGCAGCATGAACGCCGACAGGTCGCGGGTGGCCGGGGTCGCGAAGATCGCGCCGGGGAAGCCGCTCCGCACCAGCACCGGCAGGTTGCCGGAGTGATCGATGTGGGCGTGGGTCAGGATCGCCGCCTCGGCGGTCAGCGCCTCTGGCGGCAGCCGCGAGTTGCGCTCGCGGGACTCGGCGCGCCGCCCCTGGAACAGGCCGCAGTCGACGAGCACGCGGGCCTGATCGGTCTCGCACAGGAGCATCGAGCCGGTGACCTCCCGGGCGGCGCCGAGGAAGCTCAGGCGCACGTCGCGGCCTCCGGGCGGGCGGCCGCGGTGCGCGCACCGGTTGCGCGTGAGGCGGGAAGGGACGCGAGGATTGCGAGCTGTTTCGGGAGCGACCGCGGACGGACCATCACCCGGGAGCTTGCCAGGTCCGTGCCATGCACCGCTTGCGGGCCGGCCTCCTTCGTGCACGAGATCGGTCCGTGCGCGAGCGCGTCCTCGAGGCCCACGGCCTCCGCAAGACCTACGGCAGCGGCGCGACCGCGGTCCACGCCCTCGACGGGGTCGACTTCGCCCTCGAGGCCGGCGAGATCCTGGTCCTGCTCGGGCCGTCGGGGTCGGGCAAGTCGACCTTGCTCAACGTCGTGGGCGGCCTCGACGCCCCGACCGCCGGCACGGTGCGTTACCGCGACCACGACCTGTCGCAGGACGACGACGAGGCCCTCACCCGCTACCGCCGCGAGCACGTCGGCTTCGTCTTCCAGTTCTACAACCTGGTCCCCAGCCTGACCGCCCGCGAGAACGTCCAGCTCGTGGTCGACCTGGTCGACGACGCGATGCGGCCCGAGGAGGCGCTGGGCATGGTCGGGCTCGCCGATCGCCTCGATCACTTCCCGTCGCAGCTCTCGGGCGGCGAGCAGCAGCGGGTGGCGATCGCCCGCGCCATCGCCAAGCGGCCCGACCTGCTCCTGTGCGACGAGCCGACCGGCGCCCTCGACGGCAAGACCGGCCGCCTGGTGCTGGAGGCCATCGCCACCGTCAACCGCGAGCTGGGCACGACCACCGCCCTCATCACCCACAACGCGGTCATCGCGGCCATGGGCGACCGGGTGGTGACGATGAAGGACGGCGGCATCGCCTCGATCGTGCACAACCCGACCCGGGCGGATCCCGCGGCCCTGGACTGGTGAGGCGGCGGAGGTGAAGGCGCTGCGTCGCAAGCTCCGCCGGGACCTGTGGCGCATGCGCGGCCAGGTCATCACGATCATCCTCATCCTGGCCTCGGGCCTGGCCTCGTACGTGTGCCTGGCCGGCGCCCACCGCGCGCTCACCACCTCGCGCGACGGCTACTACGCCCGGCACGGCTTCCCCGATGTCTTCGTCCACCTCGAGCGCGCGCCGCAGGCGGTGGCGCGGGCGCTGCGGGAGATCCCGGGCGTGGCCGCGGTCGAGACCCGGCTGGTGGCGCCGGTGTCGCTGCGCCTGCCCGATCGCCTGCGGCCGCCGCCGGGGCGCGCGATCTCGGTCGAGCCCGGCGGCCGCGCCGGCGGCCTGGTGCTGCGCGCCGGCCGCTTCATCGAGCCCGGCCGCGACGACGAGGTCCTGGTGCTCGAGACCTTCGCCCACGCCGCCGGCCTCGCGCCCGGCGATCGGCTCGAGCTGGTGGTGTCGGGGCAGGAGCTGCGCCTGCGCGTGGCCGGCCTGGTGCTGTCCCCGGAGTGGATCTTCCCCGCCGAGATCGGGGCCGGCGATCTCTCCGACTTCGGGGTGGTGTGGATGTCGCGGGACGCCCTGGCCGCCGCCACCGGCAAGCACGGCGCCTTCGACGACGCCACCTTCCGCCTGGTCCCGGGCGCCGATCGCCGCTCGGTGATCGAGGCGATCGATCGGCTGCTGGCGCGCTGGGGCGGCGGCGGCGCCTACGGTCGCGAGCGCCAGACCTCGCACCGCACGGTCTCGGGCGAGCTGGAGCAGCTCAGCGTCCTGGCCACCCAGGTGCCGGCGGTGTTCCTGCTGGTGGCGATGTTCCTGCTCAACGTCGTGCTGTCGCGCATCGTCCACCTCCAGCGCGAGCAGCTCGCCGTCCTGCGCGCGCTCGGCTACACCCGCCGGGCGCTGGCGCTCCACGTCCTCGGGTTCGCGTCGGTGATCATGGTCGGCGGCGTCGTCCTCGGGCTGGCGCTGGGGCGGTACCTGGCCGGGGCGATCGTCGGCCTCTACGGCCAGTTCTTCCACTTCCCGGTGCTCGAGGTCGCGCTCGATCGGGGTCTGGTCGGGATCTCGGTCGGGGTGGCGGTGGTGGCCGCCGGCGGCGGCGCGCTGACCGCGGCCTGGCGCGCGATCCGCCTGGCGCCGGCCGAGGCCATGCGCCCGCCGTCGCCGGCGCGCTACCGGCGCGGGCTCCTGTCGCGCCTGGGGCTGGCCCGCCTGGCCGGGCCCATGGGCCGCATGATCGTCCGCGACATCGAGCGGCGGCCGATCCTGACCGCCCTGTCGGTCACCGGCGTCGCGTTCTCGGTCGCGATCGTGATCCTCGGCCGGTTCTCGCTCGACGCCGTCGATCACCTGATGGACGTCGTCTTCGGGCGGACGATGCGCGAGGACGTGGCGGTGATGCTGGCGCGGCCGGTGCCGGCGCGCGAGCTCGGCTGGTTCCGCCACGCGCCCGGGGTGATGGCCGTCGAGCCCATGCGCACGGTGCCGGTCCGGCTGCGGGTCGAGGCCCGCAGCTACGACACGGCGATCACGGCCTGGCCGCGCGCGGGGCGCCTGCGCCAGGTGCTCGACGGTCGCGATCGGCCGGTGCCGCTGCCGGCCGACGGGGTGATGCTGACCGCGCTGCTCGGCCAGCGCCTGGGGGTGGGGCCGGGTGACCTGGTGATGGTCGAGCGCCTCGAGGGCGCCCACGACACGTTCGCGCTGCCGGTGACGGCGCTGGTCGACGACCGCATCGGCATGAACGCCTACATGGATCTGGCGGCGCTGGGCCGGGCGCTGGGCGAGGAGCCGCAGCTCTCGGGCGTGCTGCTCGGGGTCGAGCGCGGCCAGCGCGATCGCCTGCTGCGCGCCCTCGATCGGGTCCCGGCGGTGATCGCGGTGATCGAGCCGCGATCCTTCCGCGAGGCCTTCGAGGCCCAGAGCGGCCAGATGATGATCGTGTGGACGCTGATCGTGGTCGTGTTCGGCAGCGTCATCGCGGTCGGCGTGGTCTTCAACACCGCGCGGGTGGCGCTGTCCGAGCGCAGCCGCGACCTCGCGACCCTGCGCGTGCTGGGCTACTCCCGCGGCGAGGTCGCCACCGTCCTGCTCGGCCAGCTCGCGGTCCAGGTGCTCCTGGCCTTGCCCCTCGGCATGGTGAGCGGGTACCTCCTGGCCTCGAGCCTGATGGCCACGGTCGACCCCGAGCAGTTCCGCTTCCCGATCCTGGTGTCGCCGGTGACGTACGCGTTCGCGTCGCTGGTGGTGCTGGGGTCCGCGATCGCGACCGCGATCGTGGTCCGGGTCAAGCTCGATCGCATCGACATCGTGAGCGCGCTCAAGGCGAGGGACTGACATGCGCAAGCCGCGATTGGCCTCCATCACCACCTGGCTCAAGCGCGGGATCGTGGCCGCGGTGCTGGCGGGGATCGCGGCCATGATCGTGTGGTCGATGCTGCCGCGGCCGACGGTGGTCGAGGTCGCGACCATCGGCCGCGGTCCGCTGACGGTGTCGATCGACGAGGACGGGCGGGCCCGGGTCCAGGATCGCTACGTGGTGGCGGCGCCGCTGGCCGGCACCCTGGCGCGCATCGAGCGCCGACCCGGCGACCCGGTCGAGGCCGGCGCGGTGCTGGCGCGGATCGCCCCGCTGCCGCCGCCGCTGCTCGACGCGCGCACGCGCAGCGACGCCGAGGGTCGGGTCGCGATCGCGCGCGCCCGGGTCAAGCAGGTCGAGGCCGCGGTGCTGCGCGCCGAGGCCAGCCATCGCTTCGCCGAGAGCGAGCTGGTCAAGGTGCGATCGCTGGTCGAGCGCAGCGCCTTGCCCGGCGGCGAGCTCGAGCGGCAGCAGCTCGCCACCGACCTGGCGGGGCGGGAGCTCGAGTCGGCGCGCTTCGGCGCCGCCATCGCCGCCGACGAGCTGGCGACGGCGCGGGCGCTGGCCGCGCGCCTGGTCGGGCGGCGCGGCCCCGAGGACGAGCTCGAGGTCCGTTCGCCGGTGGGCGGGCGGGTCCTGCGCGTGCTCGCCGGCAGCGAGGGGGCGGTGGCGCCGGGCACGCCCCTGGTCGAGGTCGGCGATCCGTCGCGGCTCGAGGTGGTGGTCGACGTCCTCACCGCCGACGCCGCCGAGATCCGGCCGGGCGCCGCGGTCGAGCTCACGGGGTGGGGTGGGCCGCCGCTGCGCGCCGTGGTCCGCCTGGTCGAGCCCTCGGCGACCACCCGGGTCTCGGCCCTGGGCGTCGAGGAACAGCGGGTCGCGGTGGTCATCGACCTGCTCGATCCGCCGGCGGCGTGGGAGAAGCTCGGCGACGGCTGGCGGGTCGAGGCGCGGATCGTGATCTGGTCGGCGGAGGACGTGGTGCGGGTGCCGCTGGGCGCGCTGTTCCGCAGCGGCGAGCGGTGGGCGGTCTACGTGGTCGACGGCGGGCGCGCGCGCCTGCGCGCGATCGAGCTCGGCCGCCGCGGCGCCGCCGACGCCGAGGTGACCGCCGGCCTGGCGCCGGGCGAGCGGGTGGTCTTCCACCCGTCGGAGCGGATCCGCGACGGGGTCCGGGTCGCGACCGACTGACCGTCCTCGCCGGGTCAGCGGCGGGGCGCGTGCCCCGCACGAGCTGCGCCGGCCACGGGCCGCGACGCATTCGCTGCGCGATCACCACCACCCGGGCGCCGCCGGGAGGCCGGTCTGGCTGGCGCAGCGCTTGCTCGGCTTCGGTCCCGGGAGCGCTCCCAGGAGGCATCGATGGAACCGAGCCAGGCCCGCGCCGAGCTACTCGCCCAGCACGACCGGCTGCGACAGCTGTTCACGGAGGTCCAGGCGTCCGCCGATCGGCTGCGCGCGGGGGAGACGGGCCCGGCCGACTTCCAGCGCCGCCTCGCCGAGCTCCGCCGCGAGTTCGCGGCCCACAACGAGAGCGAGGAGCGGCTGCTCGAGCCGATCCTGCGGCTCGACTTCGCGTGGGGGCCGGCCCGGATCGCGCGCATGCTCGAGGAGCACGGCGCCGAGCACACGTCGTTCCGTGACGCCCTGGCCGGGCCCGAGCTCGAGGTCGCGGCCCGGTTCGCCGATCTCGTCGAGGAGATCGACGCCCACATCGCAGCGGAGGAGCGGACGTTCCTGAGCCCGGGCGTGTTGCGCGACGACATGGTGACGCTCGAGGACACCGGCTGAGCGGCGGGCCCGGGCTCGGAGCAGCCCCGCTCACCCGGCTTCGGGCGAGGCCTGGGGGAGGTGGATTGACTACACGAGGGTTCCCGATAGGCTTGCCGGTCGATGGGCACATCGCTCGCGCTGGTGGACTTCTGCCGTGTGGTCGCGGCAGCGCGGACGCCGCTCGAGGTGATGGAGCGCCTGGTCGAGGTCGCGGTGACCACCCTCGGCGCCCGGGCCGCCGCGGTGCTCGAGGTCGCCGCCAGCGACCAGCTCGTGCTGGTGGCGGCCCGCAACCTGCCCGACGATCGCCAGGCCTGGCGCACCGAGGCCGACACCATCGGCCCCGAGCTGGGGGAGCGCTTCCGCGCCTGGTGCGGCGGCGGCTGCAGCCACACCCGACAGTTCCCGCTGGTGGCGGAGGGCGACCTCTACGGCGTCCTCCTGCTGCTGGCGCCGGCCCCGCTCGACCTCGCCAGCGAGACCCACACCCTGGCCGAGGCCCTGGCCGATCTGGCCGCGATCGCCGCCCACCGCGCGGCGGCCCACGACGAGCTGCGGCGCTCGTACGCCGAGCTGCGCTCGTCGCGCGAGCTCCTGGCCCGCACCGAGCGCCTGCGCCTGCTGGGGCAGATGTCGGCCGGCGTCTCCCACGACGTCAAGAACCTGCTCAACCCCATCGGCCTCCAGCTCGAGGTCCTGCGGCGGCGCGTCGATCGCGGCGATCGCGACGCGGTGCGCGAGACCATCGCCCGCCTGCAGGACATCGTGCGCCACGGCGTCGACGTCGTCGAGCGCCTGCGCGACTTCAGCCGGCAGGATCCCGAGGCCGAGTCCGAGCCGGTGGATCTCGCGGCCACGGTGACGGCCGCGATCGAGCTGGCGCGGGCCCGGGTCGATCTGCAGCCCGCGATCGAGCTGCGCGCCCGGGTCCAGCCGGTGCAGCCGGTGCGCGCCCGCACCTCGGAGCTGGCCACGGCGGTGGTCAACCTCATCGGCAACGCCCTGGAGGCCCTGCGCCAGAAGGGGACGATCACGGTCTCGACCGGGAGCGGCGACGGCGGCGGCTGGGTCGAGGTGGCCGACGACGGGCCGGGGATGCCGCCCGACGTGGAGCGCAGGATCTTCGAGCCCTTCTTCACCACCAAGGCCGACGGGACCGGCCTCGGCCTGGCCATGGTCTACGCCTTCGTCCGACGCCACGGCGGCCGGGTCACCGTCGCCACCGCCCCGGGCGAGGGCACGCGTCTCCGGCTGTGGTTCCCCGCGCAAGCGCAAGCTGGATGACGCTCCCGGCGCCGCGGGCTGGCGCGGGGTGTGCAAAAGCCCCGGGCATGCCTGTACCCACCACCGTCAACTTCCGCGACATGTTCCCCAGCCCCTCGGTGGACGCGTTCGTGCGCCGGTGGGCCAATCGCCTGGCCCGGTTCGAGCCGAGGGTCCAGCACGTCGAGGTCACGATCGATCTGCCGCACCGCCACCACGAGCGCGGCAACCGCTTCCGCGCCCAGGTCGTGGTGACCCTGCCGGGCCGCGAGATCGCGGTGAGCCACGAGCCCGGCGACGACGCCGCCCACGAGGACGTCCGGGTCGCCGTCCGCGACTCGTTCCGGGCGGCGCGGCGCCAGCTCGAGGACGCCCGGCGCGTGCGCGCCCACCGCGCGGCCTGAGCCCTTCACCGACCGCGGTCGGAGATGGCGGGAAACGAACGGCGAGCTGCATCTCTCCGGTCGGCCTGAGCCGCCCGAGCGCCAGCGAGGGCGTGTCGAAGGCCGACAAGCCGCGGCCGTCGCGTGAGGGCTGTCCGGGGGGCTTGCCGGCGCCGTTCGTTAGGAGCCCTGTCGGGCGCTTGCCGGCGCCGTTCGTCAGGAGCCCTTCCCCGACCGCGGTCGGAGATGGCGGGAAACGAACGGCGAGCTGCATCTCTCCGGTCGGCCTGAGCCGCCCGAGCGCC
>CAADGB010000168.1 GCA_900696455.1 uncultured delta proteobacterium
GCCCGGCGGCGTCGCCCGCGCCGCGATCCTCCACGTCGTCGTCGACGGCGGACGCCGGCGCGCGCCGCCCCGACGCGACGGCGGCGAGCTGGCGCTCGGCGGCGGCCAGGCCCGGCACCAGGAAGCGGGCCAGCTCGGGCGCGGCGAGCAGCGCCTGGCGCACGCGCTCGCGCGCGCCCTGCGGGTTGTCGCGCGCCGCCGCCAGCTCGGCGGCCACCGCCAGGAAGTGGGCGCTCTCGTCGCCGTCGTCGGCGCGCGCCTCCTTGAGCAGCCGCCGGGCGCTGTCGAGGTCGCCGCTGACGATCGCGCGCTGGGCCGCGGCGCACAGGAGGTGGTGGGCGCGCCGCGGCGGCGCCTCGCCGCGCAGGCGACACAGCCGCGTCCACGCGCCGGCGGCCTCGGCGAAGCGGCCCTGCTCCTCGTAGACCCCGCACAGGGCGCGCAGGGCGCCCTCGTGACGCGGCTCGGAGGTGAGCACGTCCTCGAAGGCGCGCGCCGCCCGCCGCGGCATGCCCGCGGCGCGGAAGTCGAGGCCGAGCTCGTAGAGCGCGCGCTGGCGCAGGCGGTGGGTGGCGCCCTCGCGGACCGCCAGGGCCTGGTGGACCCGGATCGAGCGCTCGTGCTCGCCGCGGGCGCGGAACAGCGCCGCCAGCGCGAAGTACGGCTCGCTGTCCTCGACGTTCTCCTCCACCACCTTGCGCAGCTCGGCGATCACCGTGTCGTGATCGCGGGCGATGTGGTGGACCAGCGCGCGCATGTAGGCGCGGCCGTGCCGCGCCGAGCGCCGCAGCATGCGGTCGTCGGGCACGTAGTAGCGGCCGATGAGCACGCCGGTGGCGAGCGCACCCAGGCCGACCAGCAGGATGACGAGCGCCGCGCCCACTAGGGCCTCGACCGCCCCTGGTCGTCGTCGTCGATCGCGTGATCGATCGCGGCCAGGACCCGGGCGGCGCCGGCGTCGGGCGCCTCGGGCAGGTCCTCGAGCGGCGCGGGCTCGACGAACGGCAGGTTGCGCAGGCGCGCCAGCTCGCGCTCGAGGCGGGCGATGAGCGCCTCGTACTGCCGCCGCCGCCACAGGTAGTACATGCTCCACAGCAGGATCGTGGCGACCGCGAAGGTGGCGACCAGCCAGCCGGCGATGAGCGCCGGCAGCCACACCTGGAGCCGGGGCTCGGAGGTGAGGCCGGCCAGCCACGGCGGCACGTCGACCGCGACCCAGCTCGCGTTGGCGACCAGGAACAGCCCGACGATCACGCCCAGGGCGATGAACGTCAGCGTGACGGTCGCCTTGGCGGCGATGCGCAGCCAGCGGATCACCGGGCCAGCCCCCGAGGCGTCATCAGGCCCGACTCTACCCCAGAACCCCGAACGGGTTGAGGCGGGCGCCCGTCAGAGCGTGCGCCGGAGTCACACGCTCTGGTCGATCGGTCGGTCCCGGCGAGGATGCCGGTGCCGACCTGAGTCGGAGCACCTCGGCGGCGCCTCGCTCGGACTCGGACTCGGACTCGGACTCGGACTCGGACTCGGACTCGGACTCGGACTCGGACTCGGACTCGGACTCGGACTCGGACTCGGACTCGGACTCGGACTCGGACTCGGACTCGGACTCGGACTCGGCTCAGACCACGCCGGTGTGACCGGCGAGGATCTGCGCGTTCGCCAGGCGGCGGGCCGTCGCCACCGTCCGCATGGACGTCCACAGCTCCGGGTTGTGGGAGACCAGATCGTAGAAGTCGCGCGGCGGCAGCACGGCGAGCTCGCACGGGCCGGCCGCCACCACGCTGGCCGACGCCATCTCGCCCGACAGCAGCGACATCTCGCCGAAGTAGGCGCCCTCGCCCAGGGTGGCGAGCACGACCGCGTTGCGATCGCCGACCCGTCGCACCACGTCGACCGCGCCCAGGACGATGAGGTAGAGCCCGCCCGCCCGCTCGCCCTGCTGCACGATCGCCTGCCCGCTGTCGGCGTGCAGCGGGTGGAAGCGGGCCAGGAGCCCGGCCCGCTGCTCGTCGGGCACGAGCTGGAACAGGGGGGTGGTGCGCAGCAGGTTGGCGAGCAGCCGCTCGCGGTAGAAGCGCTCGAGGGCCGGCCCGACCTCGGGGAAGATCGCGGCCAGCTCGCGCAGGAGCAGGCGCGGGATCTCGAACGCCTCGACCTCGGTGAGCGCGACCACCGTGGCGTGGCGGCGGCGGTCGGCGAGCAGCGCGAACTCGCCGAACAGCGAGCCGTCGGACAGCCGCGCCAGCTCCACCGGCGGGCCGCCGTCGTCGGCCCGGCGCTGGACCACGACCTCGCCGTGGACGATCACGTAGCAGGCGTCGCCGAGCTCGCCCTCGCGGATGATGCTCTCGCCCGGATCGTACTGCTTCACCACCGCGCGCCGCGACAGCTCGTGGGCGGCCTCCATCGGCAGCATCGAGAACACGCCGAGCGGCCCCTCGAGCACCGAGCCGTCGGGCCCCAGCGACGACAGGGTGGCGTCGAAGGAGGGCTCGAACGAGCCGCCGGTCTCCGTGGGCCGATCATCGGTGGCGGCGCGCGCCCCCGGCCGCGACGTCTCCCCGCGCAGCGTGCCCTCCCCGGGCGCGGTGGCGGGCGGGTGGGTCGGCTCGTCGTCGAAGGGCGTGACCCCGGTGGCCCCGGTGACCGCGCTGCTTCCCCCGACCCCGGTGACTCCGGTGACCCCGGTGACCCCGGTGTCGCCCGTGTCCCCCGTGTCGCCGTCGTCGCTGTCGTCGACGAGCACCGCGGGGTGACGCGCGGTGGTGGTGCCGCCGTCGGCGTCCGCAGGCTCCGCCGACAGCGGCCCGAGCTCGAGCAGGGCCAGATCGTGCGCCGACAGCTTGGGCCGCTTGCGGGTGACCATGTCGGCGGCCAGATCGTGGGCGAGCTCTGGCGCGAGCTCGGGCGCGAGCTCGGGCGCGAGCTCGGGCGTGGTCTCGGTCACCGGCCGCGTCCGCGCGGCGGAGGAGCCGGTCGAGTCGGTCGGGGCGTCGTCGATGGGCGCGGCCGGCGGCGCGCGGCGCGCCGGCGGCGGCGGCGACGCGGTCAGCCGAGGCAGCGTGACCTGGGGCGGCGCGATCGGACGCGCCGGCGGTGGCGGCCGGACCGCGCC
>CAADGB010000169.1 GCA_900696455.1 uncultured delta proteobacterium
CAGCTCCCGCAAGCCCGCCGCGTCGCGGGCCAGCGGCGGGCGGGCGCGGCCGGCGGCGGCGGCGAGCGCGCCGGCGCAACGCGCGTCGTCGGCGCCGACACGGCGTGCGGCGGCGAGCCCGGACGTGGGGACGGTCCTCGCGGTGCCGCTCGGCCGCGGACGGTGGACGGCCTGTCAGGTCGTCGGCGTGGCGGACGGGCGGCCGTGCGTGGTCGGCCTGCGCTGGATCGGCGACGCGGCGCCGTCCCTCGACGCGCTGCGCGGCGCGCCGCCCCTGCGCCTCGACCATCACGCCTGGCAGGGCGCGCTCGACTGGCGGTACGTCGAGGCCGGGGCGCCGCCGGCGCACCTCCGCGGGGTCGGCGTGCTGCCGGTGCCCGAGCTCGGCGCCTGCTCCACGTACGGAGGCTGGGGCGGCGTCGGCTGGCAGATCGAGCTCCAGGCGGCGTGGGACGCGCTGCCCGAGGCGACGCGGCGCGCGTACGAGGACGCGCCGGTGGGGCCGGGGACGGAGGTCGAGCTCGACCTCGGGCCGGCGCGGCTGTCGCCGCGGGTGGCGGCGTCCGAGGTCCACGTCCGCACCGGCGACGCGCCCGTGCGCTGGGGCGAGCTCGATCGGCTGCCGAGGCTGACCGCGATCGCGTACGCCGGCAGCGACCTGGCCGTGCTCGCCCACCTGCGCGCGCGCCCGCTGATCCGCAAGCTGACGTGGTCGCAGCACGGCCGCGACGCGATCGATCTGCGCGGCACGCACCTCGCCGACGTCGGCGTCGAGGTGCTCGCGCCGCTGACGCTGACCCTGCCGCCGGAGGTCCGGGAGCTACGGGTGCGCGGCGACGCCTCGCGGCTCACCGTGGTCCAGCCCGGCGACGGCGACGGGCTGACGGTGACGGTGGGCCCGGGCGCCGACGGTCGGACGCGGCTGCCGGTGCGCGGCCTGCCGGCGCTGCGCGCGCTGCGCGTCGTCAACGCCGCCACCGTCGAGGTCGCGACGCTGGCCGCGCACCCCGCGCTGACCCACCTCTACCTGCACGGCGACGCGGTGCGTGTCCCCGACGTCGAGGCGCTGGCCGCGCTGCGCGCGCTGCGCGTGCTCGAGCTCATCCACGGCTACGGCGTCGACGCGGCGCGCCTGCCGGTCGCCGCGGAGGCCTGGCCGGCGCTCGAGCGCGCCGTCGTCGACGGCTACCGCAAGCCGGACGCGCCGCGGTGGAAGGCGGCGCTCGCGGGCGTCGCCAGCGTCGAGCTGCGCGGCGGCAAGACCGACACCTGGCTCGCCGCGAACCTCGACAACCCGTTCCGCGACTGGGTCGATCGCTCGCCGTCGGTGGGCAAGCGCGCCGCCGCGGCGTGGCGCGCCGCGCGCACCGCGATCGGCGACGGCGTCGCCCGGCCCGACGCCGAGCGCGTGCTGCGCGCCCTGGTCGACGCGTTCAACCGGCTCGACGCCCGGCACGGCCTCGACACCGTCGACCGCGAGGAGAGCGGCGAGGCGTTCTTCGCGCTGGCCGCGCGCGCCGGCGTCGACGACCCGACCGCGACGGCCTGGTTCGATCGCTGGCGCGACTTCTGAGCCCCGCGCGCTCGACCGCGAGGCGCGACGACCGGGACCGAGCCGCCCGGCCGCGCCCGGCCCGGCGCTACTTGATCGCCTTCGACAGCCGGACCTTGTTGGCGGCGTCGATGTAGCGGTTGTACGCGTCGATGGTCTGGGTCCGCTCCTTCACGATCTTCTCGACCCGCTGCTTCTCGGCGCGCTCGCGGTCGGCGTCCTTCTTGAACTTGGCGGGGTCGGGGCGCTCCTCGAGGGTCTTGATCGAGCGCTCGATCGCCTCGCGGAACCAGGCGCCGTGCTTCACGAACTGGGTGTAGCCGCCCTGGTAGAGGTCGTTGTAGACCTTCTTGTTGTCGCGGTCCTTGGCCACCAGGGCGTCGGTGGCCTCGAGGGTGGCGACGAACGTGGCCAGGGCGCCCTTGATCGCCTCGACGTCGGGGGTCTCGCTGGCGAGCGCGTGGTCGTAGGTCCGCACCAGCGCCTTGCCGTCGATCAGGAGCTGCTCGTAGTGGTAGCGGAACTTGGACCCGTACTTCTTCTTGGTCTTGGCGATCTCGGCGAGCTGGCGATCGTCGTTGTGCTTCTCGACGAAGGCGCGCAGGTCGCGGTCGGCCACCGCGTAGCGCTCCCACAGCGCCATCAGCCGGGGGTGGAGCTCCTGGCCGCGCTTGCACTCGTCGTCCTTGAACTTGCGCTTGTAGAAGTACTCGCTGGCCTCGTTGGTCGGCTCCCACAGCTCCATCAGCACCGTGACCATCTCCAGGGCCTGGGCGTCGACCGGCAGCTTGGGCTTCTTGGCCAGGGCCTTCTTGTAGTCGGCGAAGGTCTTCTTGGCGGTGTCGCCGATCGAGCTCGGCCCGCGCAGGTTGCGCTCCTTGCACGTCGGCCCGGCCTGGGGATCGACCGCCTCGAGGTACAGGCCGCGCGACTTGTAGACGTAGCTCGACCAGTTGTTGAGGATGTCGACGTAGACGTTGACCTTGGCCTGGGTGGCGTCGGGCTTGGCCTCGGCGGTGGCGACGGTGACGGCCAGGGCCGCGACGGTGGCGAGGGCGGCCAGCGCCAGCTCGACGTGGACACGGAGACGACTCGAGAACATGAAGCTTCCTTGGCGTGCGGTTGGACGACGCCCGCGCCGGGCGCGGGACCTTCCCGTTGGAGCCCGTGCGAGACGGACGTGACATCCTAGATCACGGCGCCCGCCCGCCCCCGCCCGGCGCGCAGCCAGGCCGCACTTCCGCGATCTGTTCCGCATCCTGCCGTGCGGGGCGCCCGACCTCGCGACCGCAGGCGGTACGACCTGTACCATCGCGGGGCGTGCAGCCCGATCGAGGTCGAGAGCGTCGCGCGAGCGCGTCCCGGTTCGAGGTCGACGCGCGCGCCGCCGGCTCGCGGGCGCGGGCCGGCCGCCTGACCACGCCGCACGGCGCCGTGGAGACACCGGTGTTCATGCCGGTCGGGACCCGCGGCACCGTGCGGACCCAGACCCTCGGCCAGCTCGAGGCCCTGGGGGCGCCGATGCTGCTCGCCAACACGTTCCACCTCCTGCAGCGGCCCGGCGCCGAGGTGCTCGAGCGGATGGGCGGGCTCCACCGCTGGATGGGCTGGCGCGGCGCGATCCTGACCGACTCCGGCGGCTTCCAGCTCTTCTCGCTGGCCCACGCCCACACCCTCGGCGAGGACGGCGCCACGTTCCAGGAGGTCGCCGACGGGCCCCGCGTCGTGCTCACGCCCGAGCGGTCGATCGCGATGCAGCGCGCGATCGGCAGCGACGTCATGATGGTGCTCGACCACTGCGTCCCGGCCACCGCCTCGCACGGCGAGGCCGAGGCGGCGATGGCGCTGACCCATCGCTGGGCCCGGCGCTCGCTGGCGGCGCGCGGCGACTCGCCGCAGCAGGTGTTCGCGATCGTGCAGGGCGCGCGCTACCCCGCCCTCCGCCGGGCCAGCGCCGACGCGCTCACGGCGATCGACGGCTTCGACGGCTTCGCCATCGGCGGGCTGGCGGTGGGCGAGGCGCGCGCCGAGCGCGAGGACCTCACCGAGCTCACCGCCGCGCTCCTGCCCGCGGACCGTCCGCGCTACCTCATGGGCGTCGGCACGCCGCTCGACATCCTCGAGGCGGTGCACCGCGGCGTCGACATGTTCGACTGCATCCTGCCGACGGCCTGGGCCCAGCACGGCCGCGCCTTCACCGCCGCCGGCAAGGTCGACCTGCGCCAGGGCCGGCACCGGCTGGTCGACGAGCCGCTCGACCCGAGCTGCCCGTGCCAGGCCTGCGCGCGCCACAGCCGCTCGTACCTGCACCACCTCGTGAAGTGCCAGGAGCCGCTCGGCTGGCAGCTCCTGGCCGAGCACAACCTGCGCTTCTACGTCCGGCTGATGGCCGAGCTCCGGACGGCGATCCGGAACGACACCTTCGCCGCCCTCCTCGCCGCGCGCCGCCAGACGCTGGCGCAGGTCGCGGCCTAGCCACGGCCCGACGGCCGCGGCGCGCACCGCGCGGCCGGCCGCGCCCTCACAGGAAGTCCCCCTCCGCGGCCGGCGCCGGGCGCTGCGCCTGCTGCACCAGCTCGAGGAGCTCGCGGCCGAGCGCGACGGCCTCCGCCGGATCGGCGCGCTGGTCCGCGCTCAGGAGCGACCAGCGGTGGACGACGTCGTCGATGGCGTCGTTGAGGCCGGAGAGGCGCTCGCCCCGGACGAAGGCCTGCTCGATCACCTCGCACGCGATCTCCGGGACCACCGCGGCGTAGGTCAGCGCCCGCCCCAGATCGGCGCTGATCCGCGCCTTGAGATCGGTGTCGTGCTTGATGAGCACGCCGCGCTGGGACACGAACGCCAGGGAGTCGAGGTACTTGTCGAAGCCCTCGCAGTCGAGGCGGTTGCGCGCCGCGGTCCCGCTCGCCAGGCAGTCGCGGAAGTCGTGGAAGTCCCGGCGGGTGTCGGAGCGCAGGTAGAGGAACACGTCGCGCTCGATGAACCCGACCACGGCCTCGACGACGCGGCGGTAGCTGGCCTCGGCGACCGGCGGCGGCGTCGCCCGGTCCTGGATCGACCGGTTGAGGGCGCGGACCTCCCGCCGCAGCTCGGCCAGCGCCCGCCGCACGGCGAGGGCCTTGCCCAGGGTGTCGCGGTGCCCCGGGACCATGCGCTCGGGCTCGGCGTGGCCGAGGAAGCACTCGTAGACGGTCGTCATGACGGCGAAGACACCGTCCATGAGCGCCGTGGTCGCGTCGTTGAGATCGCGGACGGCCTGCTCCCGCCGATCGTGCTTGAGGGCCACCGAGAACCGGCGGTCGAACTCGCCGAGCTCCGAGCTCAGCCCGTACTGGAGCGTGTCCATCTCCGCGGCGAGCGCGCCCCACCGGTCCTCGTCCGACCGCTGGCGATGGGCGATGATGCCGCTCGGCCGGATCGGGCCCGAGCCGCGCGGGGCGGGCGCGGCGGCGCCGCCGCCGAGCTCGAGCTCGACCTCGTCGCTCCCGCCGGTGCCGCCGGCCGCGGCCGCCGGCGCGACCATGGCCAGGTACTCCAGCAGCCTCCGGAAGTGGCTGAGCACCGCGTCGGAGACGATCTGGAGCTGGTCCTCGCCGTCCTCGCGCAGGTAGAGGGCGGCGTCCAGCTCCCCGAGGGCGCGCACCGCCTCCTCGCCGAGCTGGAGCAGCTTCTGGACCTTCCGCCGGATCCGACGATCGGAGATCGTCGCCAGGAGCTCGGCGAGGGCCGTCTGTTCAGAACCTTCCGACACCAACGATCGATCATACCGCACCGGCGGGCCCGGACGCACGCGTCATCTCGCCCCGACCCGCCGCACCGACGCGCGCTGCCCCGGCCGGCTCCGCCCCGGCCCCGGCCCGGCTCCGGCCCCGCCCCGGCTCACCCGGCCATCATCATCGTGCAGGCGATCTTCGACCAGTCGGGGACCTTCTTCTTGGCCTCGGCGGTGGGCAGGGTGCAGGTGAAGACGATCGCCGACTCGTACTGGCCGGGCGGGGTCTCGAACGAGAGCGTGTACTCGGTCCCGGCGCCGTCGCGATCGACGCGGGTCCGGACCTTGGGGTAGTCGGGGGACACGCTCTGGATCATCTGCAGCATGACCGCGCGGTCGCCGGTGACGGCCAGCTCGATGGCGGCGGGGATCTTCTGCTTCTTGCGCAGCTTCTGCTCCTGGGCGGCGAGCGCGCGCGCACGACCGATCGGCGTCCGACAGCGCGGGGTCCTTGGCGGTCGTCGCCTGGTACCAGCCCCCGTCCTGCTCGAAGATCCGCGTGAGCTCCGGCGACTTGAAGATCTTGCCGCCCTGGGCGTAGGGGACGTTGCGCAGGACCCGCGCCGACAGCGGCGAGCCCAGCTTCGACACGTCGCAGCCGCCGTCGCGCAGGGCGGTGTAGGCGGTGCGGAGGTCGCCGGGATCGTCCCCGGCGTGGGCGGCGCGGGCGCCGGCGGCGAGGGCGAGGGCGGAGACGGCGGCGAGGAGGACGCGGTACGAGCTCATTGCCACCAGCGTACCGCAACCGCCGGCCGGCCGGTGGCGGCGCCGTGACGATCAGCGGCGCACGCGGACCTGGTCGAGCGGCTTGCGCGACAGGTCGGGCACGACCGCGTCCGGCGCCGGGTAGCCGACCGGGATGACCACGTAGGCGCGCTCGTGGGCGGGGCGGCCGCACAGCTCGCGGAGGAACGCCATGGGGCTGGGTGTATGGGTCAGCGTCGCCAGCCCGGCGAGGTGCAGGCACGACAGCAGCATCCCGACCGCGATCCCGACCGACTCGTCGACGTAGTAGTGCTTGACCTTGCGCGTGGCGTCGGCCGGGTCCGGGCGCCACGGCTGCGCGAACACGACGATCAGGTGCGGGGCGTCGGTCAGGTGGGTCTTGATCGCGTCCGTGCCCAGCGGCTCGAGCGCGGCGCGCCACTCGTCCGACATCCGCCCGGCGTAGCTGACCCGCTCCTCCTCCTCGGCGGCGTCGCGGATCCGCCGCTTGCGCTCGGCGTCCGAGACGATCACGAACGTCCACGGCTGCTGGTGCGCGCCCGACGGCGCGCTCGCCGCCGCGCGGATCGCATGGTCGAGCACCTCGTCGGGCACCGCCTCCGGGGAGAACTGGCGGACCGTGCGGCGGCGCACCATGGCGTCGGCGTACGCGCGCGCGCGCGATCATCTCGGCCTCGGGGAGGCGCTCGAACACCAGCGGGACCGGGCGGTAGCTCGACATGTCCCGGTTATCGCCCGACGGCCGCACCGATGACCATCGCGCGGCCGTCAGACGGTGAACCACCAGTCGTTGAGGACGTAGCCCGCGCCGCCGACGTTCGCGACGCCGAGCATGGTCACGCCGTCGTAGCGCGTGCCGGGCCGGACCAGTTGCCCCTCGTTGCGGAACTCGAAGGTGCCGTCGGTCTCGACGATGCGGACCAGATCGTGCACCTTGCGGTCGCCCACGGCCCGCGGCTGCAGGAACGTGTCGGGGCCGAGGAGCCCGTAGCCGATCCAGCCGCCCTCGCCGAGGTCGTGGTGGGCCAGGGGCGTGTCGCCGAGCACCTGCATCGGCTCGTGGGCCCAGACCAGGACGCGCGACCGCTCCTTGTCGATGGTGACCAGGCGCTCGCCGCCGGCGAGCGCCGCGTAGCCCGCCCGCACGGGGAGCGGGCCGAGGACGACCTGCGCGCGGGTGCGCAGATCCAGCTCGATCAGGGGCTCGCCCTCGGCGACCAGCGCGCGCTCGTCGGTCGGGTGCCCTGCGAGCCACGACCGCTTGCCCTCGGTCTCGTGGAACACGACCTCGCCGCCGGGGTCGAGGAGGACCATCTCTCGTCGGTGGGCGTCGAGGTGCCTGCCGACCAACTGGGCCCCGACGCGACCGCTGGCGGTGCGGAAGACGATGCCGGCCGCGGCGCGGAGCCGGGTATCACCCCAGCAGCCGGCGAGGCGCCGCACCTTCTCCTCGGCCGAGAGGTGCCGTGGGACCTCGCCGGCGATCCGCCGGAGCAGCACGCCTGGGGCCCGGGGTGCCGGCAGCTTGCCGTCGAGCGCTCCGGTGACGTCCAGCGCGAACTCCGCCCCGCGCGAGGTGAACCGGATCTGACGCTCGCCGGCTGGAAACGCGGCGGCGATCCCACCGGGCGCGACCGGATCGGCGGGACCGTCCAGGGCCACCAGCCGACGATCGACCACCCCGAAGAACTGCGTCCCCGACCGCTCGTCCCCGCTGGTCGCGACCACCCGATCGCAGGTGGCCAGCGACGTGCCCGCCGCCGGGAGGTTGTCCACCTCCTCGAACCGCCCGCTCCGGGGGTCGCGCACCAGGAGGAGCAGGTAGGCGCGACCGCCCTCGCCGACCCGGGCGACCATCGTGTCGTCGTCGCCGACGTAGTCCGCGTCCCAGAGCCGGGCCGACTCGCGGCCGGGCTCGCAGCCGGTGACCGCGACGCGGGGCGACCCGTCGACGGGATACTCGACGACGTGACCGCCGCCGACCGCGTGGCGCTCGAGCTTGGTGTCGAAGTAGAGGAGGAAGGCCTTGCCGGTGGGCGACGGCTTGATCGTCCTCAGGTTCCACCCGGGCCGCAGCTCGAACGCGCGCGGGCCCTGCCCGGACGAGACCAGCAGCTTGGTCAGCAGGACCTTCGCCAGCGCGGAGGCCAGCTCGGGCGGAGGCAGGCCATCGGGATCGCGGTGATGCCCGGCGAGGGTTCCGTCCGACGCCCGGACGTAGAACGCCTCCTCGCAGCCCGCGAAGCGCTCGCGCTCGTCGGGGGTCAGCTCGATCGGTGGCAACGGCGACGCTGGGACCCATTCCATGCGCCGACCGTACCCGACCCTCGCGCGGATCGGGCAGCGATCGCCGGACTTCCCGGGCAGAGGGCGGCAAGCCGGGCACGGGTCGACGAGGTCGACGGGGTCGACGAGGTCTACGCCGTCTCCGGCAGGTCGAAGCGGACGCCCTGGGCCAGCGGCAGCGCGCGGCCGTAGTTGATCGTGTTGGTGGCGCGCCGCATGTACGCGCGCCAGGCGTCGGAGCCCGACTCGCGGCCGCCGCCGGTCTCCTTCTCGCCGCCGAAGGCGCCGCCGATCTCGGCGCCCGACGGGCCGAGGTTGACGTTGGCGATGCCGCAGTCGGAGCCGCTCGCCGACAGGAAGCGCTCGGCCTCGCCCAGGTCGCGGGTGAAGATCGACGACGACAGGCCCTGGGTCGCGGCGTTCTGCAGCGCGATGGCCTCGTCGAGGGTGCGGTAGCGGACGACGTAGAGGATGGGGGCGAAGGTCTCGCGCAGCATGGGGCCGACCTGGGCCGGCAGCTCGACCAGCGCCGGCCGCACGTAGTGGCCGCCGGCGCCGACCGCGACCGGCTCGCCGCCGTGGACGGTGCCGCCGAGCGCGGCGGCCTCGGCGAGCGCGGCCGCCATGGCGTCGCGGGCGGCGCCGTCGACGAGCGGGCCGACCAGGGCGTCGGGCGCGCGCGGGTCGCCGACCCGCACCGAGGCGTAGGCCGGGCGCAGCCGGGCCAGGAGCGGCGCGGCGACGTCGTCGTGGACGAACAGCCGGCGCAGCGTGGTGCAGCGCTGGCCGGCGGTGCCCATGGCCGCGAACGCGATCGCGCGCACGGCCAGCTCGAGGTCGGCCGACGGGCACACGATCGCGGCGTTGTTGCCGCCCAGCTCGAGCAGCGCGCGGGCGAAGCGAGCGGCGAGCCGGGGCGCGACCGCGCGGCCCATCGCGGTCGAGCCGGTGGCCGAGACCAGCGCGACCCGCGGATCGTCGACGAGCGCGGCGCCCACCGCGGCGTCGCCGAGCACGACCTGGGCGAGGCCGGCGGGCGCGTCGCCGAAGCGGGCCAGCGCGCGCCCGAGGACGGCGTGGGTCGCGAGCGCGGTCAGCGGGGTCTTCTCCGACGGCTTCCACACCACCGGATCGCCGCAGACCAGCGCGAGCGCGGCGTTCCACGCCCACACCGCGACCGGGAAGTTGAACGCGGAGATGATGCCGACGACGCCCAGCGGGTGCCAGGTCTCCATCATGCGGTGCTCGCGGCGCTCGGTGGCGATCGTCAGCCCGCAGAGCTGACGCGAGAGGCCGACCGCGAAGTCGCAGACGTCGATCATCTCCTGCACCTCGCCCTGCCCCTCCGACAGGATCTTGCCGGCCTCGATCGTCACCAGCCGGCCGAGGTCGGCCTTCGCCGCCCGCAGCTCCTCGCCGAACAGCCGGACCAGCTCGCCGCGACGCGGCGCCGGGACCTCGCGCCACGCCGCGAACGCCTGGTGCGCGGCGCCCACGGCGGCCGCCACCTCCGCCGGCGTGGCGTCGGTCAGGGCGGCCA
Source organism: uncultured delta proteobacterium (assembly GCA_900696455.1). Classification (GTDB taxonomy): domain Bacteria; phylum Myxococcota_A; class Polyangia; order Haliangiales; family Haliangiaceae; genus UBA2376. The sequence continues at coordinate 9,877 of CAADGB010000169.1, forward strand.
GCGCCTCGCCGGTGATCGGCGAGCGCGCGGTCCGGGCGCCGGCGGCCAACGTCGTGACGTCGACGCCCAGCCGGGCCAGCAGCGCGTGGGTCTCGGAGAGCAGCGGGGACGGGGTGGAGTCGGTCACGATGGGCCTCGGCCTGGCAGCCCTGGGACCACGCCGCGCTGTGCCGCGCCGGAGGCGCCGCGCGCGACGTCGCGCCAGAGGCGACGGAGTCTACACCGACGCCGCGCGAGCAGGCGCGCGGCCCGCTACGGGCGTGGCAGCTTGCAGGCGTGGCCCATCACGACCGGGCCGTCGACGGTGCCGGTGGGCGTGGGCTGCCACCCGGCGGCGACGCGCGCGGCGAGGAGCTCGTCGGCGGAGGGGCGGTGGTCCCACACGGAGACCGCGTCGACGCGACCCAGTCACGTGCAGTCGAGGACGAGGGCGGCGGCGCCCGCGTCGGCCGCCATCACCACGTCGTGGGTGAACTCGTCCTGGCCCACGACGTCGACCACCGACCACGGCGGCGTCAGGCGCAGCCCGGCCACGATCGCCTCGGCCAGGGTGCCGCAGGCGGCGAAGGTGGCGCGGATCGCGTCGAGATCCATGGGTCCCAGGGTAGCACCGCGGCCGAGCCCGGGCCGCGCCCCTGGGCCCGGCGCGGCGCGGGGCGCGTCACAGCTCGGCGGCCTCGATGCGGCGGTTCTGCTGGCGACCGGCCTCGGTGTCGTTGGACGCGATCGGGCGATCGGAGCCGTGGCCGACGGTCTCGATGCGGGCGCCGTCGATGCCCTTGGAGACGAGGTAGTCGCGGCAGGCCCGGGCGCGCTGGTCGGAGAGCTTCTTGTTGCGGGCGGCGTTGCCGACGTTGTCGGTGTGGCCGGAGATCTCGATGCGCGCCGTCGGCTTGTGGGTCATGTACTCGACGACGCTGTCGAGCCGCGCGTAGGAGTCGGCGGTGAGCGTGGCCTTGCCGGTGTCGAACTGGACGCCGTGGAGGACGAAGCGCTGCTCGGGCGGCGCACCGGCGGCCGCCACCGGATAGGTCTCGCGCAGGTAGCGCAGGGTCAGGCGGATGTTCTGGTTGGGCGCGTCGCGCACGGTGACCTTGGCCGAGACGTCCTTGCGGCCGAGTGACAGGTACGTGAGGGTGTAGGTCTGGGCGATCGGGACCAGCACCTCGGCGTAGCCGGCGGCGTCGGTCGGCTCGGTGTAGTACTTCTCGCCCGAGGGCGCGATCAGCGCGATCACGATGCCCTCGATCGGCTTCTGCTCGTCGTCCTTGGTGACCACGAACAGGCGGAGCGCGGCCTCGGTCCGGGTCGGCTTGATCTTCGACGGCGTCGCCCCGCGCGCGTCGGCCGCGGTGTCGGAGTCGCGCAGCTCGAACTCCTTGGCGTCCGCCGACGGACGGCCGCCCGCGTCACCGGCGCCCCCGCCCGCGGCCTCGCCGCCGCCGCCGCCCGCCGCGTCGCCCGCCCCGGCGCCCCCGGCCCCGCCGCCGCCCCCGCCCGGTGGCGCCGGCGGCGCCTTCGGTCCACAGGCGAGCAGCGACAGCGCGAGCAGGACGGGAACGAGCTGGTTCACGGGCGACCTCTGGGGACGGTGATGTCGTCGACGTTGCGCGCGGCCGCCGCGCCACCCCGAGCGGGGCGGCCATCGGCCGGCGTCGATCGAGTCTACACCGTCCCCTCACTCGCACGGGTGCGCGTCCGGACGGTGCGGCGTGTTGGCCGCCACGAACCAGACCCGGCCACGGACCGCGGCGCGGGTCAGGAACCGGCGCACGGTCGCCTCGGCCAGCCGGGGGTTGCGATTCAGACAGCCGGCGTCGACGTCGCCGCCGATCTCGACCAGCGCGCGCAGGCCGTCGATGCGCCACAGCGCGCGGTTGCCGTCGAGGCGTAGCGAGCCGCCGATCCGCGCCAGGCGATCGAGCCCGCCGAGGGTGGCGAACCGGCCGCGACGGACGACCAGGTCACCCCCGATCTCGACCAGCGCCGGCAGGCCACGAAACGCCGCCAGGTCGAACAGCGTGACGTCGCCGCCCACCCGGCGCAGCGCGGTGAGGCCGCTGACGCCGCGGAGGAGCGAGGTGCGGCTCCGGCCGGGCTCGAAGATCCAGCCGCTGCCGAGGTAGAGGTCGCCGCCGATCTCGACCAGCGCGCGCAGGCCGTCGACGTCGCGCAGCCCCGGCGTCCCCTGCTTCGGGCCGCCGATCTGGACGTCGCCGCCGACGCGCGCGAGCGCGTCGAGGCCGCGCAACGACCGCAGGCGGTCGGTCCGGACCACGCGGAGATCGCCCTCGATCCACGCCAGGGTCGCGAGCGGGGCGAGGCGCGCCACGTCCCGGGTCAGCGTGAGCGGGCCGCGCAGGCACCGCGCCCCGGCGAGCACCTGGAGGTCGGCGTCGCGCGCGGCGACCACGTCGCCGTCGTGGCACGGCTCGGCGGCGGCCGTGCCGACCGCGGCCGCCGCGGCCACCGTCGCCGCCAGCGATGCGAGGAGTCCCGCGACGATCCGCCACATCTCGCCATCGTGCCAGGGCGCTGCCGCGCGCGCGTCAGGGCCGCGTAAGTAGCTCCGGCGCCAGGAGATCTCGCAGCGCACCGGCCGCGGGCCTGCCGGGCTTCGACATCGTCACCGCCGCGAGACGGATCTGTCACACGCGCGTCCACCCCGGCCGCCCGCGCCCGTATAGTGCGCCGCGATCCATGGTCAACGCGCTGACCGTCCTCGGTGGTCTCGGGGTCTTCCTGTTCGGGCTCCGCATCTTCAGCTCGGGCCTGCAGATGATGGCGGGCAACCGCCTGCGCGGGATCCTCGCCGGCCTGACCCGCAACCGCGTCACCGGGGTCTTCACCGGCTTCTTCGTGACCTGCGCGGTCCAGTCGTCGAGCGCGACCACCGTGCTGATCGTGTCGTTCGCCAACGCCGGCCTGCTCACGCTGGTCCAGGCGATGGGGCTGGTCATGGGCGCCAACATCGGCACCACGCTGACGGGCTGGCTGGTCGCGCTGCTCGGCTTCAAGGTGAAGATCAGCGCGTTCGCGCTGCCGCTCATCGGCGTCGGCTTCCCGCTGTCGCTCCTGCGCGGCAACCACGTCCGCCAGCTCTCGGAGGTGCTGGTCGGCTTCGGGCTCCTGTTCCTCGGGCTCGACTTCATGAAGAGCGGCGTCCCCGACGTCCAGGGTAACGCCGCGGCCCTGGCCTGGGTGGAGTCGGTCTCCGGCTACGGCTTCGCCTCGCTCCTGCTGTTCGTCGGCATCGGCACGGTGCTGACGATCATCGTCCAGTCGTCGTCGGCCAGCATGGCGATCACGCTGACCATGGCCGCCAAGGGCTGGATCGACTACGAGATCGCGGCGGCCATGGTGCTGGGTGAGAACCTCGGCACCACGATCACCGCGACCCTGGCGGCGATCGGCGCCAACCGCAACGCCACCCGGGTGGCGCGCTTCCACACCCTGTTCAACGTCATCGGCGTGCTGTGGGTGCTGCCCGCGATGTTCCTGGTGCTGCGCCTGGTCGACGCCATCGTGCCCGGCGATCCGCTGGGCCCGGCCACCGGCGATGACTTCCAGCTCGTGATCGCCGCCCACCTCGCCGCCTTCCACACCGCGTTCAACGTCCTCAACACGTCGCTCCTGTTCTGGTTCGTCAAGCCGCTCGAGCGGATCGTGATGTGGCTGGTGCCCACCACCGACCGCGAGCGCGAGGTGCCGCACCTGGCGCTCCTGCACTCGGGCCTGGTCGGCACCCCGGAGCTCGCGATCATCGAGGCCCGGCGCGCGCTGCAGTCGATGGTCGACGTCTGCCGCGACATGTTCGGCAAGCTGCGCGAGGTCCTCACCCACCCCGACGCCAAGCTCGGCAACCTCGTCGATCAGATCAAGAAGGAGGAGCAGAAGACCGACGAGATGGAGGCGGAGATCGTCGCGTTCTGCTCCGAGCTGGCGCGCGCCGGCACCTCGCGCGAGGTCGGCCAGTTCATCACCCACTTCCTCGACATGGCCAACGACGTCGAGCGCATGGGCGATCACTGCATGAACCTGGTGCTGCTCGCCCAGCGCCGCTACGACAAGGGCTTCCCCCTGACCGAGGAGACCGCCGCCGACCTCGGCGAGATGCTGGCGCTCATCGACGAGTTCCTGGCGGTCGCCACCCGGGCCCTCGGCGAGCAGCCGTTCGACGTGGTGGCCGAGGCCAAGGTCCTGGAGTCCAAGGTCAACCGCCTGCGCGACCGGAGCCGGAAGAACCACGCCCGCCGCATGCAGGACGGCAGCCTGACCGTGCGCGAGGGCCTCATCTACGTCGACATGCTCAACAACATGGAGAAGATCGGCGACTACTGCTGGAACGTGGTCCGCGGCGGCAGCCTGGTCGCGGACCTCGCCCGGTCCTGACCGGCGCTTTTCGCCGGCCCCGCCGGTTGTCGCCGGGGCCCGCCTGGCCAAGACTCGGCGCATGCCGCGTCGCCCCACCGCGTACTGGGACTACATCAAGGTCGAGGAGCTCCTGGGGCTCCAGCCCGGGCTGGCCGCGTCGGACGCCGAGCTGTCCAACGACGAGGTCCTGTTCATCACGGTCCACCAGATCGAGGAGCTGTGGTTCAAGCTCGTCCTGCGCGAGCTGGTCGCCGCGCGCGATCTGTTCCGGCAGGAGCCGGTCCCCGAGCAGGCGCTGGCCGCCGCGGTCCGCGGGATCGACCGGATGTCGATGCTCCTGCGCTTCGCCGGCGATCACTTCGCGGTCATGGAGACGATGACGACGCGGGACTACCTGGCGTTCCGCGACAAGCTCAACCCGGCCAGCGGGTTCCAGTCGGCGCAGATGCGCGAGATCGAGATCCTGGCCGGGCTCGCCGAGGACGAGCGGATCCCGCTCGGCCACGAGAAGAGCTACATGCAACGCCTGTTCGACCACGACGGCGCGCCGTCGAGCGCGTCGCGCCGGGTCGAGGCCCGGCTCGCCGACCGGCCGACGTTGCTCGACGCGGTCAACGACTGGCTCTACCGCACGCCGATCCAGGGCTCGACGCCCGGCGATCCCGACGACGCGGAGGCGGTGGCAGCGTTCGTCGCCGCCTACGGCGCGGCCCACGCCGCCAGCGCGCGGACCGCGCTCGGCTACGCCCTGGCCACCTCGCTCAGCCCGTCCGACGCCGGCCGCCTCGAGGCCCGCTACGAGCAGGAGATGGCGGCGGCCCGCGCCTTCCTCGCCGGCGACGACGCGCCGCCGGAGCGCCGGGCGCGGGTGTCGCGGATCCGCGCCGCGCTGGTGTTCATCGAGAGCTACCGCGAGCTGCCGCTCCTGGCCTGGCCGCGCGCGGTGGTCGACGCCCTGGTCGCGTTCGAGCAGGCGTTCGTGCTGTTCCGCCAGCGCCACGCCCGCATGGTCGAGCGGGTGATCGGCCGCCGCACCGGCACCGGCGGCTCGGCCGGCGTCGACTACCTCGACCAGACCGCGCTCCGCTACCGGATCTTCCGCGACGTGTGGGCGGTGCGCACGATCCTCGTCCAGCAGGAGGTGCTGCCGCCGCTCGAGCACGCCGCGCGGTACGGCTTCGTGGCCGGCACGCCCACCGGCTGACGGCGGGGCGGGGCCGGAGCGCCGCGCCGGGCCGGCGCGCGGCGCGCCGCGCCGCGCGGGTTGACCGCGGTCAAGTCGCGGCGGCGGGGGCTCCGCCACGCTCGACGTGATGCGCGTCCACGCCGAGGCCCGCCCGGGGCGCGTCCCGACCGCCGGGGCGTCATGACCGGCGCCGACCCGGCGCTGCTGCACGAGGTCGACCGCTTCGTCGCCCGCGCGGTGAGCCCCGAGGTCCGCCGCCCGGAGCGGCCGATGGCGGCCGCGGCCCTCGCCGAGCTGCTGGCGCGGGCCGACGCGCTCGGGCTCGCCGGCGACGTCGACGGCGCCCCCACCGGCCAGGCGCCGTGGGACACCCTGGTCGAGGGGATCCCGGGCAGCGAGCTCGCGGTCCTCGAGCGCCTCGGCCGGGCCAACGCGGCGGTCGCGCTGTGCGTGCACGCGCGCGCGCTGGCGCGGGCGATCGCCCGCCACGCTGGCCTCGCCGCGCCGGCCCGGGCGTGGCCCGCGCTCGACGGCGCGCTCGGCCTCGGGCGTGTGGCCTGGGCGCGCGCGATCGCCGGCGCGCCGCTCGCGGCGCTCGATCGCGCCTGCCTCGCCGACGCCTACGCCGCCGACGCGACCCGCCTGGTCCCGCTCGAGCCCGGGCTCGAGGGGCTCGTGACCGTGCGCTGGCGGGACGGCGGCGGCCTCGCCCTCGCCCTCCACCGCCGCGACGCGCTCGCGCTCGCGGCGCGCCCCCACGCCCACGGCCTCGACGAGCTGGCGCTGTTCGCCGTGCGACCGCGGGGGCCCGGGCTCGAGGCCGCGCTCGACGCCACGGCGACGCGCGCGCTGGTGTCGCGGGCCGCGGCCGCGTGGCGCCTCGGCCTGGTCGCGATCGCGTGCGGCGCGGTCCGCCATGCCCACGCCGTCGCGGCCCGCTTCGCGGCCGGGCGCCGCCAGGGCGGCGCGACGATCGACCGCCACGCCGCCGTGCTCGGGCTCCTCGGCCGCGCCTCCGCGACGCTGACCACGACCGGGGCCGCCCTCGCCGCCTCCGGGCGCGAGCCGGGACCGGCGCTGGCGCTCGCGAGCCACGCGCTGCCCGCGCTCGCCGACGCCGCCAGCGCCGCGCTGCAGGTCCTCGGCGGGCTCGGCTACATGCGCGACGCCGGGCTCGAGAAGGTGCTGCGCGACGTCAACTGCCTGCGGAGCCTCGCCGGCAGCCCGCGCGAGCTCGAGCTCGTGGCCGCCGAACTGGAACGCCTCGAGGCCGAGCCGGAGCGCGGCCAGGGCGATCGCCTCCGCCCCGGGTCGGCGCCGTCGTCCCTCGCCGGGGTCGAGCGATCGAGCGGTGCGGGTGATGCCTGCGCGCCCGCCGAGGCCGGAGCGGAGGCCGATGCGCTCCCCGGGCACGTCGCGCCGACGAGCGCGCTGTCGCCCCGCGCCGCCTTCGCCCGGTTGCCGCGGGTGGTGCGCGCGCTGGTCGACTACCCACCGCTCGATCCCTGGGAGCAGGACACCCGCGGGCTACCGCCGGCGCTGGCCCGCTGGCGGCGCCGCCTGCGCCGCTTCGCCGAGACCTACGTCCGGCCGGCCGCGCTCGCCGTCGACGCCGCGCCCCACCCCGCCACGGGCGAGCTCGCGCCGGCCGCGGACGAGATCCTGCGCGCCGCCGGGCGGTGCGGCCTCCTGACCGACATGCTGCCGGCGCCGCTCGGGACCTCCGACCCGCGCCTGTTCGCGCACCCGCTGGCGTTCGCGTCGGCGCTCAAGACCGAGGAGCTGGCGGCGGCGGACGGCGGGCTGATGCTGCTGGTGTGCGCCCACGGCCTCGGCGTCGCGCCGCTGCTCCTGTCCGGTGAGCTGTCGGCGATCCGCCGCTTCGTGCTGCCGGCATTCCGCGCCTGCCGCGCCGGACGCCCGCAGGTGCTGGCCTACGCGATCACCGAGCCGGCCGCCGGCTCCGACGTCGAGGACGGCCACGGCGCGTCGGCGTACCGCCCTGGCGTGATCGCCCGCCGGGTGGCCGACGGCTGGTCCCTGACCGGCCGCAAGTGCTTCATCAGCGGCGGGGACGTCGCCAGCGGCGTCGTCGTGTTCGCCGCCCTCGAGGGCGAGGCCATGACCTCGTGGACCGCGTTCTTCGTGCCGGCGCCGCGCCGGGGGCTGCGGGTGGCGCGCACCGAGCTCAAGATGGGCATGCGCGCGTCGGGGGCCGCCGAGCTCGAGCTCGACGCCGTCACCGTGCCCGCCGACCACGTGATCGGCGGGCTGCGCGGCGGCTGGGCGCTCAACCGCGCCGTCCTCAACCTGTCGCGCATCCCGGTCGCGGCGATGGGCGTCGGGTTCGCCCGCGCCGCCACCGAGGCCGCCACGACGTTCGCCTGCCGCGCCCGCCTCGGGGGGCGGCCGCTCGTCGCCTACCAGGACGTGCAGCTCGAGCTCGCCGACATGCTGGCCGAGACCCAGGCGGCGCGGGCGATGGTGTGGGCGGCGGCGACGCGGCGACAGGCCGTGCAGCGCGAGGCCTCGGCGGCCAAGGTCGTGGCCACCGACACCGCGCTCCGGGTGTGCACGCGGGCGATGGACCTGATGGGCAACCACGGGCTGGCCCACGCCGGCCTGGTCGAGAAGGCCTATCGCGACGCGCGCCTCACCCAGATCTTCGAGGGCACGAACCAGATCAACCGGCTGGCGATGATCGAGGACGTGCAGGAGCGCCTCCTCGCCACGATCGCCGCGCTCCGAGGAGGAACGGATGACCACCGCTGACGCCTTCTTCGACGTCCCGCGCTCGCCCCACCCGACCTCGCGAGGCCCGGTGGAGCTCCCGATCCTCTACCGCGACGCGACGACCGTGGTCGCCATGTTCGCGGTCGACCGGGCGCGGGCGGCCGACGCGCTCGCCGACACCGGCCTCGTCCCGCTGCCGCTGCCGCGGGGCCGGGCGCTGGCGGCGGTCGCGTTCTACGAGTACCGGACGACCTCGGTCGGCCGCTACAACGAGGTCGGCGTCGCGCTCATGGTCACGCGCGCCGGCGAGCCAGCGCGGCCCTGGCGGTGGGCCGACCTCGCCCGCCCGCCGGCGGTGCGCCGGCTCGGGATGTACGTGCTCGACCTGCCGGTGTCGACGCCGCTCGCCGACGCCGCCGGCCGTGAGCTGTGGGGGTACCCGAAGTTCGTCACCGAGCTGCCCCTGCGGGTCGCCGGCCGCGAGGTCGACGCCACGGTGCTCGATCCCGACGGCCGAACGATCGTGACCTTCGCCGGCCGGCTCGGCCCCGGCGTGCCCGCCCCGCCCCTGTCGCTCATGACCTACACCCGGCTCGGCGGGTCGCTGATCCGGACCCACGTCGACGTCCGGGGCCGCTCGTGGCTGCGCGCGCCGGGGTCCGCGCGCCTGCGCCTGGGCGCCTCACCGCACGGCATGGCGACGCGGCTGCGCGCCCTCGGGCTGGTCGACGCGCGCCCGGCGATCGTCCTCGCGACCGACCGCTTCCAGTCGCGGCTGCACGCCGGCACACCCGCGCCGTGAGCCGTGAACGCGTGGAGCCTGCGGGCCGCCACGGCCCCGCGCCGGGTGGGCGCCTCCGGGCGGCGGCGCCGGCGGCCGCACCCGTCGTCGGCCGTGCGGCCGGTCAGCACGGGCCCGACGCCTCGCTGGTCACGTCCGTGAACGCGAAGCGAGGGCTGGCCACGACCGCACGGTCACGGTGGCGACGGAGCCGCTCCGGCTGGCGACGATGCTGGCGGGGGAGCAGCCCCACGCCTTGCCGAAAGACGCCGAGTAGTCGGGGTGAGCACGGGTGCCGTCGAACCAGGTGGGTGCGCCCTGTGGCAATCGGCGCGTCAGGAGCGCCGGCCCATCACGCCGCGGCCGAGGCGGGGCGGTGTAAGGTCCGTCGCTCGCGCGCGGCGGACCGGCCCGGCGCCGGGGCGGCACGGCGCCCCACGCCGAGCGAAGTCGACAAGGTCCACGCCATCCCGATCTCCGCCGGCCTCTGCGACGTCCGCGTCATGCCGTCGATCCGCCTCCACAACGTCACGTTCGCCTACGACGGGCGCACGCCGGTGCTGCACGCGGTCGAGCTCCACCTCGCCGCCGGCTGGACCGGGATCGTCGGGGCCAACGGCGCCGGCAAGACGACGCTCCTCGGCCTCGCCGCGGCCACCCTCGCGCCCACCGCCGGCGCCGTGGTCCACGACCCGCGCGGAGCCACGATCCGGCTGTGCCGGCAGCGCGTCGACGATCCCGGCGACGAGGTCCTCGACCTCGCCGCCGCCACCGACCGCCAGGCCCTGCGCTGGCTGCGGCGGCTCGAGCTCGATCCGTCGCAGGTCGAGCGCTGGCGGACCCTGTCGGCGGGCGAGCGCAAGCGCTGGCAGGTCGCCGCCGCGCTCGCCGCCGAGCCCGACGTCCTCGCCCTCGACGAGCCGACCAACCACCTCGACGCCCGCTCGCGGTCGGTGGTGATCGGGGCGATCGAGCGGTTCCGCGGCGTCGGGCTCATCGTCGCTCACGACCGCGAGCTCCTCGATACCCTGACCGCGACCACGATCCACGTCGACGGCGGCACCGCCACCGCCTACACCGGCGGCTACTCGGCGGCGCACGCGCAGCGCGAGGCGACGCTCGCGGCGCGCCAGAGCGTCCGCGATCGGGCCAGCGCCGAGCGCAAGCGCGCGGCGCGCACCCTGGCCGACGCGCGCCGGACCGCGGCCAGCGCCGACAGCGCGGTGTCGGCGTCGACGCGCATCAAGGGCCCGCGCGACTCGGACGGTCGCTCGATGGGCGCCCGGAACCTCGCGGCGTGGGCCGCTGCTGGCGCCGGCCGGACCGTGACCCGCCGCCGCCGAGAGCTCGAGGCCGCCGAGGCCGCGGTCGAGGCGGTGCCGGTGGAGCGAGCGCGAGGGCAGACGCTCGAGCTTGCGTGGGAGCCGCCGCCCCGGCGATGGCTGGCCACCCTCGACGGCGTCACGCTCCGCGCCGGCACCCGGTCGCTCGCGCGCGACGTCCGGCTGTCGCTGGCGCGCGACGCGCGCGTCCACGTCACCGGCGACAACGGCGCGGGCAAGAGCACGCTCCTCGGCGCGCTCCTCTCCGCCACCGCGATCCCGGCCGCGCGTCTCCTGTGGCTGCCGCAGGAGCTGCGCGCCGACGAGGGGCAGGCCCTGGCCGGCGAGCTCGCCGCGCTGCCGGCCGCGGCGCGAGGCCGGGTCGGCCAGCTCGCGGCCGCCCTGGGGATGGATCCGTCGCGGGCGCTCGGCTCGGGGTTGCCGTCGCCGGGCGAGGTCCGGAAGCTCCTGATCGCGCTCGGCCTCGCCCGCCCGCTGTGGCTGGTCGTGCTCGACGAGCCCACCAACCACCTCGACCTGCCCTCGATCGAGCGCCTCGAGCACGCGCTGGCCGCGTACCCGGGGGCGCTGGTCCTGACCTCCCACGACGACCGCTTCGCGCGCCGCCTGACCACCGCGCGCTGGCACGTCGGCGGGGGACGGGTCGTCATCGACCCGACCGACCCGACCGGTGCGACCGGCGGCGCGACCTGACCCGCGTCGCCAGGAGCTCGCCATGACCGACCCCGACCACGCGATCCTCCGTGTCCGACCGTCGACCAGCGGCCGCTGCCAGGCACGGTACGGCCAGGTCCGCGTCAGTAGCGCCAGCCCATGACGCCGAGGCCGATGACGTTGAGGGCGACGGCCACACCGTAGATCGCGGCGAGGGCGATCGCCTGGGTCCGCGGCGAGCGCGCGCGCATGACCAGGATCGCGGCGGCGTAGAAGTGGAAGTAGCCGAGGAGGAAGACGAGGGGGGTGCCCCACGGCGACGCGTTCCACCACGGGTACTCCCAGACCAGGTGACCGCCGCGGTTGAGCCAGAGCTCGACGGCGACGCAGAACGCCGAGTAGCCCGCGGCCCAGCCCCAGCGCTCGCGCCAGCCGGCGCCGTCGCGCAGCGTGCGCGCGAACACGAGCCCTGACAGGGCGAACATGAACATGATCTCGAGGTTCCAGCCGACCATGGTGCGGAGCGCGGTCGGCCCGGGCGCGGTCCACAGCGCCGAGCGGCCGGACAGGGCCAGGATCCAGCCGTTGACCGACTCGTTGACGAAGTCCATGCCGAACACGGTCAGGCCGGCGACGATCGTGGACCAGTCGCGGCTGCGCCGAGCCCGGTCGACCTCGCCGGCGTAGACGTAGAGGACGATCGCGAGCAGCGGGATGGCGTACCACTGCATCGTCGCGGGATCGCGCAGCCCGTCGAGCGCGCGCTGGGAGGCTTCGGTCGGCACGGCCCGCCAGGGTGCCCCGGCCCCGGGCGCCGAGCTTGATCGCAGGTCAAGGGCGCTCGCCCGCCGCGTGGGATCCTCGCCGGGATGAACCCTCGCCCGCTGGTGTACTCGTGCTCGGGCTGCTCCAGCGCGGCGCAGCTCGCGAACCACCTCGCGCTCCGCCTCGATCGGATGGGAGCGGCCCAGATGTCGTGCATCGCCGGTGTGGGCGGCGACGTCCCGTCGCTGGTGCGGCTGGCGTGCTCACCGCGGCCGGTGGTCGCCATCGACGGGTGCCCGCTGCGCTGCGTCCGCGCCTGCCTGGCCCGCCACGCCCGGACTCCGGACCTGCAGGTGACGCTGAGCGACCTCGGCGTCACCAAGCGCGCCGGCATCGACTTCGCCCCCGCGGACGCCGAGGCCTTGCTGCCGGCGCTGGTCGACGACGTCCGGCGGCTCTCCCAGCTCCCGCCGCTCGCGCTCGACCGGGCGCAGGGCTAGCGATCGCGAAGCGCCAGGCGGTGGACGAACGCGGCCACCTCACCCCACCTCGCCCCGCCTCGCGCGACGGCGCGGCGCCGGCCAGGCGGCGCAGGCGCTCGAAACCGACCGGCTCGTCGAGCTGCCACGGCACGACCACGACGCGCCGGGCGTGCTGGGCGCGCACGAGCTCGATCTGCGCCAGCTCGCCGGCGATGCGCTGGCGCAGGAGCGGATCGGTCGAGCCGGCGGCGGCCAGGCTGGCGTTGACGACCCAGGCGTGGGGCTCGATGTCGGCCCGGCGCAGGTCGGCCTGGAGCTGGGCCGCCTCGCTGACCGGCGTGGTCTCGGCCAGGGTCACCAGCAGCACCCGGGTGTACGCCGGGTCGCGCAGGCGCATGAGCGGGGTCTCGACCCGCCCGCCCTTCCAGCCGCGGACGATCTGGGTGTGGTAGGCGCCGGTGGTGTCGAGCAGGAGCAGCGTGTGGCCGGTGGGCGCGGTGTCGAGGACGACGAACCGGGCGCGGGCCTGGCTGATGAGGCGCGAGAACGCGCCGAACACCGCGACCTCCTCCCAGCACGGCGAGCGCAGATCCTCGGCCAGGAGCGCGCGGCCGGCGTCGTCGAGCCGGGCGCCCCGGGTCGCCATCGCGTGCTCGACGTAGGCGCGGGTCTCGGCCTCGGGATCGATGCGGCTGACGGTGAGGCCGGCGAGCTGGTCGGCGACCGTCGCGGCGACATGGGCCGCCGGATCCGTGGTGCTCAGGTGCACGGCGTGGCCGCGCGCCGCCAGCTCGACGGCGATGGCGGCGGCGATCGTGGTCTTGCCGACGCCGCCCTTGCCCATCACCAGGATGAGGCCATGGCCGGGCGCGGCCAGCTCGTCGACCAGCGTGGCCAGCGGCGGCAGGTCGGCGGCGCTCGCGACGCCCGTCGCAGGCGCCGGGGCCGCCGGCGCCTCGCCCGTGAGCAACCCGCGCAAGGCCGGCAGCCCGACCATGTTGAAGGGGCGCAGCGGGACGCGCGCGGACGGCAGCGCGCGCAGCGGCGCCGGCATCGCGTCGAGGGCCTCGCGCCCGCGCTGCTCGAGGGCGAGCGCCACCGGGTCGTGCCGATCGCTGGCCTCGAACACGGCGTTGATCACGAGCTGCTGGTTGGCCAGGCCCAGCGCGACCAGCTCGTCGGAGGTGCGCGCCGCCTCGCGCAGCGCCGCGCGGTCGGGGCGCGTCACCAGCACGACCGTGGTGTGGGCGCCATCGGTGAGCATGGCCAGCGCGGTCGCGAAGCGATCCTGCTGCAGCTTGAGGCCGGCGTGCGGGCCCAGGCACGACGCGCCCTGCGCCGTGGTCTCGAGGAACCCGGTCCAGGCCCGCGGCAGGCTGAGCAGCCGCAGCGTGTGGCCGGTGGGCGCGGTGTCGAAGATGACGTGGTCCCAGGCCTCGCCGTCGCCCGCGAGCAGGCCGGCGAACTCGTCGAACGCCGCGATCTCCATCGTGCACGAGCCGGCGAGCTGCTCCTCGAGCTCGGCCACCTGCGCCGCCGTCCACGCGTCGCGGTACGAACCGATCACGCGCTCCCGGTAGTCGTCGGCCGCCACCTCGGGGTCGATGTCGAGCGCGTGCAGGCCCGGCGCACCCGGCACCGGCGTGGGGTGGTTGCCGAGCGTCGCGCCCAGCATCTGGCCGAGGTTCGACGCCGGATCGGTGCTGACCAGCAGCACCTTGCGGCCCTGCTCGGCGAGGCGGAGCGCGGTCGCGCACGACAGCGCCGTCTTGCCGACGCCGCCCTTGCCGGTGAAGAACAGGAACCGGGTCGGTGCGTCGAGGAACCTCATGCGCTGCCCTCCGGCTTGGTGGTCGACATCATCGCTGGCGCCACCACCGCCGGCAAGCCCAGCGACAGGAGGCCGGTGGCGAGCGCGAACGCCATCGACGTCCACAGGCACGCGGTGAGCCCGCCGGCCTGGTAGAGCAGGCCCGACAAGAGGGTGCCGACCAGCCGGCCGCCGGCGTTGGCCATGTAGTAGAAGCCGACGTCGAGGGCGACGTCGTCGCCGTCCGAGTAGGCGAGGATGAGGTAGGAGTGGACGCTGGAGTTGATGGCGAAGACCACGCCGAAGGCGCCGAGGCCGCCGAGCACCAGCCAGCGGGCGTCGAGGTCGGCGGTCAGGCCGCCGGCGATCCCGGCCATGACCGCGGCCAGCGCGAACGCCAGCACCTGCGCCGACCGCCGCTGCGGTGCGCGGCCGCCGGTGAAGCGGCCGATCACCGCCGGCGCCAGCGACTGGACGAGGCCGTAGCCGATGACCCAGGCGGCGAGGAAGCCGCCGACCTCGGTGAAGCCCCAGGCCAGGTCCACCGACAGGAACACCGGCACGCCGACCACGAACCAGACGTCGCGGGCGCCGAACAGGAAGAAGCGCGCGGCCGACAGCGCGTTGATGGCCGGGCGCTTCGACAGGAGGCCGCGGAACCTCCGCCTACGCTTCGCGCGCCCCAGGTCCGCGGGCAGGGTCAGCGCCGAGCCGACCAGCGCCAGGACCAGACCGGCGGCCATGCCCAGCAGGGCGTGCTGGTAGCCGACCGTGGCCAGGAGGAAGCCGCCGAGGAAGAAGCCGGCGCCCTTGAGCGCGTTCTTGGAGCCGGTGAGGATCGCGACCCAGCGGAACAGCGCGGCGTGGGCGTCCGCGGGGAGCAGGACCTTGATCGCGCTCTTCGAGCTCATCTTGGTCAGGTCCTTGGCGATCCCGGAGAGCGCCTGGGCCGACATGACGTACGCGACCGACGCGGCGCGCCCCCACTCGGGATCGAGGAGCGCGAGCATGGCGAGCGCCACCACCTGCAGGGTCAGCCCGCCGAGCAGCGTCGCGCGCAGGCCGAGGGTGGCGGCGAGCCAGCCGCCGACCAGGTTGGTGACCACCCCGAACAGCTCGTAGAACAGGAACAGGAACGCGAGCTGGACCGGCGTGTAGCCCAGCTCGTGGAAGTGCAGGAGCACGAGCATGCGCAGCGCGCCGTCGGTGAGCGTGAACGCCCAGTAGGCGCCGGTGACCAGGATGTAGTGGCGCAGGCTGCTCATGGCGGGCTCGTGGGAGAGAGGTCGCGTCGGCCGGGGCCGGCTAGACCAGGTGGCGCCCCACCCGCTGCGCCAGCTCCATCATGCGGTGGACGTAGCCCATCTCGTTGTCGTACCAGGCCAGCACCTTCACGCAGGTGCCGTCGAGGACCATGGTCGAGCCGGCGTCGATGATGGCCGAGTGCGGATCGCCCTTGAAGTCGACCGAGACCAGCGGCCGCTCCTCGTAGGCCAGGATCCCGCGCAGCGGCCCGGCGGCGGCGTCGCGGAACAGGCCGTTGACCTCGGCGACGGTCGTGGGGCGCCGGACCTCGAACACCGCGTCGGTGAGCGAGGCGTTGAGCAGCGGCACCCGCACCGCCAGGCCGTCGAGCTTGCCCGCGAGCTCGGGGTAGATGAGCGTGATCGCGGTGGCCGAGCCGGTGGTGGTGGGGATGAGCGACAGGCTGCTGGCCCGGGCCCGGCGCAGATCCTTGTGGGGCGCGTCGACGACGACCTGGGTGTTGGTCGCGTCGTGGATCGTCGTGATGATGCCGTGCGCGATCCCGAGGTGCTCGTGGATGACCTTGACCACCGGCGCCAGGCAGTTGGTCGTGCACGAGGCCGCGGTCAGGAGGTGGTGCGCGTCGGGGCGGTACAGGTGGTCGTTGACCCCGACCACGACGTTGAGCGCGCCCTCCTTGACCGGCGCCGCGACGATGACCTTCTTGACCCCACCGTCGAAGTACGGGGCGAGGGTGGCCGGCGTGCGGAACTTGCCCGAGCACTCGAGCACGAGGTCGACGCCGCGCTCGGCCCACGGCACGTCGCCGGGGCGGGCGTGCTCGGAGAAGGTCACGCGGGCGCCGTCGATCGTGAGGGCGTCGCTGCCGGCGGCGGCGGCGGCGCGGCCCCAGCGGCCATGGACCGAGTCGAACACGAGGAGGTGGGCCGCGGCCGCGGCGCCGCCCTTGACCTCGTTGACGTGGACGAACTCGATCCCGGGCCAGCCCCAGGCGGCGCGCAGCGCGAGCCGCCCCATGCGGCCGAAGCCGTTGATGCCGATGCGGAGGGTCATGACGTGGTTCCTGGTGGTGGTCGGGTGGTGGCGAGGCTGGCCGGGAGCGGCGACGGCGGCGTGACGGTGCGGCGACGGGTCATCCGGGGCTCAGGTACAGGCGCCCGGGCCGCACGCCTTCTTGAGCCGGGCCAGATCGGCCCGCAGCACCCGCGGACGCCCGCCGGCGCGGACGACGGCCTCGAGCGCGGCCTGCAGCTCGGGCGCGGCCTGCGCGGCCAGGCGGTAGTACACCCAGCTCCCGCAGCGCCGGCTCTCGACCACGCCCGCCGCCTTGAGCACGCCGAGGTGGCGCGACACCAGCGGCTGCGGCAGCGACAGCGCGCGCTCGAGGTGGCAGACGCAGAGCTCGCCGTGGCCGAGCAGGGCGACGATCCGGACCCGGGTCTCGTCGGACAGCGCCCGGAACAGCCGCGCGAACGGGCGGACGTCGAAGCCAGCGACCGAGGACAGCACTACATACGGATATCCGCATGTCGTGATGGCGTCAAGGGCCGTGGGCCGTCGCTCCCGCCGGCGGCGTGGACGAGCGGACGGACGCCTGGCGACCCCAAGGATCTCGAGCAGATCGACCGCCCGGCCCGGGCTCGGCCCGGGGAATGTCGACCGCGCCAGCACCGTACTATGAGGCGCGATGAGAACCACGGGACGACGCGGCGACGACCACGGGGAGCCGATCCGAGCGGACGGGGGCGGGAGCGCGCCTGGCAAGCGGACGCTCACCCAGACGATCCAGCGCCGCAAGGACGGCGGCGCCGAGGCGGAGGCTCCGAGCGGAGGTCGTGGCCACGCGCTGCCTGCGCCGCTGCGCGCCCAGATGGAGGACGCGTTCGACTTCAGCTTCGCCTCGGTGCGCATGCACGAAGGCGGCGAGGCGCGATCCATGGGTGCGCTCGCGTACACCCAGGGCACCGATGTCCACTTCGCCCCGGGCCAGTACGATCCCGCCAGCGCGCGCGGGCAGGAGCTGATCGGCCACGAGCTGGCGCACGTCGTCCAGCAGAGCGAAGGACGCGTCGCCGCGACGACCCAGTTGAAGGGGGTCGGGCTCAACGACGACTCCGCGCTCGAGCAGGAGGCCGACGACTGGGGGGCGCGGGCCGCGCGCGGCGAGTCGGTCGGGCGCGGCGGCACCGCGGCCGCGGCGATCGGACGAGGTGACGCCCCGGTGCAGCGCTACAAGGACTTCCGCACGATCGGCGAGGAGGACTCGAAGAACCAACCCCACTGGGCCAACAGCCCCGGGCTCCGGGTCGCGGATGACGGCACCGCGGCCATCGCGCAGGCCAGCATCGCCGGCTCCCAGGAGATGTACGTCCTGGCCAGCCGCCTGCCCGGCATCAACGCGGACCTCGCGACCGCCAAGGCCCCGCTCAAGCTGGTCAAGGCCAGCGGGAGCGTCTCCGGTGCCGTCCCGGGTGACCTCGAGCAACCTGCCCGGACCCTGGATCGGGTCAAGCCCGTCGAGGTCAACGACGCCACGAAGGACAAGGAGATCCCCAACGACTGCGGCAACGCCGCGCGCACCGTCACCGGCGCCTTCGCCGAGGGCAAGGGGCTGCGCGCCGAGTACGTCGGCAAGGACGGCAAGTCGACCAACGCGACGTACAGCGATCCCGAGATGATGAAGTACGAGATCATGGTCAACCACTTCGGGGACAAGATCCCGAACGCCAAGACCGTGCTGGCCGAGGTCGAGGCCGCGCTCGCGAAGACCGCCGCGGCGTACGATGACGCCAAGGACTACTTCGGCGACCTCGAGACGCTCCACGCTGCCCTGGAGACCGCCAAGACCGCGACCGAGCAGATCGTCGCCGACTTCGACGCGCTCAAGGACGCGCACCGCAAGAAGGTCGACGCCGTGAACGCGTCGAGCGCCGCCGACAAGGCCGATCAGCTCAAGGCGCTGGAGGCCGACTTCGCCGCCAAGAAGGCGAAGCTCCAGGCCCGCCTCGACGTGGCCAAGAAGGCCTACGACGCCGCCAACGCCAAGTTCCAGGCCTTCCTCGACAAGAAGGTCGGCGCCAGGACCGTCCGCGAGCTGCTCGTCGCGTACTTCGACGCGGCGAAGGTGCAGAACCAGCTGATCGCCGACATCACGGGTCCGTACCTGGCGATGGGCGGCGCCGACCAGGAAGCCTTCGACGAGAAGGTCGGCATCAACCGCCACGCCGACCCCGGCGTCGGCGAGGCCTACACGATCTCCTCGGGCGGCGACGCCAAGCGCAGCGACCGCTCGACCTGGAACTTCCACTGGGGCGGCGTCATCTTCAAGAGCACGACCGGCTCGGACAACATCACCATGGAGAACTACGCCGGCAACCGCGACGACGAGTGGTACCTTCAGATGTATGGCGTGCCGACCAAGGGTGCCCAGCGCCTGGGGCAGACGTTCCACGAGCAGCACCGCGACGTGCACGAGCAGCACGGCACCACGCCCACCACGCTGGCGACCGAGAAGCTCTGACCGGGCCGTCCGATGCGCCGCGCGCTGACGCTCGCGCTCGCCGGCCTCGCGGCCGCGGGTTGCGGCACCCCTCCCACCCAGACCAGGACCATGGATCACTCGCCTCCTCGCGATGCTTCCCCGGTGTCCGACGACAGCCCGGCCGTGCGCGACGCCGCCGACCGCGATCGCAAGAACGGCACGATGGTCGAGGTGTTCGGCACCTACCACCAGGTCGCCGGCGGCCAGGCTCCGGACGCGCCCCTCGACGGTCACGCCGCGATCCAGCTCGCCGACGGCACGCAGATCTACCTGCAGCCGCCGTGGCACCCCGAGGCCATCCGCCCCGACGAGGAGCTGGCGAGGTACGAGGGCAAGGCGGTGGTCGCCAAGGGCCTGCTCTTCGCCGAGTGTCCGGCGCCGCCGGACGGCCGCGCCTACGCCCGGGTCCCGTGCCTCACCGCGTCGATCGTCGTGATCGATCGTCGCGCCTTCGACGCGCTGCAGCGCGGCCAGCTCGATTGAGCGACGGGGCGACGGGTGGGGCCGCGCGACGCACGAGCGCGCGTGCTGGTCCGGCGGTTGCTACCGCCTGGATCGACCCATGCCCGTGTCCTCGCTCCACTGTACCTGCGCGATCGGCCTGCCCCGGGGCCCGGCCGGGCGCGCGCGGTCGGTGACACCCCGCAAGGCCTGCGAGCGGGCGCAGGCACCGCGCAGGCGCTGCGCGACGAGGAGGAGCCGATGCGAGCCGTCCTGACCGCCCTGCTCGTGATCCATGGCGCGATCCACGTCCTCGGCTTCCTGCGCTGGTCCGCGCTGGCCGCGGTGCCGCAGCTCACCGGGCGGACCCTCCTCGCGCTGTCGCCGGCGGGCGAGCGGGCCTTCGCCGGGGTCTGGCTGGTGGCGCTGCTGGCCCTGGTCACGGCGGCCGCGATGCGGCTCGCTCACCACGAGGCGTGGTGGCTGCCGGCGGCCGGCGGCGTGCTGCTGTCCCAGCTCGCGATCGTCGTCGCCTGGCACGACGCCAGGTTCGGCACGATCGCCAACGTCCTCATCCTGATCCCGGTCGTGGCCGCCGCCGCCCACGCCCGCTTCGCGCGCCAGATCGACGGCGAGATCGACGCGCTCCACGCCCGGGCGCAGGCGGTGGCCGTCGCCCGCGCGCCGGTCGAGCCCGCCGACCTCGACCGGCTGCCGCCGCCGGTGGCGCGCTGGCTCGAGCGCGCCGGCGTGGTCGGTCGGCCGCGGGTCGCCACGGTCCGCCTCGCGCAGCGCGGCGAGCTCCGCACCAGCCCCGACGGCGCCTGGCTGCCGGCGCGCGCCGAGCAGCACGTCTCGGTCGAGCCGCCCGGGTTCGTGTGGCGGGTCGACGCCACGATGCTCGGCGTCGTGCCGATCGCCGGCCGTGATCGCTACGCCGACGGGCGCGGTCACATGCTGATCAAGGCGGCGTCGCTGCTCGACGTGGTCGACGCCACCGGGCCGCCCATCGACCAGGGCACGCGCCTGCGCTTCCTGGCCGAGATCATCTGGTACCCGTCGGCGGCGCTGGCCCCGTACCTGAGCTGGGAGGCGATCGACGCCACCCACGCCCGCGTCACGATGCGCGACCACGGCGCCGAGGTCTCGGCGGTGTTCGAGTTCGACGGCGACGGCCGGGTCACGGGCATGCTGGCCCAGCGCTACCAGGGCGACGGCGCCGACGCCCGGCTCCGGCCGTGGAGGGCCACCTGCGCGGCGTGGGGCCGCTTCGACGGCGTCGAGGTGCCGGTCGCGGGCGCGGTGAGCTGGGTCGAGGACGAGGTCGACTTCACCTACTACCGCTGGGAGCTGACCGCGCTCGCGTCCGATGAGCCCCGGCGCTGACGGGCCGGCGCGCGCCGTGACGTCCCGGGGCGGCACCGGGGCGTACCCGAGCCCGCCCGCGGACCTGCCCCCACACCTCGGACGTCACTCACCGCGCGCGCTGCCCTCGCTGGCGACCGCGCCGGTGCGGATGAACTGGCCCCAGTCGGGCGCCGGGCTCAGGTTGCGCAGGAGACCGGTCGCGCGGCGGGCCTCGCCACGGCCGTTGAACTCGTCGCGGCTGACCCGGCCGTGGGCGGTGTAGTAGCCGGCGCTCGCCATGTAGCGGCCGAGCTCGCGCTGGGCCTCGGTCAGGCGGCGGGTGCGCTGGTTGATCTGGACCTCGACCGCGCGGGCCGCGCGCCGCGCCTCGCGGCGCTCGGCGGCCGCGGCGCGATCGCCCTCCTCCTCCTCGAGCCGGGCGATCTCGGGCGCCAGCTCGTCGAGGCGAGCCCCGAGCTGCTCCAGCTCGTCGGAGATGCCGGTGCGCTCGTCGGCGCCGAGGGAGGAGTTGCGCAGCTCGTCGCGCAGCTCGCGCCGGCGCTCGCGCAGGCGGCGGCGCTCGACGTAGCGCGTCCGCAGCTCGCCGGCGTGGGCGGCGTCGGCCTCGACCCGCTCGGCCAGCGGGCGGTGCTGGGCCTCGAGGTCCTCGAGCTCGGCCTCGAGGGCGGTGATGCGAGCCTGGACGCGCTCGCGCGCCTCGCGGGTGTCCTCGAGCCGGGCGTCGCGCCGCCCCTCGATGCCCTCGCGCTGGGCCTCGGTGCCGCGGCCCAGCGCCGCCGCGTTGGCGACCAGGATCGTGAGGCGCTCGTGGAGCCGGACCAGGCGCGGGACCAGCGCCTCGCCGCCGGGCGCCGCGGCCGCGGCCTCGCCGTCGCCGGCGCCGGGCCCGGTGGGCGTGGGCCGGTTGGTCTCGGTGAAGGCCGTGTGCTGGTGGTCGGTCATGCGCGGGCGGAGCTGCTCGATCATCGCGGCGTTGCGCCCGCGCAGGTGCTCGACCAGCGCGTCCCAGTCGAAGGTGCCGCGCCCCCGCAGCCGCTGCTCGATGAACTGATGGTTGGCGGCGGCCTCGTCACCCGAGCCGAGGATCGCGATCAGGTCGGCGGCGGTCTGCATCGGCCGGGCGCCGGCGTCGGCGCGCGAGATGTGGGTGACCGGCGTGACCCGGCCGTTGCCGGTGTCGATGAAGCGCTCGCCGAGGATCCGGGTCTCCTCGCGGCCGCCGGCGTCGGGACTGATCTGGCTCATCGTGATGGCGCGGCGGTAACGCACGCCCTGGAAGCTCAGCTCGCCGCTGGCCCAGCGCGAGAACACGATGCTGTGGTTGCCGCCGGGGCTGCCGTTGTCGTTGTAGACCCACAGCCAGTCGCCGGGCTGGATGAGGGCGAAGTTCTCGAAGGGCAGGCCCTGCAGCTCGAACTGGGCGCGCGCGCCCTCGGCGGCCTCGCGCCGGCGGCCGACGCCGAGCTCGCCGCCGAGCGAGTCGCGGTGGTGGCCGGCGACCGTGGTCGTGCCGTCCTCGCCCGTCGACTCGCTCACGCTCATCGACAGCGCGCCGGTGTGGTCGAACTCCTCGCGCACCCCGGCGCCCGCGCCCTCGGCGGCGCCGGCGTAGTGCATGACCAGGTTGACCCAGTGGCCGCACATGCGGGCGTGCACCGCCTGCTCGAACGAGCCCGGCTGGTAGCGACCGGTCGACAGGATGTGACCGGCGAGCAGGATCCGCTGCTGGGCGGTGGTGGTGCCGACGTCGTCGCCGTTGAACAGCCGCTCGGGGATGATGCGGGTGGCGATGAAGCTCGACAGCTTCTGGCGCTGGGTCGAGGTGAACAGCCGCTGCAGGCGCGCGGCCGGCACCGGCGGACCGCTGGCGTGGGCGAGCTCGGCGGCCGAGACGTCGGGGCCGCGCTCGGCCGCCGCCTCGGACGAGCCGTCGTCGAAGGCGTGGAGCTGGGCCGCGAACTCGGCGTTGAAGGCGTCGGCGAAGCGCTGGAGCTCGCTCGCCGGTCCGCCGCCGCCGCGCCCCGGGGCGGCGTCGAGGAGCGCGGCCGCGCTCTCGCCGCGGACCGTGCGATCGGCGATGGCGTCGGCGTGACGCTCCAGCTCGGGGCTGCCGGTGCCGCCGCCGTCGAGGTGGACCCCGCTGGCCTGCTGCACGACGTGAGCGGCCTCGTGCGCGGCCAGGCGCAGATCGGGCGGGGCCGCGAAGGCGACGTCGTTGCCGGTGGCGAACGCGCTGGCGCCCATGGCGTCGGCGGCGTCGGCCGCCGGGCCGCCGACGTGGGCCCGCACGCCGCTCACGTCGTGGTGGCCGAAGCTGTGCTGGATGGCGTCGCGGTGCGGCAGTTCCTGGGCCGGGCCGGCCACGCCGCGCTGGGCGAGGGTGTGGAGCGCGAACGGATCCTCGACCGGCGCGCCCCGGGCCTGGAGCTGGACCGCGCCCGGCGTGGGCACCGCGAGCGGGTGGAGGGCGTCACCGCCGGGCTCCCCGCTGCCGGGCAGACGGCCCGTGGTCGTGCTCTTGCCCGGCGCGGGCAACCCGCCACTCCCCTCCCGCTGCTGGCTCGGATCCGGAGATCCACGGTGGAGGCGATCCATGAGTCGCGCCATTGTACGCGGCGCGGCCACCAGAGCTGCCGCCGCGAGCGCCCTCGACCGAGCGCTGCCCGACCGCGCCCGACACTGCCATACACGTTCACACCGTGCCGGAGCCTGCCGGCGGCGGTGGCGACTCGAGCTCCCGCGCCGCCAGCGTCGCGCCGGTGGCGCCGAGGCCGAGCGCGATCAGGTTGACGCCGGGCACCAGCAGGAGCGCGGCGACGGTCGCCCCGAGGCCGAGCGTGCGGTGGCGGTGGCGCGCCAGGAACGCGAGCTTGGCCGGGTACGAGAGCCCGCGGCGGGCGAGGACCGCGTCGTAGCAGTCGTAGGCGGCCGCGCGCGCCGCGAGCCAGCCGCCGAGCACGGGCGCGGCGAGCGTGCCGACGACCGGGACGAACGACAGCGCGACCAGGAGGAGCGCGCCGCCCAGCGCGACGACCAGCCGGCGCAGGCCGTGCAGGAGCCCGAGCAGCGCGTCGCGCGCGAAGGCGCCCGGCGAGAACCGCGGGCCGGGCGCGCCGGTCAGGCGCTCCTCGACGGCCTCCGACAGCAGCTCGTTGAAGGGCCCGGCGATCACGCCCGCCACCGGCACGAACACCAGGAGCGCGGCGAAGCCGAGCGCGACCAGCACGACGAGCCAGACCAGCCAGCCCGCCCAGCGCTCGATCGCGTCCGGCATCCAGCCGGTCGCCCACGCCACCAGCGGGCTCGCCGTCGCCGCCACCGCCCAGATCGCCGCCGCCAGGAGCACGAGCGTCACCGCCGCCGGCGCCGCCACCCAGCCCCAGAGCCGCGGGTGGGCGGCGAGGAACCGGTAGCCGGCCCGCACGTCGCTCGCGCCTCGCGCGACGCCTCGCACCATGTCTCGAAGCTACCACCGCCGCGATCACCAGGGCCGCACCTGGGCTACGGTCCGCCGATGATGAAGCGGCTGGCAAGGCTCGGCGTGGTCGGGCTCCTCGGCGTGCTCGGCGCCACGGGATCGATGCTCGGGCTCGGCGGGTGCGACGCCCCGTCGCCGGCGTGGTGGCCGCCGGCGGCCGGCGGTGATGACGGCCGCGGTCGCGCGCCGGGCGCTGGCGAGGCCGCGCCCGGCCCGGCGCTCGACCACGCCCGGGTGTGGTCGCTCGACCAGACCCGCCCGCTCGTCGACAAGACGCTGACCATCCGCCTCGCGCCCGAGCTGGGCCACCTGTCGCCGGCGGAGCGGGCCGCGGTCGACAAGCTGCTCGCGGTCGGCGCGATCATGCAGGAGCTGTACGAGGACCAGCGCCACGTCGACGCCGCGGCGGCGCGCGCGCTGGTGGCGCGCCACGACGACGGCGAGCGCGCCGATCACCTGCGCCGGCTCCACCGCCTCTTCCAGGGGCCGATCGCCACCACGCTGACCAACGAGCGCGCGTCGTTCCTGGGCGCGCGGCCGGCCGCCCCGGGCAAGACCGTCTACCCGTGGGGCATCACCGCGGCCGAGGTCGAGGCGTTCCTCGCCGACCACCCCGAGGTCCGCGACGCGATCCTCGCCCCGCGCACGGTCGTCCGCCGCGCCGACGCCGCGGCGCTGACCGCCGACCTCGCCACCCTCGACCGCCACCCCGCGCTCGACACCCTCCACCCCGGGCTGCGCGAGCGGCTGCAGGCGCTGCGCGCGGCCCCGGCCGGGCTCTACGCCGTGCCGTACGCGGTGGCGTACGCCGACCGCCTCGAGCGCGCGTACCGGCTGCTCCACGAGGCCGCCGAGATCGTGGCCAGCGCCGATCCCGAGCTCGCCGGCTACCTGCGCAACCGCGCCCGCGATCTGCTCACCGACGACTACGAGTCCGGCGACGCGGCGTGGGTCACCGCCGACCTCGGCAACCTCAACGTCCAGCTCGGCTCCTACGAGACCTACGACGACGAGCTGTTCGGCACCAAGACCTTCTTCGCGCTCAGCCTGCTGGCCCGGCGCCCCGCCGACAGCGACGCCCTGCGCCAGGCGATCGGCGGCCTGCAGGCGCTCGAGGACAGCCTGCCCTACACGCGCAAGAAGCAGGTGCGCGAGCGCATCCCGGTCGGGGTCTACGACGTGATCGCCGACTTCGGCCAGGCCCGCGGCGCCAACACCGCGACGATCCTGCCCAACGAGGCCTACCTGACCCGGCGCTACGGCCGCACGATCCTCCTGCGCGCCAACATCATGCGCGACCCCGACCTCTTCGCCGCGGTCGGCGGCGCCTGGGCCGCGGTGATGGCCCCGGCCCACGCCGCTGACCTGACCGCCGACGCCGGCGTCGTGCGGACGCTGTGGCACGAGGTCGGCCACTACCTGGGCGTCGACACCACCCGCGACGGCCGCGACCTCGACGCCGCGCTCGGCGACACCGCCAGCCTGCTCGAGGAGCTGAAGGCCGACCTGGCCTCGCTGTTCGTGGCCCGCGAGCTGCGCGCCCGCGGCCACCTCGACGACGCCGGGCTGCGCGCGGTCTACGCCTCGGGGGTCAACCGCGTCCTGCAGAACAACCGGCCGCGCCGCGACCAGCCCTACCAGACGATGCAGCTCATGCAGTGGAACCACTTCCTGACCCGCGGCCTGCTCCGCTTCGACGCCGCCACCGCCACGATGAGCATCGACCACGCCCGCTACCACGACGTCGTCGCCGAGCTGCTCGCGCGCGTGCTCGCGGTCCAGGACGCCGGCGACAAGGCCGCGGCCGACGCCTTCATCACCGAGCTCACGACCTGGGACGACGCGCTCCACGGCGTGATCGCCCAGAAGCTCCGCGACCAGCAGCGCTACCGCTACCGCCTCTTCTACTACGCCGCCCTCGGCGAGTGACGCCGGTCGGCCCCCGCCCGGCTGCGGGCGGCGGCGGGGCGTGGTATCTGGGCGCATCCTGTCGTCCCCTCCGCCCGACGCATCCCGGCCGCGGCCCGGCGCCGCGCCCGATCCCGCCGCCGGCCCGTTCGACGATCTCGTGATCGGCGCCGGCATGGCCGGCCTGACCGTCGCCGCCCTGCTCGCTCGCGACGGTCGGCGCGTGCTGGTGGTCGAGGCCCACGACACCCCCGGCGGCTACGCCCACACCTTCGCCGTCGGCGCCTACCGCTTCTGCGCCCAGGTCCACTACATCTTCGCCTGTGGCGAGGGCGAGACCGTGCACGAGGTGCTGCGCCGGCTCGATCTCGACGACCGCGTCCGCTTCCACCGCCTCGATCCCGAGGGCTTCGATCACGTCGTCGTCGCCGGCGAGCGCTACCGCATCCCCAACGGCCTCGAGAAGTTCCGCGACCGCCTGATCCGGCGCTTCCCCGACGCGGTGACGCCCCTGCGCGGCTACTTCGACACGGTCGCGGCCATCGGGCGCGAGCTCGACCGGCTGCCGCCGCGCCTGGGCTGGCGCGAGCTGGCGACCGCGCCCCTGCGCCTGCCCCACCTCCTGCGCTACCGGACCTGGACGCTGCAGCGCCTCTACGATCGCCTGCGCATGCCGCAGCGGCTGCAGGCGGTGCTGGCCGGCCAGGCCGGCGACTACCTGCTGCCGCCCGCCGAGGTCTCGCTCCTGCTCCACGTCGCGCTGGTCCGCGGCTACGACCGCGGCGCGTACTACCCCGAGCGCCACTTCCAGCACCTGGTGGGCAGCCTCGCCGACCGCGTCCGCGACGGCGCCGGCTGCCAGCTCCTGCTGTCGACCCCCATCGACCGCATCCTGGTCGACGGCGATCGCGTCACCGGCGTCCGCGCCCGCGACGGCCGCGTCTTCACCGCGCGCCGCTACGTGTCCAACGTCGACCCGCGGCGGACCGCGGCGATGATGGACCGCCACCGCCTGCCCGGCGACTGGCAGCGCCGCCTCGCCTACGCGTACTCGTCGGGCAACCTGACGCTGTACCTGGGCGTGGCCGGCCTCGACCTGCGCCAGCACGGCTTCGGCTCGCACAACGTCTGGCACTACCCGCACGACGATCTCAACGCGATCTACCGGCGCCAGCTCGTCGACCTCGACTTCGACGAGCCGTGGCTGTTCATGTCGACGCCGACGCTCCACACCGACGAGCCCGGGCTGTGTCCGCCCGGCCACCAGATCCTCGAGCTGGCCACCAGCGCGCCCCACGCCCACTTCCGCCACCTGCGCGACCCCGATCGCCGGCGCTACAACCTCGAGAAGAAGCGCCTGCGCGATCGCATGCTCGCGATCGTCGAGGAGCGCTACGTCCCCGGGCTGCGCCGCCACCTGGTGATGCGGGTGATGGGCACGCCGGCCACCAACGAGCGCTTCTGCGGCGCGCCCGAGGGCAACGCCTACGGCGCCGCGCTGACCCCGGCCAGCGTCGGCCTCGGCCGGGTGCCGGCCGAGACCCCGTTCCGCAACCTGTGGCTCGCCAACGCCACCGCCGGCTACCCCTCGGTCGCCGGGACGGTGCGCGCCGGCCTCGACCTGTACCGCACGCTGTCCTGACCGCTCTTCCTCTCGCCCCGGAGTACCCATGTCGCGCGCTCCACGCTCCCCCGGCCTCGGCCGCCGGACCTTCCTCCACGGCTGCGGCGCCGCCGGCGCGGGCCTCCTCCTGCCCGGCGCCTTCGCCGGCTGCGGCGACACCCCCGCCGGCGCCGCCGACGGCGGAGTCGACGCCGACGACCGCGCGCCGCCGTGGCCGGTGCCTCCGCTCGACGACGGCGAGGTCGCGGGCGGCGTCCGCGTGTTCCGGCTCGAGCTGCAGCCCGGCGCGGTCGATCTCGGCGCCGGCGCCGCGACGGCGAGCTACGGCGTCAACGGCGCGTACCTCGGCCCGACCCTGCGCGTCCGGCGCGGGGAACGCGTTCGCCTCGAGGTCACCAACTCCCTCGCCGAGCCGTCGACGCTGCACTGGCACGGGATGGCCGTCCCCGCTCGCGGCGACGGCGGCCCGTACCAGTCGATCGCCGCCGGCGCGACCTGGAGCACCGAGTTCGAGGTCGACCAGCGAGCGATGACCGCCTGGTACCACCCCCACCAGATGCACGAGACCGCGCGCCAGGTCTACATGGGCATGGCCGGCCTCATCTACGTCGAGGAGCCGACCCCACCGGCCGACCTGCCCTCCACCTACGGCGTCGACGATCTGCCGCTGGTGATCCAGGACCGGCGCATCGCGGCCGACGGCACCCACCCCTACTCGGCCGGGAACACGCCGGCCATGCACGACCTGATGGCCGGCCTCAAGGGCGAGCTGATGCTGGTCAACGGCGTGCCGGCGGCGCGCGGCGCGGTCCCGCGCGGGCTCGTCCGCCTGCGCGTCCTCAACGGCTCGAACGCCCGCACCTACCACCTCGGCTTCGCCGACGATCGCAGCTTCCTGCAGATCGCCAGCGACGGCGGACGGCTGGCCGCGCCCCTGCCCACGACCCGGGTGCTGCTCGCGCCCGGCGAGCGCGCCGAGCTGCTCGTCGACTTCTCGGCCGACGCCGCCGGGACCTCGGTCGGGCTGCGCAGCTACTCGGGCGAGGTCTACCCCACCCTGTTCACCGGCATGATGGGCGCCAACCTGGCCGACGCCCTCGACCGCACGACCTTCGACGTCGCCACCTTCGTGGTGGGCCCGCCGCCGGCCGCGCCGTTCGCGCCGCCCACGGCGTTCGAACCGATCGTGCGCGGCAGCGCGAGCGACGCCGCGCGCACCCGCGACGTCACCCTGTCGATGGGGATGGGCTCGGTCTTCCTCAACGGCACCCGCATGACCGCGCTCGAGCCGGTGCCGGCGGCGATCAGCTTCCAGATCCCGGCCGGCGACACCGAGCTGTGGGTGGTGACGAACACCTCGGGCATGGCCCACCCGCTGCACGTCCACAACCAGCCCTTCCAGGTCCTCGACCTCGACGGCGCGCCGCCGCCGCCGTCGCTCGCCGGCTGGAAGGACACGGTGCTGGTCGCGCCCGGTCAGGTCGTCCGCCTCCTCATCTCGTTCGCGGGCGCCCCCGACACCGAGTACCCGTACATGTTCCACTGCCACATCCTCGAGCACGAGGACCACGGCATGATGGGGCGCTTCTTCCTGGTCTGACCCCACGTCGCGCGCCCCGACCACGGCCTCACCTCATGACGCTCCTCACCCACGCCGCGCCCGCCCCCGCCGACGGCGCCTACGCGCCCGGGTTCGCGCCGGTGGCCGAGCGCTTCGCCGCCCAGCTCCGCGACGGGCTCGAGATCGGCGCCGGCCTCGCCGTGTACCAGCGCGGCCAGTGCGTCGTCGACCTGTGGGGCGGCCACGCCGATCGCGAGCGCGGCGCGGCGTGGACCCGCGACACCCGCGTCGTCGTGTTCTCGGTGACCAAGGGCCTGGTGGCGATGGCGCTCCACCTGCTCGTCGACCGCGGCCAGCTCGACTGGGACGCGCCGGTGGCGCGCTACTGGCCGGGCTTCGCCGCCGCCGGCAAGGACGCGATCACCGTCCGCACCCTGGTCAACCACCGCGCCGGCCTGGTCGGCCTCGACCAGCCGATCACGATCGACGACTGCACCGATCCGGCGCGGCGGCCGTGGCTGGTCGAGCTGCTCGAGCGCCAGCGCCCGGCGTGGCCGCCCGACGCCCAGCAGGGCTACCACGCCATCACCTGGGGTCTGTACGTGCGGGAGCTGGCCGAGCGGGCGCTGGCCGCCGCCGCCCCGGCGACCGCGCCGAGCCTGGGCGCCTTCCTGCGCGCCGAGCTGTTCGCGCCCCTGGCCGCCGACGCCGATCTCGGCACGCCGCCCGAGGTCGATCCGCGGGTCGCCACCCTCTACCCGCCGGGGACCGCCGGCCGCGTCGCCCGCATGGTGGCGCAGGCCGTGCGCCCGGCCTCGACCGAGGGCCGCATCCTGCGCGGCGCGCTGGGGCGCGGCTCGCCGACCCGCGCCGCCTTCCTCAACCCGCGCACCGGGCCGGCCGGGCTCGCCGTCTACGATTCGCTCGCGGTGCGGCGCGCCGAGCTGGCCTGGGCCGGCGCCACCGCCAGCGCCCAGGGCGTGGCCCGCGCCTACCTGCCGTTCGCCGGCGACGGGGAGGCGGAGGGCCGCCGCTTCCTGCGCGCCGGGGCCCTCGACGCGGTGCGCGGCCGCCAGAGCTGGTCGGAGCGCGACCTCGTCCTCCACAAGCCCATCGGCTGGTCGCAGGGCTTCCTCAAGGACGAGCCCCACCTCTTCTCGCCCCAGCCGGCGGCGTTCGGCCACGCCGGGATGGGCGGCGCGCTCGGCTGGTGCGATCCGGTGGCCGGGCTCACCGTCGGCTACGTCATGAACCGCCTCGACTGGCGCGTGCGCTCGCCGCGGGCGATCGCGCTGTGCCACGCGCTCTACAGGTGCGAGGCGGTGGTGTAGCCTCGGGAGCGCACATGTCCGCCCCCCGCAAGCTCGGGATCCTCGTCGGCGGTGGCCCGGCGCCCGGCATCAACTCCGTGATCTCGGCGGCGACCATCGAGGCCCGCAACCACGGCTTCGAGGTCGTCGGCGTCCTCGAGGGCTTCCGCTGGCTGATGAAGGGCGACGTCGACCACGTCCGCCCGCTGGCCATCGACGACGTCTCCCGCATCCACCTCGCCGGCGGGTCGATCCTGGGCACCGCCCGCGACAACCCCACCCGCGATCCGGCGGCGATGCAGACCGTGGTCGCCACCCTGGCCCGGCTCGGCGTCACCGATCTGATCACGATCGGCGGCGACGACACCGCGCTGTCGTCGAGCCACGTCGACCGCCAGACCGAGCCGCGGATCCGCACCGCCCACGTGCCCAAGACCATCGACAACGATCTGCCCCTGCCCGACCACATCCCGACCTTCGGCTTCCAGACCGCGCGCCACGTCGGTGCCGAGGCGGTGCGGGCGCTGGCCGAGGACGCGCGCTCGTCGTCGCGCTGGTACGTGGTGGTGGCGATGGGCCGCCAGGTCGGCCACCTCGCGCTCGGCATCGGCAAGGCCGCCGGCGCCACCCTGACCCTCATCGCCGAGGAGTTCGCCAGCCCCACGGTGCGCTTCGGCACGATCTGCGACCTCGTCGAGGGCTCGATCATCAAGCGCCGCGCCGCCGGCAACCACCACGGGGTCGCGGTCCTGGCGGAGGGCCTGATCGGCAAGCTCGATCCGGCCGAGGTCGCCGAGCTCCAGGACATCGAGCGCGACGACCACGGCCACATCCGCATGGCCGAGGTCGACCTCGGGCGCAAGGTCAAGGTCGAGCTGCAGGGGCGGTTCCTGCGCCGCGGCATCAAGCTCACGATCACCAGCAAGGACATCGGCTACGAGCTGCGCTGCGCCGACCCCATCGCCTTCGACGCCGCCTACTGCCGCGAGCTCGGCTACCACGCGGTGCGCTTCCTCGCCGAGGGCGGCTCGGGCGCGATGGTGACGGTCCAGGACGGCCGGCTGGTGCCGGTGCCGTTCGCGGCGATGCGCACGGAGGCCGGCCGCACCCGGGTCCGCAACGTCGATCCGGCGTCGGAGAGCTACCGGGTGGCGCGCGAGTACATGCTGCGCCTCGAGCCCGGCGACTTCCGCGATCCGGCCTGGGTCGAGCGCCTGGCCGAGGCCGGCGGCACGACCAGCGACGAGCTGCGCGCCCGCTTCGCCTCGCCGGAGGTGGGCGCGTGAGCCGCCGCAGCACGATGCCGCCGGCGCCGGCCCTCGGCCCGCGCGCGACCATGCGCCGCGTCGGCATCGTCGTCGGCGGCGGCCCGGCCCCCGGCACCAACGCCGTCATCGCCGCCGCCGCCATCGAGGCCATCAAGCCCGGCTGCACCCCCATCGGCTTCCACGACGGCCTGCAGTGGCTGGCCCAGCGCTACACCGACGAGCAGCACGAGATGACGATCGAGGAGGTGTCGCGCGCCCACCTCACCGGCGGCGTGCTGCTGGGGACCTCGCGCACCGACGTCGGCGGCGATCCCGAGCGCCTGCGCAACACCGTCGACGCCCTGCGCAAGCTGGCGATCGACGGCCTGGTCGCGATCGGCGGCGACGACATGGTGCGCAGCGCGCTGGCCATCGAGCGCGAGTCGCGGGGCCGCATCGAGGTCGTGATGGTGCCCAAGAGCATCGACAACGACCTGGCGGTGCCGGCGCCGGTCACCACCCTCGGCCACGAGACCGCCCGCCACGTCGGCGTCCAGCTCGTCAAGCACCTGATGGAGGACGCCCGCACCACCGGCCGCTGGTACCTGGCGGTGACCATGGGGCGCCCCACCGGCCACCTCACCCTCGCCATCGGCAAGGCGGCGGCCGCCACCTGTACGGTGATCCCCGAGGAGCTGCCGCCGGGGCCGGTCCGCCTCGCCGACATCGCCGACATCGTCGAGGGCGCGATCATCAAGCGGCGGGCGCTGGGCAAGAAGCACGGCGTCGTCCTGCTCAGCGAGGCCCTGGTCGAGCGCTTCGACCCGGCCGAGGTCGAGGAGCTGCAGGACGTCGACCGCGACGCCCAGGGCAACATCCGGGTCACCGAGATCGATCTCGGCCGCAAGGTGCTGAACGAGGTGTCGCTGCGCCTGGAGAAGCGCGGCGTCAAGGTCTCGATCGTCAACAAGACGATCGGCTACGAGCTGCGCTGCGCGACGCCCCTGCCGATGGAGGCCGAGTACGCCCGCGACCTCGGCTTCGCCGCGGTCCGCCACCTCGCCAGCGGCGGCGGCGGGGTCATGGTCACCACCCAGGCCGGCGCGCCCCGCTTCGTGCCGCTGGCCGACGCCGTCGACCCCGCCACCGGCCGCGGCCGGCAGCGCGCCGTCGACGTCACCAGCGAGCACTACCAGGTCGCGCGGGCCTACATGGTGCGGATCGAGGCCGCCGATCTGGCCAGCCCCGAGCAGGTGGCGCGCCTCGCCGCCGCCGGTGGCCTGACCCCCGACGACCTCCGCCGCCACTTCGCCGGCCTCGACGGCTCGCTGTCGCCGCGGCGCTGAGCCGAGCGCAGCGAGGCGGCTCTGGTCCGGATGAGATCGGACGAGCCCGTCAGCGGGCGAGGTCGATCGATCGAAGGAGAGCCTGGCATCGATTCGATGACAGGCTCCGAGGCGAGCGCCGCGAGCCGATCTGCTCCGACTCAGGTCGGCACCGGCGTCCTCGCCGGGACCGACCGATCGACCAGAGCGCGTGATTCCTTCACGCGCTCCGCCGCGGCGCTCACTCGCGGCGCAGGGCGTCGATGGGGTTCATCCGCGCCGCCTTGCGCGCCGGGAAGAAGCCGAAGATCACGCCGACCGCGGCCGAGAAGCCGAACGGCAGGAGCACGAGCACGGCGTCGATCTCGAGCGGCAGCCCGAGCTGGCTGGTGGCGACCAGGGACAGGCCGAGGCCGAGGGTGATGCCGGCGATCCCGCCCAGCGCCGCCAGGGCGATGGCCTCGATCAGGAACTGGGCGAGCACGTCGCGGCCGCGGGCGCCGATCGCCAGGCGGATGCCGATCTCGCGGGTCCGCTCGCTGACCGCGACCAGCATGATGTTCATGATCCCGATGCCACCGACCACCAGGCTGATGGCCGCGATCGCGGCCAGGAGCGAGGTCAGGACGCTGGTGATCGAGCCGACCATCGACGCCGCCTCCTTCATGTCGCGCACGAAGAAGTCCGGCGTGTCGGTGGGCTGCAGGCGACGCTGGGTCCGCATCACCGCCTCGACGTCGGTCTTGATCCGGCCGCTGGCGTCGGGATCGGCGGCCGACAGGAAGATCATCGCCACCTCGCGGCTGCCGGTGATCCGCCGCTGGTGGGTGGCGAGGGGCACGTAGATGAAGTCGTCCTGATCCTGGCCGAAGCTCGACGAGCCCTTGGCCGCGAACACGCCGACCACGCGAAACGACACCGAGCCGACCCGGATCGTCGCCCCCACCGGATCGACCGCGCCGAACAGCTCGCGGTGGACGGTGTGCCCGAGCACGCACACCGGCGCGCCCACCCGCAGCTCGGCCTCGCTGAAGGCGCGACCACGGGCCAGCTTCCACTTCAGCACCGTCAGGTAGTCGCCGCTGGAGCCGGTGATCGAGGTCCGCCAGCTCGCGCCGCCGTAGACCGCGACGCCGCCGCGGCTGACCAGGGGCGCGACCCCGGCCAGGCCGTCGACCTCGCGCGCGATCGCCGCGGCGTCGGCCACGTCGAGCGACCGCACGCTGGCGGCGGCGCCAGGGCCGCCCTGCCCGGGGGTGCCGGGCACGACGAACAGGAGGTTCTGGCCCAGGCCGGCCAGATCCTGGTTGACCCGGGCGGCGGCGCCGCGCCCCAGCGCGATCATCGCGATCACCGCCGCGACGCCGATCAGGATGCCGAGCGTGGTCAGGGCCGAGCGCATCGGGTTGCGCCGCACCTGGCGCAGGGTCTGCTGCACGGCGTTCCAGACGATCACGCCGCCGCTCCCTGCGGCGCCTGCCGCTCGTCGCCGACGATCGTGCCGTCGTGGAAGGTGAGGACGCGCCCGGCGTAGGCCGCCATGTCGGCCTCGTGGGTGACCATGACGATCGTGATGCCGCGCTCGCGGTTGAGCCCGACGAGCAGGGCCATGAGCTCGTGGGCGCGCGCGCTGTCGACGTTGCCGGTGGGCTCGTCGGCGAGGACGACCGCGGGGTCGGTGACCAGGGCGCGGGCGATCGCGACCCGTTGCTGCTGGCCGCCGGAGAGCTGGGCCGGGGTGTGGCGCTCGCGGCCCTCCAGCCCGACCGCCGCCAGCGCGGCCCGGGCGCGGCGGCGGCGTTCGCGCCCGCCCACGCCGCGGTAGACCAGCGGCAGCTCGACGTTCTCGAGCGCCGAGGTCCGGGGCAGGAGGTTGAAGCCCTGGAAGACGAAGCCGAGGTAGTGGCGGCGGAGCAGCGCGAGCTGATCGCGGTCGAGCCGAGACACCGCGACGCCGCGAAAGCGGTACTCGCCGGCGGTGGGGACGTCGAGGCAGCCGAGGATGTTGAGGCACGTCGACTTGCCGGAGCCGCTCGGGCCCATCAGCGCCACGAACTCGCCGGCGGCGATCTCGAGGTCGATGCCCGCCAGCGCCGCGACCGCGGCCTCGCCGCGGCCGTAGATCTTGGTGACGCCGTCGAGGGCGAGGAGCGGCGCCACGGTCACCTCGCGTTGACGATCACCTGGTCGCCAGGCGTCAGCTCGGCGGCGGTGACCGCGGCCTGGGTGTCGTTCTCGCCGGCCACGGTCACCGGCACCGCCACCGCGCGGCCGTCGCGCAGGAGCCACAGCCGGCTGCCGCCGTCGCCGGCGGGCTCGCCGGGCGGGGTGAAGCGCAGGGCCGAGGCCGGCACCAGCAGGGCGTCGGGCAGCCGGCTGGCGACGATGGTCGCGGTCACGGTCATGCCCGGGCGCAGGGCGAGGTCGGCGTTGTCCACCGCGAGCTCGGCCCGGTAGGTGACGACGCGATCGACCAGGCGCGCGGCGTTGTGCACGGTCTCGACCCGGGCGTCGAACGTGCGCCCGAGGTAGGCGGCGACGGTGAAGGTCGCAGCGTAACCGTTCACGGGGTGGGCCGCAGGAGCGAGGGAGTCGCCTCGTGGCGCAACGCCGCTTGAATGGCAGCACGCAGGTAGACGAGGACGTTCCGCTGCTGCTTGCGGCAGGTGTGGATGACGCTCTTGAGGTTCGCCGCGAAGGCGTTGCCGCGGGCGCTCTGGCTGCCGAAGCTCGACTTGCGCCATGTGACCAGGCCTCGCAACTCGCGCTCGGCGTGGTTGTTCGTCGGCTCCACCGCTGGATCGTCGATGAAGCGCCACATCGCCTCGCGATGCTCGAGGATGTCCTTGCACGAGCCGCTGACCCCGGCGACGGACAGATCGCGCCCCTCTTCGAGGAGACGTTCGACGTTCGCCCGGATCACGCCCGCCGCGCGCTGAAGGCCAGCACGGGAACCCGTGCCGTCGCGGACGCGATGGTAGCTCTGGAACAGAACGCGGGCCCAGAACAGCAGCGCCTGCCCGATCTCGCCGGCGCGTCCGTTTCGCTCGGAGAACGCCACGTACTTGCGGATCAAGTGCGCCCAGCAGATCTGGCGCCGCTCCATCGCCCAGAAGCCGAACTGCGTGCCGCGGTCGGTGACCAGCACGCCGCGGACTCGCGTGATCCACATGCGCAGCGTCTCGCGGGTCGCGTCGCCGGCGATCGTGAACACGGTGACCGTCGCGGTGGCCATCACCCACAACGCCAGGTACGCCCCCGCCTGGTACCAGGTCGTCGCGTCGACATGCTTGGCCTTCTCGGCCAGGGCCTGGACGCGCGCCTCCTCCACCGCCGGCGCCACCGCGTCGCTGGCGATCGCCTCGGACTCGCTGAGCGCCCCGAGCGAGATGTCGATCCCGAACACGTCGCGCAGCAGCCGGACCACCTTGCGCCGGGTCATGTGGCCGTCGGCGACCAGCATGGCCGCCAGCGCCAGCACGCCAGGCCCGAACGCGCCCTGGGGTGTGCCGAGGGGCAGGCTGGCGCAGGTCGTCACGCCACAGACGTCGCAGGTCGCGTGGTGCAGCCGGTGCTCCGTCACGGTCGGCCTGATCTCGGGGACGTCCCAGACCTGGTGCCGGATCGGGTCGGGATCGTTCCGGGTCGGCAGTCCGCGCGCGCAGCCGCGGCAGTGCGTCGGGTGATGGTCCTCGCTGGAGGTCACCTGTGTTGCCGGCACCAACGTGCGCTTGCTGCCCTTGTGACCAGGCTGCCCACCGCGCTGCTTCCCGCTGGGCGCCGAGTCCGGTCGCGACGCACGCTCCTTCGGTGCGTCCGTCGACGGTGGCTTGCCCGAGTTCGACGAGTTCTCTCCCAGCCGCCGCCGGAGCTCGGCGTTCTCGGCCTCCAGCGAGGCGATGCGCGCCTCCTGTACCACTATCGTCGCCGCCTGCGCTTCGACCTTCGCCAGCAGCGTCTCCACCTGGTGCTCCAGGCGTGCGATCCGCTTGTCGGTCGAGGTCACCCATTCGTTAGATCACGATCGGATCTCGCTGTCGATCCCCTCGCCGCCGGGGAGATCCGGACTGCACCCCGTGAACGGTTACGTCGCAGCCGCGCCCTCGCGCACCAGGCCGACGTCGGCCTCGTCGACGTCGACCGAGGCCTTCATCGCCCGCAGGTCCTGGGCGATCTGGAACAGCACCGGGGTCTGGAAGGCCGCGACCACGGTCTGCCCGACCTCGATCTCGCGGGCGAGCACGATGCCGTCGATGGGCGAACGCACGACGGTGCGTCCGACGTTGGTGCGGGACAGGCGGAGCGCGGCGCTGGCCTGGGCGACGCTGGCCGCGGCCAGGTCGACCGCGGCGACCGCGCGCGCGGCGGCGGCGACCGCGGCGTCGCGCGCCTGCTCGGCGACCACCCCGGCGGTGAACAGCCCCTCGACGCGGGCGCGGGCGATCGTCGTCTCGCGGTGGGTGGCGCGGGCCTGGGCGAGCTGGGCGCGGGCCTGGGCGAGCGCGGCCTCGGCCTGCTCGACCTGCGCGGCGAGGAGCTCGGGATCGATCTCGGCCAGCACCTGCCCGCGCGCCACCCGGTCGTTGACGTCGACCAGCACCCGCGCGACCCGGCCCGAGACCTCGCTGCCGATCGTCACCTGGTTGGTGGCCTCGAGGGTGCCGGTCGCGGTGACCGCGATCGTCAGCGCACCGCGCTCGACGGGCGCGGCCACGAACGCCGGCGGAGGACGGTGACCGCGCGCGCTCCACCAGCGGCCGACGCCGACCACGGCGAGCACCGCGGCGAGGCCCAGGGCGACGCGGATCACCCAGCGGCGCACCCGTGGCGCCCCGCCGAGGCGCAGCGTGCGCGCGAGCTCGGGGTCGACGGCGGGAGCAGGTGGCGACGGGGAGGACACACCCCGACGCGCTGCAAGCCACGTTCCGCGGCGGATCGGCCGCCGTGCGTCGCCGCCGTCGCGCCGCCACCACCGGTCGCGCGCAAGGCCTGCGCCGTCCCCGCCGCGGCGTGCAGATCACGCCGTCAAGATCGCCGGCGCCGCCGGAGCCAGAGCCCGAGCGCGGCCGCGAGCCACGGCGCCGCGCCGGCCGGCGACGACGCGCAGCACCCGGCCGGCGCCTCCACGCACGATCCCGCGGCGTCGCAGTCGGAGAGCTCGCACCTCAGGGTGAAGGTCGCCGGCTCGGTGGTGAGGGACAGCGCGGTCGAGGGCAGGGACGCCCGCATCATGACCTGGTGGCTGCCCGGGTGAAGCGCGGGGTAGCTGGGGTCCCCGAAGGCCGGCGACGCGCACACGGTGTAGACGCGATCGACGCCGCGCCCCAGCCAGCTCGCGCCCGGGGCCAGGACGCTGACGATGCTGGACCGTGGCCTCCAGGCCCTGGCGTCGACCAGGGTCTCGAGGTGCAGGACGTCGCGCCACGGCTCGGCGTCCGCGGCGAACTGGAGCTCCACGCGGGCCCGCGCGACGACCGTCTCCACGCCGCACTGGCCTCCGCTCGTCTCGAGGGAGACCACGCCCTGCGCCTCCGGCGTGATCCGCAGCGCGCCGAGCTGGGTCGGCAGCGGCGCGGCCGGGCCGACCGTGAAGGTCGCGCGCGGGGTGTCGCCGTGACAGTCCGGCGCCTCGACGATCGTGTAGGTGACGCCGGCCTCCAGCGGCGCGTCGGGGACCACCAGGTAGGTGCCGCCCTCGACCAGGGTCGCGGTGAGCGGGAGGACCTGGGTCGGCGCGTCGGCGCGCGTGAGCTGGAGGTCCGAGGGGCCGGTGGCCTCGCTGCTCGGGAGCCAGACGATCGCGGGCAGGTTGGCGGGGACCACCGCGCCGTCGCCGGGGACGAACCGGCCCGGCCAGCAGGCGACCGAGCACGCGGCGGCTGGCCGCACCGACGCCGCCATCACCGCCGCGCCGCAGATCGCCGCCGTGATGGACACCACACCGACGGTTCGTCGCATGGATCATCCTAGCGAGCGCATGGCGATCCGGCGCGGCGCGCGTGTTGACCATCGCTCACCGCGTCGCACCGGCGGCGAGGCGCGCGCGCCGCTCGCGGCAGAGTCCGGCAACGTCGCGACGCGTCCGTGCGCCGCGGCGCCGGGCGCGGGACGGGCTCAGCGCCGGCGGCGGCCGCGGCCGGCGACGCTGGGGCGGGTGACGTCGATCAGATCGGTGACGTCGGCGGCGCCCAGGCGCTCCGCCAGCACCGACCAGCCCTGCTCGAGCTTGAGGCCGAGCTCGTCGGCGTGCAGCGGGTACGGGGTGTAGAGGTGGATGTCCTTGTCGCCGGTCCGGGCGACCTCGTCGTCGTCGGGTAGCGAGGTCGGCAGGCCGATGACCACGCCGACGAACGGACAGCCGTCGTGGAACGGCCGGGGCGGATCGCCGTTGGGGATGGTGTGGCCGTCGCCGAGCCAGGTCCGGTACTCGTGGGGCAGACGCGCCAGCAGCTTGAGCCAGCGCACCGGCCAGTACCAGCGCTCCTCCGAGGCGGCCTCGCCCGCCAGGGTCCACGACGCCGGCAGCCGCAGCATCAGCTCGGCGAAGCGCGGCGCCGGGAGGTCGTCGGGCAGGGTCATGGGCAGGTCGCTCATGCCGGTGGTGAACAGCGTCCACGCCGCGTCGTCGCCGGCGGCGGGATCGGGCGGCACGACGTGGACGTCGATGTGCACGAAGGCCGACACCAGCTCGTGGAAGACGGTCTCGGCCTTGCCGCAGTGGCGCTCGACCAGCGCGGCCACCGCCGACGCCGCCGCCTCGTCGGTGGGGGCGACGCCGGGCGCGGCCGCGTCGTCGCTGGTCTGGTGGCGAAGGATCTCGCTCCCGCCCCGGCTCACCTCGTGCTTCGACATGCCCCGACGATGCCACGGAACGCCGCCGCCGCGGCGACGATCAGCGCCCGCCGCGGTCGAGGCGGTCGCGGATCTCGCGCAGCAGCACCTCGGGCGCGTACGGCTTGTCGAGGCGTGGCAGATCGCTGGCCGTGACCTGGGCGTCGGGGGCGTAGCCCGACATCAGGAGCACCGGCAGGTCGGGCCGGCGCTCGCGCAGCCGGCGGGCCAGGGCGATGCCGCCCAGGCGCGGCATCACCGCGTCGGTCAGCACCATCGCGATCTCGTCGAGGTGGAGGTCGGCGAGCTCGAGGGCCTCGACGCCGTCGCGGGCCACCAGCACCCGGTAGCCCTCGTCGGCCAGCAGGCGCTGGGTCAGGCTCCGGATCAGCTCGTCGTCCTCGACG
Source organism: uncultured delta proteobacterium (assembly GCA_900696455.1). GTDB lineage: Bacteria > Myxococcota_A > Polyangia > Haliangiales > Haliangiaceae > UBA2376. Next base: position 50,312 of record CAADGB010000169.1, read on the forward strand.
AACAGCAGGGTCTCGCCGCCGCGCGCGGCCGGCGTCGCCGCCGGGGTGACGACCGGGCTGACCGGCGCCGGGCTCGCCGGCAGGCGGACCTCGATCCGGGTGCCGCGGCCCTCCGTGCTGGCGATGTCGATGTGTCCGCCGTGCTGCTCGACGATGCCGTAGCACGAGGGCAGACCGAGCCCGGCGCCGCCGTCCTTGGTGGTGAAGAACGGCTCGAAGACGTGCTCCAGGACCTCGGCCGGCATGCCGGCGCCGTCGTCCTCGACGACGAGGGCCACGCCGCCGGCGCCGCCGCCGCCGGCCGGCGCGCCGACCGTGATCCGGACGTGGCCGGTCTCGGCGATGGCGTCGCGGGCGTTGGCCACCAGGTTGACCACCACCTGCTCGAGCTGGCCCTGATCGGCGCGGACGATCCAGGCGCCGGGGGCGACCTCGACCACCAGCTCGATGCGCTCGCCCAGGAGGTGGCCGAGGAGCGGCCGCAGCTCGGTGCCCAGGAGGCCGAGATCGACCGCGGTCATGCCGACGACCTGGCGGCGCGCGAAGGCGAGGAGCTGCCGGGTGAGGCGGGCGGCGCGATCGGCGGCGTCGCGGATGATGGCCAGCTCGCCGCGCGGATCGCGGCCCGGGCGCGCGGCCAGCTCGGCGGCGCTGGTGATCGCCGTGAGCACGTTGTTGAAGTCGTGGGCGATGCCGCCGGCGAGGCGGCCGATGGCCTCGAGCCGCTGCGCCTGCCGCAGCTCGACCTCGAGCCGGTGGGCCTCGGTCACGTCGACCGCGACCCCGGCCATGCGGTGCGGCCGGCCCTGGGCGTCGCGGAAGACCCGGGCGTGGCCGTCGATCCAGCGCTCGCCGCGATCGGTCTGGATGCGGTGGCGGACGTAGAACTCGTCGCCGGCCGGATCGGCGAGGACGGCGGCGATCGCGGCCTGCACCCGCTCGCGGTCGGCGGGGTGGATGAGCCCGAGGTAGGTGTCGAAGCCGCCGTCGAAGCTGCCGCGCGGCACGCCGAAGACGTCCTCGACCGTGTCCGACCAGATCACGCGCTGGCTCTCGAGCTCGTACTGCCAGGCGCCCATGCGCGCGGCGCGCAGGGCCAGCACCAGGCGGTCCTCGACCCGGCGCAGCTCGTCGAGCGCCTGCCGGTAGCGGGTGATGTCGTTGAACGTGGCGACCACGCGCGGGTCGCCGCCGTCCGTGCCCGGGATGAGGTCGCTGTTGATCTCGATCCACGACAGGCCGCCCTCCGGCTTGTGCACGCCCATCACCACCTGCCGGCACGGCTGGCCGGTGCGCAGCGTGACCATCGCCGGGTGGGTGTCGCCGGGGAACGGCGAGCCGTCCTCGCGCACCGCTCGCCACCGCGGATCGAGCGAGGTCCGCCCCGCGATCTGATCGGCGGTGAGCCCCAGGATCTGCTCGGCGGCGGCGTTGCACTGCGCGATCTCGCCGCCGGGGGCGTGGACGACCACCCCCTCGCTCATGACCGCGACGATCGAGCGGTGGCGCTGCTCGCTCTCCCGCAGGCGCTCGACCTCGGCGCGCAGGCGCGCGAGCTCGGCGGCCGGATCCTCGGCGACGGTCATCGCGCCCGCATCATGCGCCCGGGTCGCGGCGGACGCCAGCGCCGCGGGACCGAGCCGCGCGCTTGACCGCCGCCCGCGCGTCCCCTGATGATGGTCGCAGTGCCCGGCGACGCACCTGACGATGGCCCGCTCCTCCAGCGCGGCGTCGCCCTCGGCCGCTTCCTCCTCCTCGATCCGCTGGGCGAGGGCGCGATGGGCGTGGTGTGGAGCGCCTACGACCCCGAGCTCGACCGCCGGGTGGCGGTCAAGCTCCTGCGCCCTGCCACCGAGCTCCGCGACGACGCCGCCGCGGCGCGCATGGTGCGCGAGGCCCAGGCGCTGGCCCGGGTCGCCCACCCCAACGTGGTGACCGTCTACGAGGTCGGCAACGTCGGCGCGCGGGTCTTCGTGGTGATGGAGCTCATCGCCGGGCAGACCCTGGCGGCGTGGCTCGCCGCTGGCGAGCGGAGCTGGCGCGAGATCCTCACCGTGCTGGTCGCGGCCGGCCGCGGGCTCGCCGCCGCCCACGCCGCCGGCCTGGTCCATCGCGACTTCAAGCCCGAGAACGTGCTGGTCGGCGCCGACGGCCGGGCGCGCGTGGTCGACTTCGGGCTGGTCGGGCTGCTCGCGCCCGAGCCCGTGTCCGACCCCGAGCCCGAGCCCGGACCCGAGCTCGCCGCCGGCGACGGGCGCGACGGCGACGATCCCGGCGGGCTCACCCGCACCGGCGCGCTGGTCGGCACCCCGCGCTACATGGCGCCCGAGCAACACGCGCGCCGGCCGGCCACCGCCCGCAGCGACCAGTTCGCCTTCTGCGTCGCGCTGTGGTCGGCGCTCGCCGGCGAGCCACCGTACCCGGTCGACTCGTACCGCGAGCTCGTGCGCGCCGTGCGCGACGGTCGCCGGCGCCCGCCGCCGCGCGACGCCCGCATGCCCGCCCACGTGCGCCGCGCGCTCGAGCGCGGCCTGGCGCCCGAGCCCTCCGTCCGCTTTCCGGACATGACCGCGCTCCTCGACCAGCTCGAGCGCGACCCGGCGGCGACGCGGCGGCGCTGGGTCGCCGGCGTCGTCGGCGCCTCGGTGGTGGCCGGAGGTGTGGCGCTGGCCCTGGCGCGGAGCCCGACGCCGGCCGCCGGCCGCGACCGCGAGCTCCTGTGCCGCGGCGGCGAGGCCCGCCTCGACGCCCTGGCCCCGCGCGCGACCCTCGACCGCGCCGTGGCGGCGCTGGCCGCGGTCGGCCTGCCCCGCGGCGTGGCCATCGCCGAGGCCGTGCGCGCCCGCCTCGACGCCTACGCCTCGGCGTGGCTCGCCCAGCGGGGCGAGGCCTGCGCCGCGACCCGGCTGCTCGGCGAGCAGTCCGAGGCCGTCATGGATCTGCGCATGACCTGCCTCGACCGCCGCGGCCGCGAGCTGGGCGCGCTCGCGGCCGAGATCGAGCGGGTCACGCCGGCCGAGCTCGACCGCATGGTCCAGGCCACCTACCGGCTCACCCCGCTCGCGAGCTGCGAGGACGTCGCCGCGCTGCAGGCGCCGCTGCCGCCGCCCACCGACGCCGCCGCCCGCGCCGAGGTCGACGCGGTGGCCGGCGAGGTCGCGCGGGTGCGGGCGCTCCTCGACACCGGCCGCTTCGCGCAGGCGATCGAGGCCGGCCGGGCGCTGCGGCCGCGCGCCGAGGCCACCGCTCACCGCCCGACGCTCGCCGAGCTGTTGCAGGCGCTGGGCGACGCCGAGGCCCAGGCCGGCGAGATCGCCGCGGCGCGGACCACCCTCGAGGCCGCGGCCTGGGCCGCCGAGGCCGGCCGCCACGACGCGGTGGCGGCCCGGGCCTGGACCGTGCTGGCGTTCGTCGCCGGCTATCTCGGCAGCGACGTCGACGACGGCCTGCGCGCCGCGCGTCGCGCCGACGCCGCGATCCTGCGCATCAACGATCCGCCCGAGGCCCGGGGACGCCTCGAGCTCAACCTCGGCGCGATCGCCTACGGACGCGGCGACGGCCCGAAGGCGCTCGCCCACTGGCTCGACGCGCGCCGGCGGTGGGAGCAGGCGCTGGGCAGCGCCCACCCCGACGTCGCCCGCGTGCTCACCAACCTCGGCACGGCCTACGGCGACCTCGGTCGCTCCCACGACGCCGTCGCGGCCTACCAGCAGGCGATCGCGATCGGGACGGCGTCGATCGGCGATCGTCACCCGCTGGTGGGCGCCGCCCGCCACAACCTCGGCGTCCAGCTCCTGTGGAACGGCGATCCGCGCGCCGCCGAGGTCGAGCTCCGCCGCGCCCTCGACAGCCTGGACGAGACGCTGGGCCCCGCGCACTCGACCGCGCTGGCGACCGTCGCCGATCTGGCGGCGGCGCTCCTCGAGCTCGACGGGCTCGACGAGGCCTGGCGGCTGCTCGAGCGCGCGCGCGCCGGGCAGGAGGCCGGCGGCGGCGTCCACCCCGCGACCCTGTGCTTCCAGGCCGAGATCCTGCGGCGCCGCGGCCAGCTCGCCGAGGCCCGCGACCGCGCCGACCAGGCGCTCGCGATCGTGCGCGCGGGGGAGAGCGGTGGGCCGCGCTGGATGCCCGCGGGGACCGCGCTCGCCGCGCTGGCCGCGATCGAGATCGACGCCCGGCGGTTCGCGGTCGCCGAGGCCCACGCCCAGGCCGCGGTCGAGGACCTGGCGCGGACCTTCCCTGCGGACTCGCCCTGGCTGGCGGCGCCGCTGGTGCTCCTGGCCGAGGCCCGCCTCGGCCGCGGTCGCCACGCCCTCGCCGCGGCGGCGGTCGAGCGCGCCGCCACCATCCTGGCGCCCGGCCACCACCCGCGGATCGAGGCCCACGCCGCGCGGGTGCGCGCCGCGCTCGCCGCCGCCGCCGGGCAGCCCGAGCAGGCGCGCCTCGTCCTCGACCAGGCCCACGCGGCCCTGGTCGCCGATGGCCTCGGTGAGACCGAGGCTGCCCGCGCCCTGATCGCCGCCCGGGCCGCCCTGCGGTGACCACGCCGCCGGCGCGCTGACGACGGGCCGGCGGCGCGACGACGACGCGTCGTCACCGCGCGCCCCGGCGCCGCCCAAGCCCGCGGATCGACGGGCCGTCGCCACCGGCACGCCGCGTGCTGAAGCGGCGGGCCATGCAGCCAACCAGCCAGCCATCGTCCACCGTCCTTGGCGCCGACCGCGCCGCCAACCCGGCCCAGACCGTCGGCATCCTCCTCGCCGTCTGCGCGCTCGCGCTGGCGATCGGGATGTTCACGCGCTCGTGGGGCACCGCCAGCGAGGGCCGCGCCGAGATCGCGATCGGCCTCGTCGGCATCGAGGGCTGCCACGGCGGCGATTGCCGCGCGCTGGAGTGGAGCCGTGCCGGCCGGACCCTCGACCTCCCCGGCGACGTCACCGGGCTGCGCATCCCGGCCCTCCTGCTCGCCATCGCCGCGCTGGGCGCGGTCGGCACCGCCGCGGGCCTCGCCCTCAGCGGCCGCGTGCGATCGATCCCCGTCAAGCCGCTGGTCGGCGTCATCGCGACGGCCGCCGGGCTCCTGACCCTGTGGACGCTGCGCCTGGCGACCTCGGACCGCGACGTCGACATCGGGCCCGGCTTCTCCGCCTTCCTCGCCGTCGGCGCGCTCGTCGCCGCCAGCGCCCTCCTCCGCACCAAGGTCCGCGCCCTCGCGGCCGCCTGACTCACTCATCGAAAGGACCCTGACCATGCTTCGCTCCCTCTTCGTCCTCGTCATCGCGACCCTCTCGTTCACCGGCGTCGCCCTCGCGCAGAAGGCGCCGCCCCCGCCGCTCCCCGCCGGGAGCTGCGCCAAGCGCAAGGACTGCGTCCGCCAGCCCACCTGCGCCGCCGGTCAGACCCTGGTGGCGCTCCCCGCCCACAAGTTCGTGTGTCGGGTGTCGTCGACCCAGGTCGAGGCCAAGGAGGCTCCACGCTGCGAGCGCGGCGCCCTCGTGGTCGCGGAGGGCTTCGACTACTGCGAGTGGACGGTCACCGACGACCCGTGGTGCGCGCGTCATGGCGGTCACAACGACTGGGCGTTCGCCGACGGCAAGTGCATCCGCCAGAAGGCCAACAAGCAGGTCGAGCAGGAGACCCAGAACATCCGCTGCGACGACGGCCTGAGCTACAACGCGACCGCCAAGCGCTGCACCGGCAAGCGCCGCCAGCACTTCTCGTTCCTGCCCACCGCCGGCGCCGCCTACACCGAGCAGGCGTGCGACGCCGTGCTGCCCGGTTCGACCTACCTGGCCGACTTCGCCGGCCGCGGCGACCAGTGCGTGAAGCTCGACGAGAGCACCACCTGGTTCCCGCCGACCTGGAACTGACGCCGCCACCGGCCGCTCGACCCCCGCGCCGCTCTGCTACCTTGCGGTGATCCGGCCATGAGCAAGCGCGATCTCGAAGCTCGCCTCGACCGTCAGGTGCGGCTGTGGCACGACCTGCGCGCCCTGGTCAGCCGCCTCGCCGCGGTCGCCGACCGCGCCACCTTCCTCGACGACGTGCTCGACACGCTGGTCGAGTCGCTGGGCGCCGATCGCGGCCTCATCCTCCTCACCGACGACGCCGGCGAGGCCCACGCCATCAACGCGCGCGGCCGCGGGCGCGCGCTGCCGCCGGCGGAGCGCGACGAGATCAGCCGCACGATCGTCGCCGAGGTCCACCGCAGCGGGCGGCCGGTGCTGTGGGAGGTCGGCGCCGCGGGCAGCGACAGCCAGCTCTCGCTCGGCATCATGAGCGCGCTGGCCGCGCCGCTGCGACCGGCGCGAGGCGGGACCGCCGCCTTCACCCGCGGCGTGGTCTACGTCGACTTCCGCGAGGTCGACCGGGTGGTGGGCGAGCTCGAGCGGGCCTTCCTCGAGACCGCCGCCGATCTGGTCTCGGTCGTGCTCGAGCGCAACGAGGCGCTGGCCACGACCCGCGAGCAGCTCCGCGAGGCGCTGGTCCGCGATCCCGCCTTGCCGCGGACGCCCGCGCTCGACGTGCTCCTGGCCCCGCCGTCGATGGCCCCGGTGCGGGCCGAGATCGAGGGCGCGGTCGCCAGCGACCTGCCCATCCTCATGCTGGGCGAGTCGGGCACCGGCAAGACCCTGCTCGCGCGAGCCATCGCCGAGGCCGGGGGCCGGGTCCCGATCGTGCGCGCGGTCCTCGGCATGTCCGACGACCTCAACACGATCGCGTCGGAGCTGTTCGGCCACGAGCGCGGCGCGTTCTCGGGCGCGCTCGGCCGCCGCACCGGGCTGGTGGAGCACGCCGACGGCGGGACCCTGATCCTCGACGAGATCCTCAACCTGCCCCTGCACGCCCAGCAGCTCCTGCTCGACTTCACCCAGTTCGGCGTCTTCCGTCCGCTCGGGCACGGCGAGGCCGCGCCCCGCCGCTCGCGGGTCCGCCTGATCTGCGCCACCAACGGCGACGGCCGCGCCGCGGTCCGCGCCGGTCGCTTCCGCGAGGACCTCTACTACCGCATCGGCGCCATCACGATCACGGTGCCGCCGCTGCGCGCCCGGCGCGAGGACGCGCCGTCCCTGGCCGAGGGCTACCTGCGCCGGATCGATCCCGAGCGCGCCTGGGTGCTGTCGCTCGACGCCCGCCGCCGGCTGGCCGCGCCCGACCTGGCCTGGCCCGGCAACGTGCGGCAGCTCGAGGCGGCGGTCCACCGCGCCCGCGATCGCGCCCGCGCCCGCGGCCTCGACGGTCCCACCCTCGACCTGGCCTGCTTCGACGAGCGCTGGCTGCGCGGCGAGCCCGGCGCCGCCGGTCCCCCGGCCACCGGCGAGCTCCTCGACGAGTGGCGAGCCCTCGACGGCGATCGGGACCGCCTCGACGCCCGGGAGCGCGACGTCATCCTGCGCGCGCTGGCCGCCGCCGGTGGGGTGGTCGCCCACGCCGCCGCCGCGCTCGGCCTGCCCCGCACCACGCTCGCGAGCCGCATGCAGCGGCTCAAGATCAAGGCCTGAGCACGCGCCCGCGCGCTACTTCGCGGCGAGCGTCGCGTCCTCGACGATGACCGGGTACACGTAGCCGGCGCCGAAGTCCTTGTTGACGGCCAGGGTGCCGCGGACCACGACGACGTCGCCGAGGGTGGCGGGCGGGGCGCTGGCCGCGGTGGTCACGGTCAGGTCGGCGGTGCCGTCGTGGACGTGGACCCAGTTGCGGCCCATGATCCCGGCGTTGAACTTGACGACCTTGCCGCGGGCCACCACCGGCTTGCCGGCGAGCGCCGGCGCCCTGGCGAGGAGGGCGGCGATGGTCTGCCCGCCGGCGACCGGGGCGATCGTCTCGGCGCTGGGCGGCGCCGTGGGCGGAGCATGCCCCGGCGCCGACGGGGTGGTGACCACCGCCGCGCCGGGCGCGCCGGCGCCCTCGACCGGCGGCAGCCCGGGCACGAAGTGGATGCGGGGGAAGGTCCGGCCCAGCGTGTTGCTGGTGAAGTCGGTCATGACCGTGCCGGTCACGAAGATCACCTTGGCGCCGACCGCGAGCGGCGCCTCGGGCGCGGCCGCCCACGCCTCCTCGCCGCCGAGATCGAGGCGGGCGTAGGTGTAGCCGCCCGAGCTCATGGTCTCGAGCACGGTGCCGACGCGATCGCCGGGCGCGGTCGTGGGGGTGCCCGCGGCGTGCGGGGCCGGCGCGCTCGGCGGGACGACCGGCGCGCTCGGCCGCGCCGGCTGCGCGGCGACCGCGGGCAGGTCCTTGGCCGGGGGCAGCCCCTGCGGCGGCTCCTTGCTGCAGGCGGCCGCGAGGAGCCCGGCGGCGGTGGCCGCGATCAGGAGCGGACGCGAGGCGAGCGGGGGGACGAGGCGCATCCCGCACATGTAGCACGGCGGCTCAGCGGAAGCGGTAGCCGAGGTGGACGGCCGGGAACACCGTCCACGGCGAGCGCGCGAAGGTCGCGCCATCGAGCGTGACGTCGCCGGCGCCCAACGAGCGCCCCACCGCCTACGCCGATCGCCCGGCGGCGGCGCCGTCGCGCCACGCCACCGAGTGCAAGCTGGCCAGCCTGCTGGTCATCGCCCGCCAGCTCACCGGCCGCCCGCTGGTGGCGACCGCGGTCGGCTTCCGCCACCCGGCGCCGGCCGACGTCGCCCTCCACGCCCGGGTGTTCGGCGTGGCCCCGCGCTTCGCCGCCGCCGACGACGTCCTCGAGCTCGCCGCCGCCGAGCTCGACGCCCCGTGCCCCGACGCCGATCCGGCGCTGTGGCGCATCGTCGAGCGCCACGCCGAGGCCCTGCTCGCCGCCCGCCCGGCGCCGGCGCAGCTCACCGCCCGCGTCCGCCACCACCTGACGACGGCGCTGGCCGACGGCGGCGCGACCCTGGCCGCCACCGCCGCCCACCTCCGCCTGTCGGAGCGCAGCCTGCAGCGGCGACTGGCCGACGAGGGTACGACCTTCGAGGCGCTCCTCGACGAGCTGCGCCGCGAGCTCGCCCGCCGCTACCTCGGCGATCGCGCGCTCGCCCTCGGCGAGGTCGCCTACCTCCTCGGCTACTCCGAGCCCAGCGCGTTCCACCGCGCGTTCAAGCGCTGGACCGGGACCACGCCGGCCGAGGCCCGGCGTCGCCGGCCGGCGCCGCCTACTGGATCGTCGAGTCGGTGACGACGATGGGCGTGTCGTCGTGGGCGGAGATCATCGGGTACTGCGTGTACCAGGAGCCGCCGAGGTTGCGGGTGATGACCGAGCGATCGATCCGGATGTCGCCGGTGTGGTTGTTGGTGACGAAGAAGATCGCGCTGCCGTGCTGGACGACCTCGTTGTCGCGGATGGCGACCCCGCACAGCGACAGCGTCATCTCGTTGCCGTCGTTGTAGATGGCGCCGCCGGAGCCGCCGCCCGGCGAGTTGCCCTGGGGCGGGTTGCCGCCGTTGCCGATCGCGCGGTTGTGCGAGAACAGGCTGTTGTAGATCGCCCACGACACGCCGATGCTGCTGATGCCGCCACCGTTGGAGCAGGTGTTGCCGAAGCCCTCGGCGCCGCCGAACGTCGTGTTGACGACGTAGACCGGCAGGTCCTGGTACTGGTCGAAGACCCGGACGCCGGCGCCGCCGACGTCGGGACCGGTGTCGGCGCAGACGTTGCCGAAGAAGCGGGTGTTGACCAGCTTGAGGCGTCCGCCGCGCGCCCAGATCGCGCCGCCGCCGTCGTGCTCGGCCTCGCCCTTCGAGTTGCCGTCGATGAACGTGAGGTTCTGGACGGTGAGGCGCGGGTGATCCTGATCGTTGCAGTGCGACGTGGTCCAGCGCTGGTCGGGATCGCAGGTGTTCATGTAGAGGATGCGGGTGCGACCGCCGCCCGACAGCGTGACCTTGCCGCCGCCGTCGAGGACGATCTCGGGGCCGGTGTCGTTGAAGATCTTGGCCGGCCGGTCGAGCGTGATCGTCACCGGGTCGGGCCCGCAGTCGAACGTGATCACGCCGCCGGCCGCCACCGCCGCGATCACCGCCTCGCCGGTGCAGCTCGCCGGCGTGCCGTCGCCGACCACGGTGCGGGGGCTGGCGACGCTGGCCAGCCCGGCCTCGCTCGGGACGCCGCAGGTGCCGTCGGGGTTGCCGGCGGGCGGCCCGGCCTCGGGATCGGTGAGGGGGTTGTCGATATCGACCCCGCCGTCGCCGCAGGCGGCGACGAAGACGGCAGCCGCGATCAGGAGCGCAGGACCGAGCGCACGCGACATGGCAGACCTCCCGGTCGCCGATTGTAGCCGGCGCCGCGCGCGGCCGGGGCGGTGTATCGTCGCGGATCGGGGGACATGAGCATCCGCAAGCCCACCGACGATCCGCGCGCCGGCGGCGACACGCTGCCCGCGGGTGAGACGCCGCCGCGACCGGTCGCCACCGAGGCGGCGCCGGTGCGCGCCGCGCCTCCACCTGCCCTGGAGGAGGTCGACCCGTCCCGCTACCTGCGCCAGCAGGTCGTGGCCCGTGGCGGCATGGGCACGATCGTGGCGGCGCTGGATCGCCGGCTGGGCCGCACGATCGCCCTCAAGGAGCTGCACGTCGACCAGCCCGGGCTGCGCGCCCGCTTCGAGCGCGAGGCGCTGCTCACCGCGCGTCTCCAGCACCCGGCGATCGTGAGCGTCCACGAGGCCGGTCGCTGGCCCGGCGGCGCGCCGTTCTTCGCGATGAAGCTGGTCGCCGGTCGCTCGCTCGACGCCGCGATCGCGGCGGCGCCGACGCTCGCCGACCGCCTCGCCCTGCTCCCCCACGTCATCGCCGTCGCCGACGCCCTCGCCTACGCCCACGGCCAGCGCATCATCCACCGCGACCTCAAGCCGCACAACGTGATGGTCGGCGACCTCGGCGAGACCGTGGTCATCGACTGGGGCCTGGGCAAGGACCTCGCCGACGACCCCCCAGGCGGCGCGACCGACCTCGCCCACGGCTCGCGGCTGGTGCCGGCCGCCCCCGGCGAGACCGTCGCCGGCGAGGTCCTGGGCACCCCGGCCTACATGCCGCCGGAGCAGGCCGCGGGGTTGCCCGTCGACGAGCGCGCCGACGTCTTCGCGATCGGCGCGATGCTCGACCACCTGCTCGCCGGGGCGGCGCCCGACGTCACCTTCCACCCCCGCCGGCCGCCGGCCGAGCGGCTCGGCGTGGCCACGCCGCTGGCGGAGCGCCAGCCCGGCCTCCCGCCCGAGCTGCTGGCGATCGTCGCGCGCGCCACCGCGCGCGAGCCGGCGGGGCGCTACCGCACCGCGCGCGAGCTGGCCGAGGACCTGCGCCGCTTCCAGACCGGCCAGCTCGTCGGCGCCCACCGCTACTCGGCCGGTCAGCTCGCGCGCCGCTGGCTGGCCCGCCACCGGGCCGTGGTCACGCTCACGTCGGTGATGCTGGTCGCGGCGATCGTGCTGGGCGCACTCTCGGTGCGGCGGATCGTGCGCGAGCAGGCGGCCGCCGAGGCCGCGCGCCGGCGCGCCGAGGCCAGCCGGGGCGAGGCCCTCGCCCGCCGCGCCGACGCCGAGGAGCTGATGAGCTTCATGCTCTTCGAGCTCAAGGACCGCCTGCAGCCGCTCAACCGCCTCGACCTGCTGGCGTCGGTGGCCCAGCGCGCCGCCCGCTACTACGAGGCGCGCCCCGAGGGCGACGACGAGCGCGATCGGCGGCTGCGCGCGGCCGTCCTGCGCAACCTCGGCGACGTCGTCGCGGCCCAGGGTGACAGCGCGGCGGCGCTCGCCGCGTATCGCGCCGCGCTGGCCCGCACCCGATCCCTGGCCGAGCTCCACCCCGACGACGACGAGGTCCTGCACGACCTCGCCGCCAGCCACAACCTGGTCGGTGACATGCAGCTCCAGCAAGGCGACCGCGCCGGCGCTCTGGCCTCGTACCGCGAGGGCCTGGCCGTCGCCGAGGCGACGCTGGCGCGCGCCCCGACCGGGCGCCGCGCCCGCCGCGACGTCACGGTCAGCCTCAACAAGCTCGGCGACGCCCTGCGCACCGGCGGCGCCGGCGACGAGGCCGAGGCCGCCTACCAGCGGGCGTTCGAGCTGCGGCGGGCCCTGGCCGACGAGCAACCCGACGACCTCGAGGCCCAGCGCGATCTCGCGGTCAGCCACGAGAAGCTCGGCGGCGTGCTGCTCGCCCGCAAGGATCCCGGCGCCCTCGCCGCCTTCCACGCCAGCCTGGCCGTGCGCGAGCGGCTGGTCGCGCGCGCGCCCGACGACGCGCGGTGGCGGCGCGACCTGGCGCTGGGCCACGACAAGGTCGGCGACGCCCAGCTACGCCAGGGCGACCGCGCCGGCGCCGCCGCGAGCGCGCGCGCGGCGCTGGTCCTGCGCGCCGCGCTGGCCGAGGAGGACCCGACCAACACCACGCTGCAGCGCGAGCTGGCCGCCAACCACGACCGCGCCGGCGATCTCCTGTTCGAACAGGGCGACGCCGCCGGCGCGCTGGTGGCGTACCGCCAGGCGATGGAGATCGCGGCCCGGCTCGCCGCGCGCGACCCCGCCAACGCCACCTGGCAGCGCGACCTCGAGGTGAGCCACAACAAGGTCGGCGACGCCCTGCTCGAGCGCGGCGACGGCGGCGCCGCCGCGGCCGCCTACAGCGCGGCGCTGGGGATCGCCGAGCGCCTGGCCGCCCGCGACCCCGCCAACGCCACCTGGCAGCGCGATCTGTGGGTCTGCCACTACAAGCTCGGCGACGCCCGGCTGGCCGCCGGACGGCGCGCCGAGGCCGAGCGCTCGTACCGCGCCGCGCTCGAGCTGGCGCAGGCCCTGGCCGCGCGCTCCCCGGACGACGCCGGCGCCCAGGAGGAGGCGGCGATCGTGCGCCAGACCCTGGCCGACTGCTGCGCGCCGCCGCGCTGACGCGGCGAGCGACCGGCGCTCAGATCCGATCCGGATCGTCGAGCAGGAAGGCGAGCGCGGCCGGGGCGCGGGCCGCCCACGCGGTCTCGTTGTGGGCGTGGCCCTCGCCCAGGACGTAGCGCAGCGAGGCGTCGAGGACCCAGCCCTTGCTCACGAGCAGGTCGCGCATGGCGGCGGTGGCGGCCATGCCGTCGTGGCTGGCGCCGGAGTCGCCGCTGTCGAGGTAGATCGTGAGCGGCTTGTCGGCGGCGGTGGCGGGATCGGCGGCGACGAGCGCCGGCAGGTAGCCCTCGTCCCACCACAGCGACGGCGAGAACACGCCGCAGCGATCGAAGACGGTGGGGCGCTGCCAGCAGCCGTACAGGCTGACCAGGCCGCCCAGCGACGAGCCGGCCAGCCCGACCCGGCCGGGCGCGACCCGGTAGGTGGCGGCGATGAACGGGCGCAGCTCGTCGGCCAGGAAGTCGAGGTAGGCGTCGGCGCCGCCGCCGCTGCCGATCGAGCCGTCGACGGTGGGCGTGTAGTCGTGGATGCGGCTGGCGGTGTTGTAGACGCCGACGATGATCGCCTCGCGGACGCCACCGCCGCCGGTCAGCGCGTCCATCGCCTCGTCGATGCGCCACTCGACGCCGCCGAAGGCGGTGGCGGCGTCGAACAGGTTCTAACCGTCGTGCATGAAGACCACCGGGTAGGTCTCGAGCGGGTTCTCGTCGTAGCCGGGCGGCAGGTAGACCAGCACGTCGCGATCGTCGACGGCGGCGGCGGCGAAGCCGCGGTGGGCGACGATGCGGCCGCTGGTGGCGAAGAAGTGGGGGTAGACGTCGACGGTCGCGCCCGGCTGGGCCCGCCAGTTGGCGCCGGGCGCCCAGGTCGCGTCGTTGAAGAGCGGCTTCCACTCGAAGGCCGCGGCCGCCGGGACCTCGCACACCCAGACGTTGCCGGTGGACCAGGTGCAGTCCTGGCCCTGGGTCCACGCCAGGCCGGCGCCGTCGCCGCGCACGCTGATCCGGTTGCCGAGCCCGGTGTCGTAGTGGACGCGCAGCGTGGTCACGCCGGGCGCGGCGTCGGCCCCGGCGCCGTCGACGGCGGGCGCGTCGAGCGGGGCCGGGGCGTCGAGCCCGCCGGCCCCGTCGGGCGAGGTCGCGGCGGCGCCGGCGTCGGGCGAACCGTCACCACCGCCGCCGCAGGCGAAGGTGGTGGCGAGGAGCGTCAGCAGGGTGGCGAGCGCGCGCATCGGCGGAGGATATGCACGCCGGCCGGGGCCGGGTCGAGCCCGAACCGGCGGCGGCGACCATCACGCGCCGGCCGGGAGCGCGTCGACGGCCCGCAGCGCGGCGTGGAGCGCGGCCCACCGGTCCTCGAGATCGCCGGTGATGCCGATCGACATCCGCACCAGGCCCGGGCCGATGCCGGCCAGCGCCAGCTCCTCGTCGGACAGCTCGCTCGAGGTCGAGCTCGCCGAGGCCGACATCAGGGTCTCGGCGTAGCCCAGGCTGACCGCCATGAACCCGAAGCGGTGCTGGTTCTGCAGCAGGTCCATGAAGCGATCGGCGCGGGCGCGGGTGCCGAGATCGAGGGTGAGCAGGCCACCGAAGCCCTGGCCGGGGTTGAGCTGGCGGCGCATCAACGCGTGCTGAGGGTGGCGGCGCAGCCCGGGGTAGGTGACGGCCACCCCCAGCTCGTCGAGGCGGCTGGCCAGGATCATGGCGCGGCGCGAGTGCTCGGCGATGCGCAGCGGCAGGTGGGGCAGCCGCATCGAGACCTCGAACGCCGTGCGCGGATCCATGGTCGGCCCGAGCAGCATCAGCGCGCCGGTGTGGAGATCCATCAGGCGGCCGATGAGGTCGGCCTTGCCCAGGATCGCGCCGGCGACCAGATCCGAGGCGCCGTTGATGAACTTGGTCAGGCTGTGGACGACCACGTCGGCGCCGTGGCGGGCCGGCGTGATCATCACCGGGCAGAAGGTGTTGTCGACGACCAGGGCGGCGCCGTGGCGGTGCGCGAGGTCGGCCAGGGCCTGCAGATCGGCGACCTCGAGGGTCGGGTTGGAGACGGTCTCGGTGAACAGGACGCGGGTGCGCGGCGTGAACGCGGCCTCGACCGCGGCCAGGTCGGTGATGGGCACGAACGTGGTGCGGAGCCCGGCCTTGGCCGGCAGGAGCTCGCCGAGCAGGGCGTGGCTGCCGCCGTAGACCGCGCGCGACGCCACCACGTGATCGCCGTGATCGCAGAGCTGCATGATCGTCGCCGCCACCGCCGCGATGCCGCTGGCGCAGCAGTAGCCGCTCTCGGTGTCCTCGAGCGCCGCCAGCTCGCGGCCGAGGGTGTAGACCGTGGGGTTGAAGTGCCGGGCGTAGAGGAAGCAGCCGTCGCGGTCGGCGGTGCGATGCCCCGCGAACAGCTCGGGCATGGTCGCCGCCGCCATGACCGTGAACGTGGTCGAGGCCTCGATGCTGAGGTTGACCCCGCCGTGCTCGCCGAAGGTGTGCTTGGATCCAGCCAGGGCCCGGACCGGATCGAATCTGTCCTTCTCCATACCGATCCGTATAGGATGCGGCTCATGGCGAGTCAGCAGAATAGAATGCGGAACGAGCCCGGCCCGCGCCCGCTCGACCGCATCGATCGCGCCCTGGTGGCCGCCTTGCAGGAGGACGTTCGGCGCTCCAACAAGGAGCTGGCGGCGCGGGTCGGGCTGTCGCCGTCGGCGTGCCTGGAGCGGGTGCGCCGACTCCACCGCGAGCGCGTGATCCGCGGCGCCTGGGCCGAGATCGAGCCGCGGGCCCTGGGCATCGGCCTCGAGGCGATGATCGCGGTGCGCCTGGCCCAGCACGCCCGCGCCGGCGTCGAGTCGTTCCGCGCCCACGTCCTCGGCCTGCGCGAGGTGGTGGCGGTCCACCACGTCGCCGGCCAGGTCGACTTCCTGGTCCAGGTCGCGGTCCGCGACGCCGGCCACCTCCGCGACCTGGCGCTCGACGCCTTCACCTCGCGGCCCGAGGTCGCCCGGCTCGAGACGTCGATCATCTACCAGTCGACGTGGAGCCCGCGCCTGCCCGACTTCCTCGACCCGCCGCCCGCCGCGGCGGCGTCGACGCGCGCGCTGGCGCCGCGCCGCGGCGGCCCCCGCCGCCACCGCCGGTGACACACGGCCGGGGCCCGGGGCTATCATCTCCGGATGCTCCCCGCGCGCGGTCGGCTCGGGTCCCTCTCCCTCGTCGTCGCGGCCCTCGCCGCCTGCGCCGAGGCCAAGCTCGCCCAGGACGGAGACGCCGGCGGCGCCGGGGACGGCGGCGGCGACGTCGACGCGCCGGTCGTCGAGCCCCGCTGCGGCGACGGCAACGTCGATCCCGGCGAGGCCTGCGACGACGGCAACCAGGTCGACACCGACGCCTGCACCAGCGCGTGCCAGGGCTGGCGCTACCGCGTCCCCGTCACCTTCACCGCGGCCGCCGCGGCCACCGGCGTCCCGGTCCTGATCGTCCTCGACGGCGCCAGCTTCGCCTACGGCCACGCCGCGGCCGACGGCTCCGACCTGCGCGCCGACGCCGACGACGATCCGGCCAGCGGCCTCGGCCTGCCGCACTGGCTCGAGCGCTGGACCCCGACCGGCGCCAGCTACCTGTGGGTGCGGGTGCCGGCGGTCAGCGCCGGCGCCAACACGATCTGGCTCTACTACGGCTGGAGCGGCGACGCCCTGCCCTCGACCAGCGACTTCGCCGCGACCTTCCCCGACACCCTGCGCACCACCGGCGACCTGAGCCTCGGCGGCACGGTGAGCCACGACGCGGTCGTGATCGAGGCCGGCCACACCGTGACCGTGGCCCCGGGCGCGCCGCTGGTCATCACCGCGCCCTACGTGCGCATCGACGGCGCGATCGCCGCCGATCACGCCGGGTACGCCGGCGGCGCCGGGCCCGCCCCGGGCGGCACGTCGACCACGGCCGGCGCCGGCGGCGGCGGCCACGGCGGCGCCGGTGGCCGCGGCGGCC
>CAADGB010000170.1 GCA_900696455.1 uncultured delta proteobacterium
CGCGGCGGGCGCGGCGACGGAGGGGACCGGACGGCGGACGAGCTGGATCATGGGCGAGCCTCGAGGTAGCGGGCGACCGCGGCCAGGCCGCGATCGTACGGCAGCGGATCGTACCCGAGCTCGGCGCGAGCGCGGGCGTTGGGGACCGGCGGCCCCGACGACAGGAGCTGGACCGCCTCGCGCGTGAGCAGGGGCCGACCGGGGCGGCGGACGAGCCGCCAGGTCCGCTCCATGGCCGCGGCCAGCGCGCGCGCCACCGCGGGCGACACCCGACGACGCGGCGGCGCCGCGCCCGCCAGCCGCGCCAGATCGGTGAGGTAGTCGCGCCAGCGCACGCCGCCGTCGTCGACGGCGTTGTAGATGCGACCGGCCGCCGCCGGGGCGTCGAGGGCGCGGACGATCACGTCGACCACGTTGTCCACGAACGCCAGGCAGGCGTCGCCGCCGCCGTCGCCGATCGTCACGAGCAGCCCGCGCCGCAGGAGCCGCACCAGCTCGTCGACCCACAGCCCCGAGCCCGGCCCCCACACGTTGCCGGGGCGGACCACGGTGACCGGCACCCGGCCGAAGGCGTGGGCGTCGAGCGCCAGCTCCTCCGCCGCGCGCTTGGTCTGGCCGTAGGGGCCGACCCCGACCTCGCGCGGCGCGTCCTCGTCGCAGCCGCCGTCGGCCAGGCGGCGGCCGTAGACGACGATCGACGAAACCATCACCAGGCGCGCGCAGCCGGCGGCCGCGGCGGCGTCGACGACGTGGCGGGTGCCGCCGACGTTGACCCGCTCGAACAGGGCCGCCGGTCCCCAGTCGCCCACCACCGCCGCCAGGTGCACGACCCGGCTGGCGCCGCGGACCGCGGCCGCGACGCTGGCGGCGTCGGTGAGATCCCCCCGCGCGATCTCGAGCCCGCGGGCGGCGGCGAGCTCGGGGACGGCGGCCGGGTCCTCGTGCGGCAGGAGGAACGCGCGCGCCGGGCGGCCGGCGCCGGCGAGGCGGGCGACCACGCGCCGCCCGATGAAGCCGCTGGCGCCGGTGACGAGGACGGGCCCGGTCACGCTCACCGGGCGACGGTAACACGGCGGCGCGGCCGGCGCGGCGGCGCCGCCGCGGGCTCGCTCAGGCCCGGCGCAGGATCTCGCCCAGCACCTCGCGGGTCGCGCCGTCGGGCTCGATCTCGTAGTGCTGGCGGAGGATGGGGACCATGTCGGCGTTGTCGAGCGCGAGCAGCGCGCCGCGGGCGGCGTCGCGCAGGGGGCCTTGCTCCTGGCGCAGGATGCCGACCAGCACCTCGCCGGCCTCCACCGTCTGGATCTTGCCGATGGCGTCGAGCGCCGCCGCCCGCACCGCCGGCTCGCCGACCTCGGTGTAGATGCGGGACAGCGGCCCCAGGGCGTGCGGGAAGTGGAGGCCGGCGATGGCCTTGAGCGCGGCCTCGCGCACCGTCGGCTCGCCGTCGGCCAGGGCCCGCTTGACGATCGCGAAGCTGCGCTTGAAGAACAGGAAGCGGAGCGCGCGCACCGCGCCCCGCCGCACCTGCGCGTCGGGGTGAGCGTAGAGCTTCTCGAGCGCGGCCAGCGCCGCGTAGCTCTGCAGCTCGCCGAGCTGCTCGGCCAGGGTGGCCAGGGTGTCGACGTCGTTCTGGGCGTCGCGGACGGCGGCGTCGGCCGCGGTCAGGACCACCACCAGGGCGCGGCGCCGGATGCCGTTGGGGTAGCGCAGATCGCCGATGATGGCGGCGGCCACCGCCGACGGGTCGCCGCCCATCTCCCACTCCAGGAGGTCGACGAACCAGATGTCGGCGTAGGCGTGCTGCTGCTTGAGGTAGTCGGGGAAGCCCGGGGCGTCGGGCACGTCGTCGGGCGTGTCGCCGTAGCGGCGAGCGATGGACTCGAACCGCGCCTTCTGCCGGTCCGACAGCTCGAGCCCGGCCAGCTTCTCGAAGACCTTGCGCACGGCGCCGTAGTCGCCGACCGCCGAGAACTGCTGGGCCGCGGCCAGGTAGGCGTTCTCGACCAGCTCGACCGGCAGCCCCTGCTCGGCGTAGCGATCGCCGCACCGCACCCAGGTCTCGCCGCTCTTGGCCTGGTAGCGGCGGTCGTAGGGGAGCCCGGTCTTGAGCGCGTACTCCGCGGCCTCGTGGTAGAGGGTGGCGGCGGCGTGGAGCTCGCCGCGCTCGAGCGCGAGCTTGATGAAGTCCTCGTAGTACTGGAGGACGTAGAACTTGAGGTTGTCCTCGCGCAGCACCCGGATGCAGTTGACGTAGCCCTCGGCCAGGTTCTCGAACTGCCCCGAGTCCTTGCCCAGCTTGAGCAGGATCTGGAAGCAGTCGAAGGCGCGCTCGAGCTCGCCCCGGATCTCGAAGTCGTCGGCCACCTGCTCGAGGCGGCGCTGGGCCTCGACCAGGGCGCGGCGCGCCGCCGGCGACGCGGCGTCGGTGCGCGCGATCGCGGTGCCGACGTTGAAGTGGACCAGCGCCAGCTCGTAGTCGCGCTCGCGCAGCCCGGGGTGGGCGACCAGCGACTCCCACGCCGCCCGCGCCTTGTCCCAGCTCTTGGCCTTCTCCCAGGCCACCGCGGCATGCACCGGCAGCCGCGCCTCCTGGTACGCGGCGGCGGCGTCGGTCCACCGCTTCTCGACCTCGCACAGCCGGCCCCGCAGCGCCGGCGCCTCGCCGAAGCAGGCCCGGGCCAGGTCGAAGTAGTGGAGGTAGAGGTAGATGTAGCCGGCCTCGCGGGCGCGACCGAGCTGGCGGTAGACGTCGGCCAGCGAGCGCAGCCAGTCGTCGTACTCGTAGTCGACGACGTGGGTGTTGGCGATCAGCTCGCGGTAGGCGCGCTCGGCCTCGGGGTAGCGGCCGTTGGCCAGGGCCTGCTCGGCGGCGACCGCCGCCGACTCGATCGACTGGTAGAAGCGCGAGGCCACGGGCGTCGACCATATCAGGGCCGGCGGCGGCGACCCACCCGATCAGTCGTCGTGCGCGCCCTCGGCGATCCAGTCGCGGATCAGGGTCAGCTCGGCCGCCGTCAGGTAGGGCGGCCCGTCGAGCGGCATGCGGGCGCCGAAGGGCGGCGTGCCCTCGAGCTTCTGCACCAGCACGCTGGCGCAGGGATCGCCGGGCACGACGATGGCGGCGCCCGAGACCCGCCCCCCCTGGCGCAGCGCGTGGACCGAGCCCAGGCTGAGGCCGCCGAGCTCGATGCCGCTGGGGCTGCCGTTGGTCGGGGTGTGGCAGCTACAGCCGCCCATGCCGCGGCCGCGATCGAACAGCGGCCGCAGATCGCGGGCGAACGACACGTCGGTGTCGGGATCGCTGTCGGCGCCATCGCAGGCGCCGGTGAGCGGCGGCCCGACCTCGGGCACCCACTCGACGCCGCAGGCGGCGAGCGCCGCCGCGGCCACGGCGGCGACCGCGGCCCGCCGGGTGGCGGGTGGGACGGTCCGGACCCACGCCCGGTGCGGGGATGAGCTCACGGCGCGCCCTCCTCGAACTGCAGCGGCCAGTTCTCGACGCGCTCGGTGACCTCGAACGAGGCCACGCGGGCGGTGGTGGCGGTGATCGCCCCCGCGGCCGAGCGCGTGAACAGATCGGCGTCACCGTGGACCTCGTCGGCCGCGATCACGCCCGGCGCCAGCCGGACCTCGAGCCGGGTGGCGAGGGGCGAGTAGGTCGGGGTCATCCCCGGCGGCTCGGCCGGGACCGCGTACTGGAACACCGGCGCCGGCAGGAAGGCGACCGCCATGCCCTCGCGCAGGAGCGAGGCCTGCCCCACCGGCACCGCGCCGCTGCGCAGCGGCTGCACGCCGCGGGCGCCGCCGAGCACGAAGGCGTCGACGCGGAAGCCGCCGGCGTGGACCTCGACCGGCGCCGCCGGCGGCAGGCCGCCGCCGACCTCGAGGGTCGTGCCCGGCGGCACCACCGGCGCGTTGACCCAGGTGCCGGTGGGGACCGGCTCGTCGACCAGGCCGAGCTCGCGGGCGTCGTCGAGCGCGCGCACGGTGGCGAGGCGGTGGCCGCGCCAGCGGGCGGTCACCGGCACGTGCACCAGGCGCCGGATCGGGCTGTAGCCCGGATCGCCGGGCAGGGTGTCGAACAGGTAGGGGTGATCGACCGGGGCGCCGCCGGCGTCGACGAGGACGTAGGCCGGGGCCCCGATCCGCGGCGCCGGCCCGAACGACCAGTAGTGGACCGTGGCGCCCGCGGCCCAGCCGGTCCGGCGCGGCACCACGCCCATCGCCTCGGCGTGGGCGCGATCGTCGAGGCCGTCGTGGACGGTGAGCTGGTGGACGCGCTCGGGATCGTCGTCGATCCGGGGCACCACCGCGCCCGGCGGCAGGACGTGGACGCTGGCGCCGACGTCGTCGTCGACCAGCGGCTCGAGCAGGCACCCGGCGGCGCCGGCCGCGGCCAGGGCCAGGAGCTGGGCCCGGGCCCGGATCGAGGTCAGGGTCGAGGCGACCCGCGCGCACACCGCCCGCATCAGAACGGCCCCGCGATGCCGGTGTGGATCACGAGCTCGTCCTCGAAGTCCGAGAAGTCGTAGAGCTCGCCCCCCAGCTTGAGGCGCAACGCGCCGCGCAGGGCGATGCTGGTGGCGGCGGTGTAGCGCAGGACCGCGCTGTCCGAGCGCAGGGCGCTGGTGCGCACGACGTTGCCACGGCGGCGCAGGCCGTCCCAGCGCGCCACCAGGTCGACCCGCCCCACCGGCACCTCGAGCTCGGCGTAGAAGCCCTCGCGCAGGACGAACGGATCGAAGCTGCCGTCGCCGCGCGGGCCGTAGCGGAAGCGCGCCGCCGGATCCTCGCCCAGCCCCATCTCGGTGCGACGCACCAGGTACTCGCCGCGCAGGGTGGCGTGGGGCGTGCGCAGCGACGCCTGGGCGCCGGCGACCACGAACTCCAGCTCGTTGTCGGGGTCGTAGGTGCCGGCCATCGCCGACGCCCCGAGGTTCACGCTCGCCGCCCGGTCGATGACGGTCACCGCCAGGTGTCCGCCCACCGCCGGGCGCGAGTTGTTGTCGATGTAGTAGCTCTCGGCGCTGCGCGACTGCCGGTAGTCGAAGTCGGCGGCGCCGCTGCCGCCGCGCGGCCCGCCCACGGCGTAGGCCGCGTAGTCGACCTGCAGCGCCTCGCCGAAGAAGTGGGTGCCGCCGAGCTCGAGCCCGTTGTCGACCCAGGGGGCGGGCAGGACGCCGAGGTTCCACTCGTCGAGGCGCAGCATGCGCCCCATGTCGTAGGGCAGCGGCTTGTCGCTGGTGCGGTGGTTGGCGGGATCGTGGCGGAGCGGGAACTCGCCGAAGGCCGGGGTGAAGCGGCCGACCCGGATCACGAGCTGATCGGCCACCCGCAGGTCGAAGAAGGCCATGCCGACCTCGAGGCCGTGGCAGGCCACGCACACCTTCACGCTCGACGACACGTGCTCGCCGTAGTCCATCGCCAGCTTGAGCGACAGCTCGACGGTGGCGCCGTCGAGGGCCTGGGTGCGCGCGACCTGCTCGGTCGGCACCGCCATGTAGTCGAGCTGCACCGAGCCGGCGAAGTTGCGCTCGAGCTGGTCGGCGGTCGCCGGCAGCGCGGCTGCCAGCACGACCGCGGGCACCGCCGGCAGGCCGGCGGCGAGGAGACGGGGACGGATCATGGGGAGGAGGCTCCTGACCCGCCCGGTTCGAGCGCCGCCAGGCCGGCGGGTCCGAACGAGCGGTAGACGAGGCAGCGCACGATGGCGTCGCCGTCGCCGGGGCTGATGCTGGAGCCGGCGAGCCGGCGCATGCGCGTGACCTGGTCCTGCCACTGCCTGGGCGTGGCGACGTCGACGAGGAGCACGCGATCGATGGGGTGACAGCGCGAGCAGCGATGCTCGGCGAGGGCACAGGCGGCGCGCAGCTCGGCCGAGGCCGCGGGCGCCAGGGCGTGGTCGTCGGGCAGGAGCCGGGGCGGCGAGCCCGGGCGCTGGCACGACGGAGCCGAGGTGAGGGTGACCAGCACGATCATGAGGGGGGCGGGGAGGCGCACGAGGGCAGCGACGGCCTATGGCCCGGCCGGGGGGAACGTGAGGGCGAGGTCGACCGCGGCGTTGCCGACGTCGGGCGCGACCCGGGTGCGGACGCGGCCGACCGCCTCGCGCACGCAGCCCTCCAGCCCGGGCAAGGCGCCGCCCTCGACCCGCACGCCGCGGGTGGCGCGCGCGTCGTCGACCTCGAACGTCACGCGCAGCTCGAGCCGCGGCGTGCGCCCGGCCCGCTCGGCGGCCAGCCGGTAGCAGCCGCGGAGGGCCGGGATGACCCGCTCCACGCCGCGCCGGATCTCGGCGGTGCCCAGCGGCCCCTTGACGTCGACCCGGGACAGCGACGGCACCGCGTCGAGCGCGCCCACCGGCGACCGCGGCGGGGCCGCGATCGCCGACGACGGCGCCGCCGGCCGAGGTGGCGCCGGCCGCGGCCCGGCGTCGACCGGCGGCGGCGCGGCGTCGACGGGAGGCGGCGGGGCGGCGTCGACCAGCGGCGCCGACCCGCCGGCCTCGGCGAG
>CAADGB010000171.1 GCA_900696455.1 uncultured delta proteobacterium
CGACGAAGCCGACGACGAAGCCGACGACGAAGCCGGCGACGAAGCCGACGACGAAGCCGACGCAGGCGCGGCGGGCGTCGGCGAAGCGATCGCCGCGCAAGCAGGCCGCGCTCGAGACCCGCGCCACCGGGGCCAGCGTCGACGCCTTTCTCGCCCGCCAGGCCCCGGCGCGGCGCGCCGACTGCGTGGCCCTCGACGCGCTGTTCCGGCGCGTGACCGGCGAGCCCGGCCGGATGTGGGGCGCGAGCATCGTCGGGTACGGGCGCTACGCGTACACCTACCCGAGCGGTCGCCGCGGCGAGTGGATGCGCACCGGCTTCTCGCCGCGCGCGCAGAACCTGACCCTCTACCTGATGGACGGCTTCGCCGGCCGCGAGGGCCTGCTGCGGCGGCTGGGTCCGCACGGCACCGGCAGGTCGTGCCTGTACGTCAAGCGGCTGGACGCGCTCGACCTCGGCGTGCTCGAGCAGCTCGTCCGCGCCTCGCTCGACGGCCTGCGCCGACGGTACGGCTGAAGCGAGCGAGGCGAGCCGGGTCGGCACCGGCGTCCTCGCCGGGACCGACCGATCGACCTGTGCGGGTGCTCCCTTCACACGCCGAGACGCCCCCCACGCCGCGGTCAGCGGCGGTTAGTGAACCGTCATTCAGCTTTCGGGCGGTCTCCACGACGATGCGCCCCGGAGGAGCACCATGCACGCACGACGTCCGTCCCCGACCCGGTCCCGGTCCACGCCCTGGCTCGCGCTCGCCGTCCCGCTGGCCCTGTCGGGGCTCGTCGCCTGTGGCGGCGGCGAGGGCGACGACGACGGCGGCGACGTCGACGCGGCGGGCGGCGGCGGCGGGCCTCCGACCTTGCCCGGCACGCCCGGCCAGTGGAGCTGGGTGGACGTCCCCGGCACGCGCTGCATGAACGGCTCGGCCACCGGCTTCGGCGTCAACCTCGGCACCAGCGCCGACCTCGTCCTCTACATGCAGGGCGGCGGCGCCTGCTTCAACGACTTCACCTGCTCGTCGGTCGCCAACCCCAACGGCTTCACCGGCGCCGATCTGGCAGGCGCGGTGGCCCAGGGCGGCACCGAGGGCCTGTTCGACCGCGGCGACGCCGCCAACCCGCTGCGCGACGCGACCTTCGTCTTCTTCCCGTACTGCAGCGGCGACGTCTTCGCCGGCTCGGCGGAGAGCGGCTACGGCGGGCGCGTGCAGGTCGGCTACCAGAACGTGGGCGCGTACCTCGACGTGATCGTCCCCGCGTCGGCGCCGGTGCGCCGCGTGATCGTCAGCGGCTCGAGCGCCGGCGGCTTCGGCGCGCTCTACAACTACGACCGCGTCGCCACCCGCTACCCCGGCCTGCCGGTGTTCCTGATCGACGACTCGGGGCCACCCATGGCCGACACCTGGCTCACGCCCTGCCTGCAGACCCAGATGCGGACCCACTGGAACCTGAACGCCACCCTGCCCTCCGACTGCAGCGCGTGCGTCGGCCAGGACGGCGGCGGCCTGGTCAACGCCATGCCGTTCCTCGCCGACAAGCACTCGCAGCAGCGGATGGCGCTCCTGTCGAGCGTGTCCGACGGCGTCATCCGCAGCTTCTACGGCTTCGGCTACCCGACGTGCTCGAGCATCTCGCCGATGCCGGCGCAGGCGTTCGCCGACGGCCTCACCGATCTCCGCACCCGCGTCCTCGCGGGCAAGGACAACTTCCGTGTGTTCTCGCTGGGTGGCGGCGGCCACGTCTGGCTCTTCAACGACTTCTCGACCACCATGGCCGGTGGCCAGTCGATGGGCGCGTGGCTCGGCGCGATGCTCGACGGAAGCGCCTGGGACCACGCGGGACCCTGAGCGCGCTGCGAGCGGTGACCGCGTCGGGCGGCGTGATCTGCTGGGATCACGCCATCTTGTGACGCTTCCTCACTTTGCCGTTGCGGTCGAAGGTCCGGCCATCGTACATGTGGCTCATGAGCTACATGTCGTCGTTGGTGTGCATCGCGGCTGCGCTGGGCCTGGGCGCGACGGCGGGGATCGCGCGGGCCGAGATCCCGACGCCGGTGCCGCGACCGGTGCCGCCGGGATACGAGCAGGTGGCGGCGCGCGTGGCGCCGGCGCCGCTCACGCCGGCCCAGGCCCGCTCGGGGTTCACGCTGCGGGTGGACTTCGCGGTGGGCGCGCACGCCGCCGCGGATCGTGACGTCGAGACCAGCGGCGGCACCTCGTTCGGGCTCGCCGCCGGCGCGTTCCTCTCGTCGCGGGTCGCGGTCATGGGCCTCGTCGAGGGCGCGAGCGCCAGCTCGAACCAGCTCGACGAGCTCGATCACATGGACTTCATCGGCGTCACCGGCGAGCTCTTCCTGAGCGACCGCTTCTCGCTCGCCGGCGGCGCGGGCCAGGCGCGGACCACGTACCGCCTCCCGCTCGACGGCTGGCTCGAGACGCTGACCGGGCTCGGGTTCCATGGCCGAGCCAGCGCCGTCGTGTGGCAGCGCCGCAAGCACGCCCTCGACCTGTCCCTCGCCGTCACCAGCGGGGTCTTCGACGAGCGCCAGGTCACCTCGGCCGGGCTCCAGCTCGGCTACCGCTACTTCTGATCGGAGGCACCATGTCCAAGCTCACCTGGCTCGCCCTGATCGCGCCCGGCCTGGCCCTCGTCGCGTGCCTGTCGTCGGCCGCGCGCGACCCGGCCGCCGGCGCCGCCGCGGCCCAGCTCGCGCAGATCGACCGCGCCCGCGTCGCCTGGCAGACCACCGCCGGGCCGCGGCAGGCGGTCGACTACGCCCGCGCCGTGCACGAGGCGCTGGCCGCCGGCGCCTACCGTGTCGATCCGCACCGCTGGGGGGTCGACCTCCCCGACTCGATCCGCGCGCTCGATCAGGCGGCGGCCCGGGCCGGCAGCGACGAGGCGCACCTGGTGGCGTGGCGAGGCCTCCTGCTCGCCGACAACGCCCAGCCCGACGACGCCGCGCGTGAGTTCGCCCGCTCGCTCGCCCTCGGCCCCACCGCCCTGGCGGCGGCCGGGCTGGCCACCCACCACGGCCGGCGCGGGGAGCTGGCCCAGCTCCACGCGGTGTGCGGCGAGGCCGCGCCGCGGCTGGTCGACGGCGAGCGCTTCGACCTGATGGTCCGCTGCGCCGAGGCCTCGAACGCGCTGTCCGAGGAGGCCGGCCTGCCGTGGGCCAGCCCCGACGACCTGGCCTGGTTCCGGGCCGAGCGCGAACGCCGGGCCCAGCTCGCCGCCGCCCAGGCCCAGGCCGAGCGCGCGCGCGAGCGCGAGGACCTGGCGGCCCGCCGCGATCAGATGATGGTCGGCCAGATGTGTCGCGACGCCTGCGCCGAGGAGCTCGATCGCTGCTACGCCCGCTGCGGCAACGTCGCCCGCGACGCCTGCGCGAACGGGTGCCAGCACCGCGAGCGGGTCTGCCGCGAGGACTGCGACTGATCGCTTCCCCCGCCGAGCGCCGCGATCGGCGAGGTGCGGCGCGCGACGCCTGACGCACGGGCGGCGGGCATGGGATGATGAGCGCGTGCCCAGGCTGATCGGCATCGGAGGCTCGCGGGGCCTGCACGTCGAGCTCGGCGACCACGCCACGCTCGGCCGGGGCGCGGGCTGCACGATCGTCCTCGACGACCGGCTGGTGTCGTCACGGCATGCCGAGCTCCGCCGTGAGCGCGACGGCCGCTACCGCCTCACCGACCTCGGCTCCACCCACGGCACTCACGTCGGCGGCGCGCGGATCCGGGAGGTCGTCCTCCGCGACGGCGACGAGCTGATCGTGGGCGCCAGCCAGTTCCGCTTCGAGCAGGGGCCCGGCCCGGGCGCGGTCGTCAGCTTCCAGGCCGACACCCCGCTCATCCGCCACCGACTCGCGGTCGCCGCCCGCGCCCGCTTCCCGCGCGCCGATCCCTCGCTCGCCGATCCGGCGCGCCGGGAGTTCGAGCGCCTGCGCACCGCCTCGGAGCTCGGCGAGGATCTCGCCCGACGCGTCGACCTCGGCGACCTGTCGGCGGCACTCCTGGCCCGGGTGTTCGAGCTGGTGCCGGCCGAGCGCGCGGCCGTCCTCCTGCGCGAGCCCGGCGCGCCGCGCCTGGTCCACCGCCGCGCCGCGCGCCGCGGTGGCGGCGACGACGGCGTCACGATCTCGACGACGATCCTGGCGGAGGTCATCGCCAGCCGGGTCGGGCTGGTCACGGTCGACGCGACGGCCGACGTCCGGTTCGGCGAGGCCCGCAGCGTGCTCGCGGGCGGCATCCGCTCGGCGCTGGCGGTGCCGATGATCCACGCCGACGAGCTGTACGGGATCATCCACGTCGACGCGCCCACCGCCGGCGTGTTCGACGAGCGTGACCTCGAGGTCATGGCGGAGATCGCCACCCAGGCCGCGCGCGCCACGCGCGACCTGGCGCTGCCCTTCACCGCCGCCGACGTCCGCGCCGAGCTCGACGCGGCCGAGCCGGACCCGCCGCCCGATCGCCCCGAGCTGCCACCGCGGCTGACCGCTCCGTTCGCCAGCGGCGCCGCCTTCCTCGCCGCCTGGGACGCCACCACCGCCAGCGTGACCGTCGCCGCCGACCCGCCGCCGCCGCTCGGCGCCCTGGTCTCGCTGCAGATCCGCTTCGAGGCCGAGGAGCGCGAGTTCCGCGCCCACGGTCACGTCATCGACCTGCGCACCGGGGACGCGCCGGCGGCGCGCGTCGCGATCGTCCCCGAGGAGGTGTCGCGACGCGAGCTGATCCTCGCCGCCGCGCGCGGCGAGAGCGTGCCCTACTTCCGGCGCAACGCCCGCCGCATCACGCTCGAGCTCCGGGTCCAGCTCACCAGCGAGAATGGCGTCAAGCTCCAGGGCGTGACCCGGGAGGTCAGCGCCCGCGGCATGATGCTCCTGACCGACCCCGTGCTCGAGCGCGGCGAGCTGGTCGCGCTGCGCATCGCCGTCGCCAGCCGTAGCCAGCCGCTGCGCGTCGGCGCGCGGGTGCGGTCGGTGGTCCGCGACGGCGCGATCCGCGGCGTCGGCCTCGAGTTCGTGTTCGGGTCGGCCGACGAGCAGCGCGCGCTCGCGGCCGTGATCGACGCGCTGGCCGGCCGCGACCCGTAGTCAGCTCTCGCTGTTGTCGTTGACGCTGCTGCAGCCCGGGTCGCCGCCGATCAGGCGGAAGTCGATGAGGCCGTCGCCGTCGTTGTCGATGCCGTCGTCGCACTGGACGTTGACCCGGGTCTCGGTCGCGTCGTTGGGGCTGGCGCAGCCCGGATCGTCGGAGTCGACCAGGCCGTCGCCGTCGTTGTCGATGCCGTCGCGACAGTGGGGGACGCACACGCCGCCCTCGGTCGGGTCGGTCGGCCCGCTGCACCCGCAGTCGAGGAGATCGACGGCGCCGTCGTTGTCGTTGTCGTCGCCGTCGTCGCACTGCGGACAGCCGGTCCCCGTGCACAGCTCCGAGGTGTCGCCGGGCCCGGTGCAGCCGGGGTCCGAGGCCGCCGACACCAGCGAGTAGTCGATGCGCCCGTCGCCGTCGTCGTCCAGGGCGTTGTCGCAGGCCGGGCAGGCGGGGCCGGTGCACCGCTCGCTGGTGTCGGCCGGGCCGTCGCACCCGGGATCGCGGAGGGCCGGATCGGCGTGGAAGTCGACCCGGCCGTCGCTGTCGTCGTCGAGGCCGTTGTCGCAGGCCAGGGGCCCGCGCTCGCTGGCGTCGCCGGGGCCGGTGCAGCCCGGGTCGAGCTGGTCGGCGAGACCGTCGCCGTCGTTGTCGACGCCGTCGTCGCATGCGATCGAGCCGCGCTCGCTCGCATCGGCGGGGCCGGTGCAGCCCGGGTCGGTCAACGCCGGATCGACGTGGTAGTCGGTCCGGCCGTCGCCGTCGTCGTCCAGGCCGTTGTCGCAGACCAGCGTCCCGCGCTCGCTGGGGTCGTCGGGCGCGACACAGCCGGGATCGCCGCCGCCCTGGACGAAGTCGCTCAGGCCGTCGCCGTCGTTGTCGAGCCCGTCGTCGCACACCAGCGTCGGCTCGCGCTCGCTGTTGTCGGTCGCCGAGGTGCAGCCCGGATCGACGGCGTCGGCCAGCCCGTCGCCGTCGTTGTCGATCCCGTCGCTGCAGGCCGGCGGCCCCTGCTCGCTGTCATCGGCGGGCCCGGTGCACTCGAGATCGTCGGGGGCGTCGACGAGCAGATCGCCATCGTCGTCGATGCCGTTGTCGCAGGCCGGGCAGGTCGGGCCGCTACAGCGCTCGGACGGATCGGTCACGCTGTCGCAGCCCGGATCCAGCGGGTAGTCGCGGACCCCATCGCCGTCGTTGTCGAGCCCGTCGTCGCACACCAGCGTCGGGCCACGCTCGGAGCTGTCGGCGGGAGCCGCGCAGCCGGGATCGCCACCGCCGCCCGGCCGGAAATCGATCAGGCCATCGCCGTCGTTGTCGAGGCCATCGTCGCACACGTCGTCGCCTCGCTCGCTGGTGTCGCCGATCGAGGTGCAGCCCGGGTCGCCGCCGCCCCCCGGCCGGTGATCGATCAGGCCGTCGCCGTCGTTGTCGAGGCCGTCGTCACACACGGCGCTGCCGCGCTCGCTGGGATCGTCGACGCTGTCGCAGCCCGGATCGCCGAGCCCGTCGAGCCGGAAGTCGGACCGCCCGTCGCCGTCGTCGTCGACGCCGTCGTCGCAGACCCCGGACCCGCGCTCGGAGGTGTCGGAGAGGCCGCTGCACCCGGGGTCGCCCTGGCCGTCGACGCGGTAGTCGGTGCGACCGTCGTTGTCGTCGTCGCTGCCGTTGTCGCACAGGGCGGTGCCGCGCTCCGAGGTGTCCGCGGCCGAGAGGCAGCCCGGGTCGGCGGCGTCGGCGAGGCCATCGCCGTCGTTGTCGACACCATCCGAGCACGCGGTCGAGCCGCCCTCGTCGTCGCGGGCGTCGGTGCAGCCGGGGTCGCCGCCGCCGTCGAGGCGGAAGTCGACCAGCTCGTCGCCGTTGTTGTCGATCCCGTCGTCGCACTGCGGACAGCCGCCGCCGGCGGTGCAGCGCTCGTCGCCGTCGGCCGGGCCGGCGCAGCCGAGGTCGGCGGGGTAGTCGGCCGCGCCGTCGTTGTCGTTGTCGAGGCCGTCGTCGCAGGCGGTGGTGCCGCGCTCGGAGAGATCGGCGGGCGAGCTACAGCCGGGGTCGCCGGTCCCGAGCACGCTGGCGTCGATCAGCCCGTCGCCGTCGTTGTCGACGCCGTCGTCGCAGGCCAGCACGCCCTTCTCCGAGAGATCCTCGGGGCTGTCGCCGCCAGGGTCGCCGCCGCCGGCGACCAGGAAGTCGGACGTGCCGTCGCTGTCGTCGTCGATGCCGTTGTCACAGGCCAGCGCCAGCGGCCCCCGCTCGCTGTTGTCCTCGGGGCCGCTGCAGCCCGGGTCGCCGACGCCGGCCACCCGGTAGTCGGTGCGGCCGTCGCCGTCGTTGTCGAGGCCGTCGTCACACGCGAGCGTGCCGCGCTCGCTGTCGTCGCCGGGGCCGCTGCAGCCCGGGTCGGCCGGGAAGTCGGCCGCGCCGTCGCCGTCGTTGTCGGCGCCGTCGTCGCATGCGGTCGTGCCGCGCTCGGACAGATCCATGACCATCGAACAGCCAGGGTCGCCGAGGCCGTCCGTGCGGTAGTCGGTCAGGCCGTCCCCGTCGTTGTCGAGGCCGTCGTTGCACGGCCCCCCGTTGAGCTCGCTGTCGGCGGTCGGCGACGCGCAGCCGTCGTCGCCGTCCGGTCCGAAGTCGGCGCGACCGTCGCGGTCGTTGTCGATGCCGTCGTCGCAGACCGCCGCGCTGCGTTCCGAGCCGTCCTCGCTGTCCGTGCAGCCGGGATCGTCGAGATCGATCAGGCCATCGCCGTCGTTGTCGAGCCCGTCGTCGCACACCCTCCCGCTCCAGCACCGCGAGGGCTCGCCGTCGCAGGTGTAGCCGGGCTCGACGAAGCACAGCGCGGCGCAGCCGTCCCCGGCGGTGGTGTTCTGGTCGTCGCACTCCTCCAGCCCGGCGACGACCTCGCCGTCGCCGCAGATCGCCGGCCCTCCCACCGCGGCGGTCACGGTGACGAGCTGGCCGGCGCGGAGCGTCGCGGTTCCGCCACCGGCGCCGATCACCGCGCCGCCGGCCAGCCCGTCGACCCGGACCCGCAGGCTGCTGCCGGCCAGCGCGTCGGGCAGGAGGATCATCAGCGTGTCCTGGCCGGAGGTCAGCGTCGCGGCGACCTCGGGGACGAGCCCGGGCGCGAAGGCCTCGGCGCCGCCAGCGACGCCCCAGATCCGGAGCTGATCGATGCCGCGGTCGGTGGGGTACGTGATCGTGAGCTCGACGCCGGTGAGGCCGGTCTCGATCCGGGTCTCCTCGCCACAGGCCGGCAGCGCGGCCAGCGCGGCCAGCAACGCCAGGGCGTGCAGCGCACCGGGCACGCCCGGCGCGCCCGCCTGCCGCGACGGCGCCGCCGCCCTCATCGCCGGTCCCAGGTCCCGAGGCTGCCCGCCGGGAGCACGGTCCGGGTGCCGCCGGTGCCCACCACGACAGCCGTCGCCGCGCCCGCCGCGACGCCGCCGACGGCGGCCCAGAACCACCACTTCTTGTAGACCGGCGCCTCCGCCCGCGGCG
Source organism: uncultured delta proteobacterium (assembly GCA_900696455.1). GTDB lineage: Bacteria > Myxococcota_A > Polyangia > Haliangiales > Haliangiaceae > UBA2376. The sequence goes on from CAADGB010000171.1 coordinate 8,584, forward strand.
GCGGGGCCACGGCGGTGTCGAGCCGCTGGGCCAGCTCGCGCTCCTCGGCGGCGCGCCGCTCGCGTTCGAGGCGGAGCGCCTCGGCCTCCCGGCGCTGGCGCTCGGCCTCGTCCGCCTCGCGGCGCTTGCGTTCGGCCTCCTGGATGAGCTCCTCGACCAGCGCGCGGTTACTCGCCTGCGGCAGCTCGCGCAGGTAGCCCTCGAAGAAGAAGATCGCGCGATCCCAGCGGCCGAGCTGGAGGTGACACTGGGCGATGTTGAAGAGGAAGGCGGGCGCGGCGAAGGCCTGGTAGGCGGCCTCGTAGCCGGCGAGCGCGGCCTCGAAGTGCCCGAGCTTGTAGGCCGCCGTGGCCTCGTCGTAGTGCCGGCGCGAGACCAGCTTGGCGTCGGCGGGGGCCGGCTGGGCGGCGACGGCAGGGGTCAGCGCGGCCAGCCCGAGGGCCAGCGCGACGACCAGGGTGCTCTGCAGGAGGAGGCGACGCATGCTCACTCGAACGGGTTGAGGACGCCGGTGCGATCGACGCGCCGCTTGTCGTCGACCGGTGGCGAGGTGTCGCCGGTCCGGATCGGGGTCGCGGTCCCGGCGCTGGCCGGCGGGCGCTTGCGATCGCTCTTGCGGTCGCGTCGTCGCTCACCGCTGGTGGACGCCGGGGCCGCGCGCTCGGGTCCGCTCGCCAGCGCCGGCTCCGCCGATCCACTCCCGGCCCCGGCGGCCTTGGCCTCGTCGGCGACCGCGGCGGCGGCCGTGGGGGCCGGTGACTCGGTCAGCGTGGCCGCGACCCGCCGACTCCGATCGAGGAAGATCGAGGTGCTGGCGGCCTCGAAGCCGGGCTTGCGTAGCTCGAACGACTGGACCCGATCCGAGGGCGCGAACGAGGCCGTGAACGGTGTCCAGCCGAGCGGCGCGCTCTCCCCGGTCCGGTACACCGCGGCGCCGGGCGGGCTGGTCACGAACTCGACCTCGATCTGGGCCGCGGCCGGGGCCGGCGGCGACGACGCCGTCGCGGCGGGGCGCTCGGGACGGGTCGCGACCCACACCGCGGCGGCCGCGACCACCACCCCGGCGACGGCGGCCATCGCGATCCGGCCCCGCCGTCGCCGCGCCTGGATCGACGGCCGTGGCAGCGGCAGCGCCTTGAGCGGACCCGAGAGATCGAACGGCGGCAGGGTCGAGTACGCGGTCAGGCTCCAGCCCTCGGTCGCGGCGATGGCGACCAGGTGCTTGCCCACCTCCCCCATGGACTCGGGCCGATCCGCGGGCTCCTTGGCCAGGCACGCCAGGATGAGGTCGCTGAGCTGCGACGGGATCTCGTGGGGCAGATCCTTCAGCCGGCGGGGGGAGACCGGCGCCACGCTGAGGTGCTGGACCACGAGCTCGGCGAAGTTGCGGGCGACGATGGGCAGCCGACCGGTGACCAGCTCGTAGAGGATGGCCCCGAACGCGTAGACGTCGGTGCGGTGGTCGATCTCCTTGCCGCAGGCCTGCTCCGGCGACATGTACTCGGGCGTGCCCAGCACCGCGCCGGACGCGGTGCGGTCCATCGACAGGTGGTCGCCGAGCTCGAGCAGCTTGGCGACGCCGAAGTCGAGGACCTTGACGAAGTCCTTCTGCCCGGCGCGCTCGACCAGGAAGATGTTGTCGGGCTTGAGGTCGCGGTGGATGATGCCGGCGTCGTGGACGGCGTCGAGGGCGGCGGCGACCTGGGTCATGATGCCCACCGCTCGGTCGAGCGGCATCACCGGGGTCGCCTCCATGGCCGCGGTCAGGGACACGCCCTGCAGCAGCTCCATGATGTAGTAGTTGCCGTCCTCGACGAAGTCGGTGATCTCGACGATGTGATCGTGGCAGATCCGGTTGACCGCGCGGGCCTCGGCGAAGAAGCGCCGCACGGCGTCGGGGTTGGTCGCGAGCTCGCTGCGCAGGGTCTTGAGCGCGACCTTGCGACCGAGCTTCACGTGCTCGGCCAGGTAGACGATGCCCATCCCGCCTTCGCCCAGGACCTCGAGCAACCGGTACGAACCGAGGATGCTCCCCGGCTCGCGGCTCGCGCTCGGGCGGCGCTCCATCGCGAGCGGCCCCGCCAGCGTGTCCTGCTTCCCAGCGGTGGTCATACCGGCGGTGCGACTATACGCCCGGTGAGGCGCGCCTCTCGCGTCAGGACATGGGGATCTTCACGCCTCACGGAGGAGGCAGGTGACCACCACCGGGTGAGCGGTCGGAGGTCCGACGTTAGCCAGCCGGGAGCGGCTCGCCGTACCAGCCCTCGCCCCAGCGCCGGGCGTCGAGCGCCGCCGCGATCCGCGGCGAGAGGGCGCCGCCGTCGGCACAGGCGACGGCCTCCCGGAGGTGCTCGAGGCGGCGCACGCCGACCACGGCGGCGGTGACGCCCGCAGCGCCGACGACGGCGCGCACCGCCAGCTCGGCGACGGACGCGCACGTCACGTCCTCGCCGCGGCGCAGCCCGTCGAGCAGCGCGCGCCCGGCGTCGGTGGCCGCCGCCGCCGCCGGCGATCGCGTGACGAAGGCGGCGAGGCGCGCGAGGTCGGGGACGATCGCGGCCAGGCGCGCCGGTGACCAGGCCGCGCGCTCGTCGCCCGGTGGCCAGCGCACGCCGGGGCCGACGTCCCCGCCCAGCGCGCCGCCAGCCAGCGGCTCGCGCGCGACCAGCGCCACGCCGGCTGCCTGCGCGGCCGGCGCCAGCGCCTCGGCGGCGGTGCGATCGAAGAGCGAGGCGCGGACGCTCACCGCCGCCACCCACGGCTCGGCCACCGCGCGCATCGCGTCGCGGGGGGCGCCGTCGGGCGCGACCACGCCCCAGCTCAGCACCTTGCCCTCGCGCACCAGCCGCAGGAGCGTGCCGTGGAGCTCGGGCCAGGCGCGGTCGTCGAGCCAGGCGTCGCGCCAGCCGCCGAGCCAGGCCAGCGGCACCGCGTCGAGGCGCGACGCGCGCAGCGCGTCCTCGACGACGCGCTGCACGTACCCCGGCGGCTGGGCCCGCGCCACCGCCGGGCTCGCCGTCGCCGCGGGCACCAGGCAGGCGACGCACACCCGGTCGCGCGCGCGCAGGGCGCGCACCGCCTCGCCGGTCACGCGCAGGCTCTCGCCCCAGCCGGGCGCGGCGTCGACCAGCGTGACCCCGGCGTCGATCGCCGCCGGCACCACCCGCGCCGCGGCGCCGAGGTCGAGGTCGCGCATGCCCCCGGCCAGGCCGCGGGTGCCGAGGCCGACGACGGTCACGGTGCGGTCGGCGCGAGCCATGGGGCGAGCCAGCATCGCGGCCCAATGTACACGAGCGCGGGGTAGCATCCGGCGGTGCGCGCCGCCGTCGTCCCCGCCGCCCTCGCCGCCGCCCTCGCCGCCGCCGCCCCGGGCACGAGCGGCTGCGGCGACAACGTCCCGCCCACCCCGATCACGATCCACGTCGCCGGCGACGACGACGCCGTGGTCGCCGCGCTCGAAGACCTGGCCGCCCTCACCGGCTACCCCCGGCTGGCGGTCGTGACCACGGCCCAGCCCGCGGTCGACGCCGCCGCCGGCGCCGCCGGCTTCCACGTCGCGGTCGTGGCCGAGGCCACCTGCGCCGAGTGCTACCGGCTCGACGACCCGACGCCCGCCGCCCAGGTCGTCCACGCCGGCGACCTGCTCGGCGCGCAGTACGGCGTCGCCCACGCCCTCGAGCGCCTCGGCTTCCGCTTCCGCAGCCCGTACGCCACCTACGCGCCCACGCCGCTGCGTCGCGACCCGACGCCGGTCGCCGGCGTCCAGGCTCCGGAGACCCGCGTGCGCGGATTCCAGCTCCACACCATCCACCCCACCGAGGCCTACTTCGCGTTCTGGGAGCCCGGCGACGACCACCTGGCCGAGGCCCGCCGCGTCATCGACTGGACGGTCAAGAACCGGGGCAACTACGTGCAGTGGGTGGCGCTGGACGACATCATGGACCCGGCGCGCCACGCGGCGTGGAAGCCCCACACCCAGGCCATCCTCGCCTACGCCCGCGCCCGCGGCGTCCGCACCGGCGTCAACCTCCAGCTCTACGGTCAGTCCAACCTGCAGCGCGCCTTCGATCTGTGGGACGACCGCGGCGGCGGCGTGAGCCTGGCCGCGTCGCTGGCGGCGCGGCTGCCGCTCCTCACCGACGGCCTGCCCTTCGACGTCTACGCGCTCAGCTTCGGCGAGTTCTTCAACAGCGAGCCGGCCCGCTTCATCGCCGACGTCGACGCGGTCTCGGCGGCGCTCCTGGCCCACGCGCCGGCGGCGGAGCTGCACGCCGTCGTCCACGTCGGCGCCGACCAGCGCGTCGAGTACCAGGGCGAGGACCTCATCTACTACTTCCTGGTCAAGTTCGCCGACCCCCGCATCGTCCCCGACGTCCACACGGTCATGTTCTACAACCTCTACGAGGACGCGGGCGGCGCCTACCACCACGACGACTTCGCCGAGCACCGCGCCTACCTGCTCGAGCGCATCGCCGCCGGACAGCCGGCGGCGTACTTCCCCGAGACCGCGTACTGGGTGTCGTTCGACGTCTCGGTGCCGATCTACCTGCCGCTCTACGTCCGCAACCGCTGGCTCGACCTCGAGCGCCTGCGCGCCGATCCGGCCGCCGGCGGCAACCGGCTCGACAACCACCTCCTGTTCTCCAGCGGCTGGGAGTGGGGCTACTGGCTGCACGACTACACCGCGCTCCGCGCCAGCTACCGCCTGGCGCCGTACCAGGAGCTCGTCGCCGACGCCCTGGGCGACGATCTGGCCCCCGCGGTGCCGGTGGTGGTCGCCCTGATCGAGCTGCAGAAGCGGGCCCTCATGGACGAGCGGCTGATGGCGTACCTGGCCGGCCGCGACCAGTCGTTCGAGGTCGGCCGCAACCTCGGCATCGTGTCCCAGCCCGATCGCGTCACGTTCGACGATCTGGTCACCGCCGACGCCACGACCCGGACCGCCGTCGCCGCCGACACCGAGCGCCTGCTGGTCCTGGCCGACGAGCTCGATCGTGCGGTCGCCGACCTCGGCGCGCTGCGCCTGATCGAGAGCCGGTGGTCACGCGAGCTGCGCGACGGCGCGCGGACGACGGCGCTGCGCGCGCGGTTCGCCGCCGAGAGCTACCGGGCGATGCTGGCCCACCTCGACGGCCGGGCCGGCGACGCCCGCGCCCACCACGACCTGGCGCGCCGCCTCGTCGACGACGCGGCGGCGGTGGTCGCCCGCCGTCACCGCGACCTCCACCACCCCCGTCCGGCGCAGATCGTCGGGCGCGGCGCCAACGCGACGTTCTACGCCTACGGCTACCTGCAGATGGCGGACACGGTGTGCTTCTGGGTGCGCGAGCTGCGTCAGGTGGCGGGGCACGCGGGGCTGCCGATGGAGGCACCGCCCGACTGCGTCTTCTGATCGCGAGCCGAGCGGGTTCGGGTTCGGATCCGGGTTCGGACTCAAAGAAGACCCGCTCACCCTGAGCCCTTCACCGACCGCGGTCGGGGATCACGGGAAACCGAACGGCACGCAGCCGCGGCTTGTCGGCCTTCGACACGCCCTCGCTGTCGCTCGGGCGGCTCAGGCCGGCCGGAAAGATGGGCCCCGCGCGAGTGATGGCGGGCGCTTGCCGGCGCCGCTCGTTAGGAGCGAAGCCCCGAAGGGGCGGAGTCGAAGGGGTTCGGGGTTCGGGTTCGGCCTCGGGTCCGGACTCGGCCTCGGGTCCGGACTCGACCTCGGGTCCGGACTCGGCCTCGGGTCCGGACTCGGCCTCGGGTCCGGACTCGGCCTCGGGTTCGGACTCGGCCTCGGGTTCGGACTCGGCCTCGGGTTCGGATTCGGACTCGGATTCGGACTCGGATTCGGACTCGGACTCGGACTCGGATTCGGACTCGGATTCGGACTCGGACTCGGACTCGGACTCGGCCTCGGCCTCGGCCTCGGATCGTCCCGCTCACCCCGAGCGAAGCCTGGAACCGGCGGCGTCGAGAGGGGCCCGGAGGCGGGCTCGGTTTCGGTTCCGGGCCGCGCCCATGGTGGGCGCGGTCACGGTAACGTCCGGGCATGCACACGCCCAGCGGGGGATCGGTCGGCAAGAGCCTGCCGCGCGTCGACGGCGTGGCCAAGGTGACCGGCGCCGCCCACTACCTCGACGACCTCGTCGTGCCCCGGCTCCGCCACGGCGTCACCGTGCGCTCGACCGTCGCCCACGGCACCTTCGACGGCCTCGACCTCGATCCTGCGTTCGACTGGTCACAGATCACGGTGGTCACCGCCGACCACCTGGGCTGGGGCCAGGGCCTGGCCGCCGGCGGCCTGGGCCAGAACCACATCGCCATGCTCGACACCGACCAGCCGGCGCTGGTGCCGGTGGGCGGGCGTATCAAGCACGTCGACGAGCCGCTGGCGCTCATCGCCGCGCCCACCCGCGCCCTGGCCCTGGCCGCGCGCGCCCACGCTCGCCCGCGCCAGACCGCGCAGCCAGCGGTGCTCGCGATCGACGACGCCCTGCGCGCCGAGGTCAAGCTCTACGGCGACGACAACGTCTTCAAGCAGTTCCTCATCCGCAAGGGCCACGCCACCGACGACGAGCTCGAGGCGGCGATGGCCGGGGCCGACCGCGTCCTCGAGGGCACCTACCACACCGGCGCCCAGGAGCAGATGTACATCGAGCCCCAGGCCATGATGGCCACGCTCGACGGCGGGATCATGCGCATCGCCGGCTCGATGCAGTGCCCGTACTACGTGCACAAGGCGATGAAGGTGCTGCTCGGCTGCGACGCCGAGCAGGTGGTGGTGACCCAGACCGTCACCGGCGGCGGCTTCGGCGGCAAGGAGGAGTACCCGTCGATGCTGGCCGCGCACTGCGCGCTGCTGGCCCAGGCCTCGGGCGCCCCGGTCAAGATGGTCTACGACCGCGACGCGGACATCGCCGCCACCACCAAGCGCCACCCGTCGCGGGTCCACCACCGCCTCGGCCTGCGCGCCGACGGCACGATCGCCGCCATCGACGTCGACGTGATCTTCGACGGCGGCGCCTACCTCACGCTGTCGCCGGTGGTGCTGTCGCGCGGCGTCCTCCACGCCGCCGGCCCCTACCGCTGCGACGTCGTCCGCGTCCGCGGCCGGGCCGTCGCCACCAACCACCCGCCACACGGCGCCTTCCGCGGCTTCGGCGCGCCCCAGACCACGTTCGCCTACGAGCGCCAGCTCGCCAAGGCGGCGCGGGTGCTGGGCGTCGCGCCGTGGGACCACCGCGACCGCCTCGCCCTGCGCCCCGGCGACACCACCGCCACCGGCCAGGTGCTCGAGCGCTCGGTCGGCACCGACGACGTGCTGCGCGCGATCCGCGAGGCCGCCGGGCCGCCGCCGACGCGCGACGGCACCAACCGCCACGGCGCGCCGGTGCGGCGCGGCCGCGGCCACGCCTTCTACTTCCACGGCGCCGGCTTCACCGGCTCGGGCGAGCAGCGCCTGGCCGGGCGGGCCACGGTCGTGGCGCGGCCCGACGGCACCTTCGAGGTCCTGGCCAGCTCCACCGACATGGGTCAGGGGGCGATCACGATCTTCACCCAGCTCGCCGCCGAGGCGCTGGGCGTGCCGCCCGAGCAGGTGCGGGTGCCCGATCCGGCCACCGATCACGTCCCCGACAGCGGCCCCACCGTCGCCAGCCGCACCTGCATGGTGGTGGGCGGCCTCGTCGACCGCGCCGCCCGCACGCTGCGCCTGCGCGTCGAGGCGTGGGCCGACGCCGCCGGGATCAAGGGCGACCTCGCGACCCGCGCGGCGGCGATGATCGCGGCGATGATCGAGCGTGGCGGCGGCGACCTGGTCGGCGGCGGCGTGGCCGAGACCGTGCAGTACGAGCCGCCGCCCGGCATCCACTGGGACGACGCCACCTACACCGGCCAGGCCTACCCCTGCTACGGCTGGGCGGGCTGCCTGGTCGACGTCGAGGTCGACCTCGACACCCGCGAGGTCTCGCTCCTCCGCTGCGTCCACGCCGTCGACGTCGGCAGGGCGATCAACCCGGTGATCGTGCGCGGCCAGATCGAGGGCGGCACCGTCCAGGCCCTGGGCTGGGCCGTCCTCGAGAGCGTCGTGTACCGGGACGGCAAGGTGGCCAACGCCAGCATGACCAACTGCATCGTCCCGACCTTCGCCGACGTCCCCGACCTCGAGACGATCATCGTCGAGTGCCCGTACCCCTACGGCCCGTCGGGGGCCAAGGGCGTGGGCGAGATCCCGATGGACGGGCCGGCGGCGGCGGTGGCCAACGCCCTCGAGGACGCGCTGGGCGTGCCCTTCGACCGGCTGCCGATCCTGCCCGAGGACATCGCCCGCGCGCTGCGCCCGGGCGGCGGGGCCGGCGGCGCCGGCGGAGGTGCGGCGTGAGCCTGCTCGTCACCTTCGGCGTCAACGGCCAGATCGCGTCGGTCGAGGTCTCGCCGTGGAAGCGGCTGCTCGACGTCCTGCGCGAGGATCTCCACCTCACCGGCACCAAGGAGGGCTGCGGCGAGGGCGAGTGCGGCGCGTGCACGGTGCTCCTCGACGGCGTGCCGGTCAACTCGTGCCTGGTCGCCGCCGGTCAGTGCGACGGCCGCGCCGTCACCACCGTCGAGGGCCTGGCCCGCGGCAGCGCCGCCGAGCCGCTCCTGCACGCCGTCCAGCGCGAGCTGGTGGCCCGCGGCGGCGCCCAGTGCGGCATCTGCACCCCGGGCATCGCGGTCTGCGCCGCCCACCTGTGCGAGAGCGGCGCCCTCGTCGGCGCCAGCGATCCGCGGGCGAAGGTGCGCGAGCTGCTCGCCGGCAACATCTGTCGCTGCACCGGCTACCAGCTCGTGGTCGACGCCGTGATCGCGGCCGCCCTGCCCGACGGCGAGAGCGCCGAGGACGGCGCGGGCGACGGCGGCCGGGGCGACGGAGGCGCGCGATGACCGGCTACCTCCGCCCGACGTCCCTGGCCGACGCCGTCGCCGCGCGCGCCGCCCACCCCGACTGGCTCGTGCTCGCCGGCGGCACCGACCTCATGGTCAACGCCCCCCACCGCCCGGTCCCCGCGGGCATCGTCGACCTGTGGGGCTGCGCCGAGCTGCGCGGCATCGCCCGCGACGGCGAGACCCTCCGCCTCGGCGCCGGCACGACCTGGCTCGACGTCGTGCAGAGCGCGCTGGTCGCCGCCCACGCGCCGATCCTGGGCGCCGCTGCTCGCGAGATCGGCGCCCCCCAGATCCAGGCCCGCGGCACGATCGGCGGCAACGTCGCCACGTCGTCGCCGGTCGGCGACAGCCTGCCGGTCCTGCTCGCGCTCGACGCCACGCTCGGGCTGGCGTCGCCGCGCGGCCGCCGCGTCGTGCCGTACCGCGACTTCGCCACCGGCTACCGGACGACGTCGCTCGACGCCGACGAGCTGATCGCGGCGGTGGTGGTCCCGGTCCCGGACGCCGCCACGCGCCTGAGCTGGCGCAAGGTCGGCACCCGCGCCGCGCAGTCGATCTCCAAGGTGATGGCGGCGGCCGCCATCCACGTCGAGGACGGCGTGATCGCGTGGGCCCGGTTCGGCCTGGGCGCGGTCGCCGCCCGTCCGATCCGCGCCGCCGCCGCCGAGGCCGCGGCCGCGGGCCGGCCCGCCGACGAGGCCACCGCGCGCGCCGTGGCCGACGCCCTCGCCGGCGAGATCCGGCCCATCACCGACGTGCGCTCGGCCGCAGACTACCGGCTCGAGGTCGCCCAGGCTCTGCTCGTGCGCTTCGTCCTGAACGCGGGCCGGTCGTGAGGCTCGCGCTGCTGCTCCCGGCCCTGGCCGCCGCCGCCTCGGGCTGTGGCGGCGGCTGCAACCTGCCGCCGCCCCCGTCGTCCGAGACCTGCGAGCCGGCGCCGGGCGCGCCGGCGCCCACGATCAGCGCGATCGAGATCGGCCGTCGCGTCGACGGCGTGTTCACCGCCATCGCCGAGGACAGCGTGGTCGAGCTGGTGACCGGCGGCCAGGGCGCCGACATGGTCGTGGCCGCGCTCCGCCTCACCGGCACCGGCGTCGGCGACTGCGTCGCGCAGCGCACGCGGCTCGAGCAGCCCGACGGCGACCTCATCTCCAGCGAGGAGGCGCCCCTGGTGGTCCGCCCCGCCGGCGACGGTCGCCACGTGACCGGCGACCTCCTCCTCATCTACTACGGCGGCTGGGGCCAGCAGGCGCGGATCCGCGCCGAGGTCGGCGGCGCCCGCGCCGAGGTCCTGTTCTGGGCGGGGGACCGCGGCGAGGTCGACGCCGCCACCGCGGACGCGCCGACCCCCGACGCCGCCCCCGACGCCGCCCCCGACGCCACGTCCGACGACGCCGCGCCGGACGCCTGATCCCGTCCCTCGCCCGCCCCGGTCGGTCGGTCCTGGCGCGGACACCGGCGCCGACCTGCCGCCCGCGCCCACATGTACGTGTGGTGTGGTGAGGCGTGAACCGCGCGACACGCGCGCGCCGCGTCAACGCCGCGAGGGGCGCGGTCCCGGAGGGCGACGCGTCCCCCGGGACGGCACGCGGGCTGCTACCGTGGTCGGCAGGGGGTGTTCCGGATGACGACCATGTCCACACCGTGGGCCACGGCGCCGCTCGTGGTCGCGCTGGCCGCCGCGTGCGGCGCCGGCGGCAGCACCGACATCGAGTCGACGCTCCGCTTCGCCGATCGCAGCGACACCGAGATCGCGCGCATGATCAACGCCGCGGTCGGCGCCGAGATGTTCCAGGCCCAGAGCGAGGTCGACCGGTTCGGCGACACGTTCGAGGCCGACCCGTGCCCGACCATCACGATCAGCGGCAACACCGCGACGGTGACCGGCGGCTGCACGACCGCCGACGGCGTCGAGATCCAGGGCGCGGCCACGGTGACGAACCCGTGGACGTGGGATCAGTTCGAGGACGAGCTCGAGTTCGGCGCCGACTCGCGCTACGAGCTCCACGGCCTGTCGTTCACCCAGGCCGGCTTCACCCGCACCTACGACGGTTTCATCGTCCGCGCCGGCGACTTCCGGAGCTGGGACACCGACCTCACCACCGACGCGTTCGGCGTCGCGCTCCGCTCCGACCTCTACATGTCGTGCAGCGGGTCGGCGACCTCGGCGACCTGCACCATCGGCAACAGCGGCCTCGAGCTCCTCGGCGTGGGCGGCGCCCGGATCTCGGGCACGCAGCGGCTCTCGGACCAGCGCGTGGTCACCGAGCTCACGCTGCGCGGCGTCGACACGCTGACCGTCCGCGTCGCGGACAACTGTGTCGCCTGGGCCATCTCGGGCACCGCCCGCGCCATGACCTGCCCCTGACCGCCCCGGGCCGCGGGCCGCTCCGACCGGTCCGCGGCGATGGCACGACCCCGGGGCCGCGCGTATCGTCGGGCCCATGGCCCCCGCTCGTCCCCGCGCGCACCTCGCCGCGGCGCCGCTGGTCACCGCCCTCGCCCTCACCGTCGTCGCCTGCAGCCGCGGCGCGCCCACGCCCGCCTCGCCGCGGACCGCCCCGGCGCCGGGCCCCGCCGCCACCGGCGACGCCGGTCCGTGGATGTGGACCGCCGGCGTCGTCCCGGCGTGGCGCACCAGCGCGACGATCCGCGACGTGATCGCGCTCGACGCCGGCCGCGCCCTCGCCGTGACCACCCGCGGCCTCGACGTCGTCGACCTGGCCGCCGGCGGGGTCTCGACCCACGTCGTCGTTCCGGGCAGCGCCGCGGTTCGCCGCGTGGTCCACGCCGGCGGCCGCGTCCTCGCCTACGGCCAGCTCGGGCGCGCGACGGCGGCGTGGACGATCGACCCGGTCACGCTGGCGGCCACGCCCGTGCCCCTGCCCGACCCGGCGGTCGCCGCCACCAAGGGCTACCTCGAGCTCGCGGTCTCGCCCGACGGCGCGCGGCTCCTGACCTGCAGCGAGGATCGCTGGCCGACCGTGCGCGACGCCTCGACCCTGGCGCCGCTGCGCGTGTTCGGCGGGGTCGAGGGCTGCAGCCGCCCGCGCTTCCTCGACGCCGACCGCGTGCTGCTCGACCGCGCCGGCGCGGGCACCGGCGCCCGCGTCCTCCACCTCGGGACCGGCGCGGTCGAGGCGGCGCCGGCCGGCCTGGCGGTCAGCGTCCCCGGCCCCGGCGGCCGGGTGGCCACGCTCTATCCGACGCGGGTCGACCTCGCCGCGGGTGACCGCCAGGTCGCGACCCACGCCGGGCGCGTGACCAACCCGCAGTGGCTCGCGGATGGCAGCGCGCTGATCGCCGCCAGCGGCGCGCGCCTGTCCGTGTTCCCGGCCACCGGCCACGCGGCGCGCTCGATCGATCTGCCGGCCCGCGTCACCCGCCTGGCCCCGGTCCCCGGCGGCGCCCGCGTGGTCCTCCAGCTCGGCCCCCGCCGCCTCGCGGTCGTCGACACCACCAGCGGCGGGACCACGACCGCCGCCGACGCCAACCTGACCGCCGTCACCCACGTCGCGCCGCTGGCGGGCGCCGTGGTCTCGGCCGCCGACCGGGCGCGGCTGTGGCGCGACGGCGGGCACGTGCTCGCCGGGCCGCCGGCCACGATCGAGGCCCTCGACGCCGACCCCGGGTTGCCCGCGCTCTACGCCACCTTCGACGGCGTGTTCGCGCTCGACCTGCGCAGCGGCCAGGTCACGGCCATCGACGACGGCACGGCCAGCGGCGCGGTCGACCGGCACGGGGATCGCGTGGCCTGGGACGCCGACGAGAAGGTCCGGCGGCGCGTCGGCCGCGGCCGCGCCGAGACCTGGTTCCGCCGCGACCTCGAGTACACGGTCACCGACCTCGACGTCGCCACCGGCCGCATCGGCCTCACCCTCGACCAGGGCTACTACGTGGCCCGACCCGACGACCAGGCGCTCCTCGCCTTCCACGCCTTCGACTGCCAGTCCGCGCTCTACCTCTGGCTCGAGCGCGGCCGCGAGCGCGCCGTCACCTACGACGGCGTGACCGTCCACCTCCACGACACTCGCACCGGCAAGGGCCTGGGCGGCGTCGAGCTCGAGGAGGACAACATCGAGGCCGTGGCCTTCATCCCCGGCCGCGACGAGCTCCTGCTGGTCGGCGCCGCGCTCTACCTCTGGGACCCGGTCGCCCGCACCGCCGCCACCTGGCCGTTGCCCGCCGAGGTCGACGGCCTCGCCGCCACCGCGCTCGGCGTCGATGGCCGGGGCCGCGAGCTGGCGATCGGCTTCGACGACGGCGCCGTGCTGTGGGCGAGGCTCGACGCCGTGCAGGCGCGGGCCACGCCGGTCCCGCCCGAGGCCGCCACCCACCTCCGCCCGGCGGCGCCGGCGTGCGCCGGCAAGCCGCTGGCGCGCACCCTGGCCGAGCTCGGGGCCGACGGCGGCGACGACGACGACGGCGACGACGGCGACGACGGCGACGGCGGCGACGAGGACGACCTGGATGACGACTGATCCCGCGGCGCTGAAATCGCGGGCGCCCGCTGTCATACTCCCGTCGTGAGCGAGCCCGACCCGCCCGGCGCACCGCCGGCCCGTCCCACGGACGAGGCCGACGCGACGCCGTCGGCGGCCACGCCACGCGCCGACGCCGACGTCGGGTCGTCGGGCTCGGTCGAGGTGCGCCTGACCGACCCCGGGACCTCGGGCGCGGTCGACGTCCGCTTCACCGATCCCGGGACCTCGGGCTCGGGCGACGTCCGCTTCACCGATCCCGAGGGCCAGGCGGTGCCGTCCCCGCCGCCGCCCGGCGCGAGCCAGCCGGCCCGTCGCAAGCGCGCGGTCACGATCCCGGCCGCGGTCGCGCTCAAGGTCGGCGAGAAGGTGGTGCACGCCGCCGACGCGATCGGCGACAAGGTGGTGCAGGCCAGCGACAGCATCACGGTCAAGGTCGGCGAGTCGCTCGCGCAGCTCCCGGTCGTGCCCCGCACCCGACGCGGCCGGGTCATGGCGCGCAACGTGATCCTGAGCTTCGTCCTGGTGTTCTCGTGGATCGCGGTGATCGTCGGCCTCCAGCTCCGCCACGCCCGCCCGCCCGACTTCCGCCCGCTGGCCGAGGGCATCCTCGTCGCCCTGCGCGACGGCCGGGCCGACGACGTCTACCGGGCCTCCTCGATCCGCTTCCAGGAGGTGGTGCGCGAGGACACCTTCGTCGCCCAGATGGCGGACATGAACCGCACGCTCGGCCCGTTCGAGGAGATCTCCGCCGTGCTCGACACCGAGCTCAACCGCGGTCCCGGCGGCCGCACCGGCCGGGTCGACCTCCGGCTGGACTCCGGCGCCGGCCCGACCAAGGGCTCGATGGCGTTCCGCTGGGAAAGCGGAGCGTGGAAGATGCTCGGCATCTTCATCGACGTCCCGCCCGACGTCGCGCCGCCGACCCAGGAGCAGCGCGAGGCCCGGGTCAAGGGGCCCCAGGAGGAGCTGCGCGCCGCCGCCCAGCAGATCCTCGAGCTGTCGGCGCGCGGCGAGGCCGAGGCGATCTGGCAAGGCGCCGCCCTCGGCTTCCAGCAGTCGATCGCGCTCCCCAACTTCCAGCAGACCGAGGCCGACCGCCGCAAGGTGCTGGGCCCGTTCCGCCGCATCCTCGACGTGACCTCGGCCCGCCAGAACCCCAGCGGCACCGGCGCCTCGCTCACCCTGCTCATCGAGTTCGAGCGGGCGACGATCACCGGCAGCTTCGAGTTCACGAAGATCGACGACGCCTGGAAGCTGACCTTCTTCAAGCTCGTGCTGCCGCTGCCGCGCGTCCCCGAGTGAGCCGAGGCGTAGCCGAGGCGATCTGCTCCGACTCAGGTCGGCACCGGCGTCCTCGTCGGGACCGACCGATCGACCAGAGCGGGTGATTCAGTCACACGCTCTGACGCCGGCCAGCCGGCGCTCGCACCACGCGCCGAGCGCGGCGGCCAGCGGAGCCAGGAGCCACAGCGCCCACTGCCACCACGGCCGCTCGAACGACAGGCGGACGAGGTGCTCGCCGGGGCCGACGTCGAGGGCCAGGAAGTCGGGCGTCACCCGGCGCAGGCGCGCCGGCTGGCCGTCGACGGTCGCGGTCCACCGCGGGTGCCAGCTCTCGCGGATCACGAAGGTCGTGGTGGCCCGGGCCTCGACCCGGGCGGTGATCGTCGACGCCCCGCGCCGGACCTCGAGCACCTCGCCGTCCGGCGGCGGCCCCGCCCCGCCGTGGCCGGCGTGGACCAGCACCTGGTCTCGCATCGGCGCGTCCGAGCGCTGCCACGCCAGCACCGCCGCCCGCGTGCGCTTGCGATCCCCCGGCGGCAGCGCGCCCACCACCTGCACCCCCGACACCAGGCCCGGCGCCGGCAGCTCGCGCAGCTCGAAGTGCTCGGTCGACGCCAGGAGCGTGCCGCCGATGGCCGGCCCGCGCTCGTGGTTGGTCAGCACCAGCGGCGCGTCGTAGATCCACGCCGCCCGCGCCGCCGTCGGCAGGCCGTGGAGGTAGACGAAGTTGGGCGACGACTGCAGGGCGGCGGCGCCGTAGACCACGAGCTGCGCCCGCCCGGCGTAGACGTAGGGCAGGATCATGAACCAGTGGTTCTCGACCCCGGGCGCCCGCGCGGTGGTGCCGCCCCGGTTCTGGATCCGGCCCGGCGTCGCCGCCCGGATCGCCGGCAGGAGCTCGTCGAGCTCGGCGCGGTGGATGCGCTCGTAGTCCTCGGCCACCCGCACCCGCCCCCGGTGCTGGTCCACGGCCGGCGCGGCGACGCCGATCATCGCCAGGAAGAGCAGGAACGCGATCGCGCCCTGGCCGACGTCGCCGTGGCGCAGCGGCTCGAGGCCGCGGATGGCGGCGACCGCGCCGGCGACCAGGCCGGCGCCGATCGCCATCGCCAGCGAGACCTGGAGCGCGCCCATCACCCGCACCGCCGGGAACAGGTCGTCGTCGGTGCGCAGCGATGGCCCGACGCCCAGGACGTAGGCGAAGAACAGGGCCGACAGCCACAGCGCGGCGAGGTGGCGGTGGCGGCGGAGCGCGAAGCAGACGAGCGCCAGCACCAGCGCCGGCACCATCAGCCCGGTGAGGACGCGCGGCGGCCGGCGCTCGTGATCGAGGAAGTAGCCGTCGCGCAGCCAGGTCTGCAGGGTCGCGAAGCCCGGGCCGGCCTCGCCGGCGACGCGGTGGGGGAAGCCGCCGAAGGCCTCGTAGTCGACCAGCACCTGCAGCCAGGCCGAGGCCGAGCCCACGACCAGGAGGAGGCCGAGCACGAGCAGGCGCAGCGGCGGACCGAGGTGGCGGCGACGCTCGCGGCCCGCCTGCTCGACCAGCGCCACCGGCAGCGCGACGGCGAGCGCCAGCCCCAGGCAGACGCCCGCCACCGGGTGGCACAGGCCGACGAACAGCCCCCAGGCCACCGCCGGCGCGGCGCCGCGGCCGTGGACCAGCCAGCGCCAGCCGGACCCGAGCGCCAGCGGGTAGGCGACCATGGCCACGCCCTGGGTGTAGAGGCCGACCCAGAACACGCCCTCGGCGCCGGCGCCCCACTTCGAGCCCGACAGCACGAAGCTCACGGCGAGCGCGCCGCCCAGCGCCGGCCACGGCTCGGCGCCCATCAGGCGCAGCCCGCGATAGGTCGCCGCCGGCACCAGCACCATCGACAGGAAGATCGTGAGCTGGAACCAGAACAGGACCCCGCCGAAGATCGCCGCCAGCACGCCGGGGATCGCCGCCGGCACGAGCTGGTAGTAGTAGCCCGACGGGAAGCCGGCGTTGGCCGCCGGGTTCCACCAGTCGAGATCGCCGTGGCGGAGGGCGTCGGCGAGGAACGCGGCCTCGGCGAAGTGGTAGCTGTTGTCGTCCCCGCACACCTCGCCGCGGAAGACGCCGGCGTAGACCCAGCACAGGACGCCGGTGAGCGTGGCCAGGCCGAGCAGCGGCAGCGCGCGCAGCCACGGATCGATCGGCGGCGGTGGCGGCGGCGGCGGCGGGTGGGGCCGCCGCGCGGGTGGCGGCGACGGCGCGGCGCCACCGCCGTCCCCGCCCGGCGCGGCGCCAC
>CAADGB010000172.1 GCA_900696455.1 uncultured delta proteobacterium
CGGCGGGCCTGGCCCCGCGGGTCCCGACGGCGAGCGCCGGGGCCGGCGCGGCGGCCGCGGCCGCGGCCGTGGCCCGCGTCCCGAGGGAGCCCCCCGTGGCCCCGGCGGTCCCGGCGGTCCCGGCGGTCCCGGTCCGATCGACGTCGCGGTGAATGCGGCGCCCCCGGCCGCCGTCCAAGCGAGCACCGAGGCCCCGGTCAGCCCCCCCGCCGACGACGCCGAGTCCTGATCTCCTGCAACGGGGCGCCGCCGCGACTGTCCGAACCTTGTCGGATACTCTCTGCGGACTCGGTACAATGTGTTGCGGAGGTCCCCATGACGCCCATCGCCCCTGACTCGCGCGCCCGCCCCTCGCGGCGGCTCGTCCTCGCGCTGCCGCTGGCGCTCCTCCTGGCGGCCGGGTTGACCGCACCGCCCGCGCACGCCGACCTGTCCAAGAAGGTGATCGCGGCCTTCAAGGGCAAGATCCTCGTGACCAAGGACCCGCTGGAGATGGTCGGCGACGACAAGGCCACGGTCGCGCACTTCAAGAAGATCGCGCTCACCGAGCTCAAGGGCGCCGCGGGCGGCGACGAGGTGTGGACGTGGCAGTTCGTCTACACCGCGTTCCTGGCCAAGGGCGCCGGCACGACCTCGCTCAAGCTCGAGTTCTACGACGGCAAGACCTACAGCGCCGACCGGGTGCTCACCGGCGTCGATCCGAAATCGACGGTCCTCGCCGGCGACATCGAGATCACCGAGGACGACGGGCTGACCAAGGGCAAGTCCTACACCCTCAAGCTGGTCGCGTCGGTGAAGGGCAAGGACGTCACCCTCGCGACGACGCAGCTCCGCATGCACTGACCCGGGGCGCCTGACGGGACGCCCGCCGGGCGAGCGCCGCGTCAGCGCGCGGCGGCCGCCAGCGACGCCCGCGCCGCTGCCACGACCGCATCGACCGTGAGGCCCAGGCGCTCGTAGAGCACCTCCCCCGGCGCCGACGCGCCGAACCGATCGAGGCCGACCACGCGGCCCTCCGTCCCGACCAGGTCGCCCCAGCCGAAGGTGACGCCGGCCTCGACCGCCACCCGCGCCCGCAGCCGCGGCGGCAGGACGCTGTCGCGGTAGGCCTGGTCCTGGGCGAGGAAGCGCTCGCGGCACGGCATCGACACCACGCGCGCGGCGACGCCCTCGCGGGCCAGCGCCTCCTGCGCCGTCAGCGCCATCACCACCTCGGAGCCGGTGGCGACCAGCGCCACCGCCGGCGCCGCGCCGCCGTCGGGATCGCGCAGGACGTACGCGCCGCGCTCGACCGCGGCGTCGGCCGGGGTCACCACCGGCAGGTCCTGGCGCGACAGCACCAGCGCCACCGGGCCGTCGGTGCGCGCCGCCGCCAGCTTCCACGCCGCGGCGGTCTCGTTGGCGTCGGCCGGGCGCACCACCCACAGGTTCGGCATCGCCCGCAGCGACTGGAGGTGCTCGACCGGCTGGTGGGTCGGACCGTCCTCGCCGAGGCCGACGGAGTCGTGGGTCCAGACGTAGGTGACCGGCAGGTGGTTGAGCGCCGCCAGCCGCACCGCCGGCCGCATGTAGTCGCTGAAGACGAAGAAGGTGGAGGCGAACGGCCGGACGCCGCCGTGGTAGGCCATGCCGTTGCAGATGGCGCCCATGGCGTGCTCGCGCACGCCGAAGCGCAGGTTGCGACCGGCGCCGGTGCGATCGAAGTCGCCGCCGGGGACGATGGTCTTGGTCGAGCCGCCGAGGTCGGCGTCGCCGCCGAACAGCCACGGCATCGGGCCGGCCAGCGCGACCATGCACTTGCCCGAGGCGGTGCGGGTGGCCAGCGACTCGCCCGCCTTCCACGACGGGACGGCGGCGGCGGCGTCCGCCGGGAGCTCGCCCCGCCACGCCGCGTCCCACCGCGTCGCCAGCTCGGGGTGGGCGACGCGCCACGCCGCGAAGCGGGCGCGCCACGCGGCGTGGGCGGCGGCGCCGCGGCGACCGGTCTCGGCCATGTGGGCGCGGGCGGCGTCGGGCACCAGGAAGTGCGCCTCGGGATCCCAGCCCAGGGCGCGCTTGGTGGCGGCGACCTCGTCCTTGCCCAGCGGCGAGCCGTGGGCGGCGGCCGTCCCCGCCTTCTTCGGCGCGCCGAAGCCGATCGTCGTGCGCACGCAGATGAGCGACGGCCGGGCGGTGTCGGCGCGGGCGGCGGCCAGGGCGCCATCGATGGCGTCGACGTCGCGGTCGCCGTCGGCGACGTGCAGCACCTGCCAGCCCATCGCGGCGTAGCGCGCGCCCACGTCCTCGCTCATGGCGAGCGACGCCGGGCCGTCGAGCGTGATCTGGTTGTCGTCGTAGAGGCAGATCAGCTTGCCGAGGCCGAGGTGGCCGGCCAGGGACGCCGCCTCCTGGGCCACGCCCTCGACCACGTCGCCATCGGAGATCAGCGCGTACGTGCGGTGGTCGACGACGGTGTGGCCGGGGCGGTTGAACAGGTGCGCCAGGTAGCGCTCGGCGATCGCCATGCCGACGGCGTTGGCGTGGCCCTGCCCCAGCGGCCCGGTGGTGCTCTCGACCCCGGGGGTGAGGTGCCACTCGGGGTGACCGGGCGTGCGCGAGCCCCACGTCCGGAACGCCTTGAGCTCGTCGAGCGAGAGGTCGTAGCCGGCGCAGTGCAGGAGCGCGTAGAGCAGCATCGAGCCGTGACCGGCCGACAGCACGAAGCGATCGCGATCGGGCCACAGCGGCGCCGCCGGGTCGACCACCAGGTGCCGTTGCCACAGCGCGTACGCCATGGGCGCGGCGCCCAGGGGCAGGCCGGGGTGTCCGCTGTTGGCCGCCTGCACCGCGTCGATGCTGAGGGTGCGCAGGGTGTTGATGGCGAGGCGGGCGAGATCGTCGGCAGCGCTCACGGCGCGGACCCTACACCACCGGGATGATCGCGGGTAGCCCGGCGGCGCCCCGCGCGCCCGCGGCCGGGCCTGGCGCCGTGACGGTGAGGGCGGCCCCGGGCGGCGGGATCGCCGCGCGCGCGGTGGTAAGCTGGTGCGCCACGAGGGGAACCGAAGGATCCGCGATGAAGCTGCCTCCACGCGCGCGCGCGACCCGCGCCGCGACGACCACGCTCCCGATCCCGATCACGATCCCGGCCATGCTCCCGGCCCTGCTCGTGGCCGCGATCCCGGCCACGCTCCTCGCGCTCCTGCCCGCCTGCGGCGGCTCCCGGACCCCGCCCGCGCCGTCGCCCGGTCCCGGACCGGCGCCCGGACCGGTGTCCGGACCGGCGGGCGACCCGCGCCCCGACTCCGCCGGCGGCGACGCGGTGGCCGGCGACGGCGCCGCCGATCGCCTGGCCCCGCCCCGGCCCGCGCCGCGCCCCGACCAGCGGCCGGAGCTGTTCCCGCCGCCGTGGAAGGCGGTCGGCGTCGGCCAGACGATCTCGTTCGCCACCACCGCCATCGATCAGGACCTCGACCGCATCGCGGTCGCGGTCACCGCCATGCCGGCGTCGGCGCGCTTCGATCCGATCACCCAGACCGTCACCTGGAAGCCCGACCGGGCCGACCTGGCGGCCGGGGTCGGCACGTTCCGCCTCGAGGTGACCGACCTCGATCACCCCGAGCTCGAGCTGACCGAGGAGTGGCAGCTCCCGGTGACCGCGAAGAAGGCGCCGGTGCCGGTGGCGCCGTTCGCCGGCGCCGAGGCCGAGACCCTGTTCACGATCCGCGAGCCGGCGCGGGTCGCCGCCACCGCCCGCGCCTACCCGTTCGACGCCATGCTGGCGCTGGGCGCGACCCTGTCGCGGCCGTCGCTGCCCGCCGACGTCGTCGCCGCGCTGGGGCCGCCCGATCGCAAGGCGCTCTTCCGCTCGTTCCTCAAGGGCATGGCCGAGATCCACGGCAACCCGCGCCTCGATCCCGACGCCCCCGGCTTCGATCGCGCGACGTTCGGCGATCCCCGCGACTGGCGGCTGGTCGTCGTGCGCCCGCGCATCGACAAGAAGTTCCACGAGCTGCGCCTGGTCTACCAGGCGGTCAAGGCGCCCGAGCCGGTGTTCGCGATGTTCCGCGTCCGCCCGGTGCAGGACCACCCGACGCTGCCGCCGGAGGCCCGCGCCGAGAACAACCGCGTCTTCGCCGCGCTGTTCTGGAAGCACCTGCTCACCGCCGACGGCGCGCCGTCGCCCGCGCTGGTGAAGGATCGGGCCCGCCACGGCAAGGCGGTGCTCGCGTTCGTGCAGGGCGTGCTCGGCCACAAGGGCACGGAGGCGTGGAACCAGGCCGGCTTCGTCGCGCTGCCCACCGAGGCCCGCATGGGCGGCGGCTCCGCCCGCAACCCCGACGGCAGCTACGCCCACGGCGACGGCTGGGCGTGGTCGGTGATGACGCCGATCGTGGCGCCCGGCGCGACCGTGCAGAGCTACGTCAACATCCCCATCCCCGGCTTCTGGACCCACACCGTGCCGTCGGCCGACGGCGCGTCGTGGATCGGCACGTGCGCCCCGGCCTTCGACCCCGACGATCCGCGCCGCACCCCCGGCTGGGAGGTGCTGTGCCGCAAGGCGCTGGGCTTCGTCGACCTGCCCGACCGCTCGAGCGGCAAGGTCGCGCCGGCGCGCATCGACGCCGTCAACCTGTTCCGCGACCACAAGCTCGGCCCGGCCGCCGCCAACCTCCCGCTCGAGGACCCTCGCCGCGATCACGGCGAGGAGAACGGCATGACCTGCGCCCAGTGCCACATCCGCAACTTCGGCGTGCGCGACTACACCGACGCGCGCACCCTCGACCCGCGCGCGGGCGTGCCCACGGTCCCCAACCGCGCCCTGCCCACGCTCAACTTCCAGATCATCCCCAGCCACACCTGGGAGGCCTACACCCTCGAGTTCATGCAGGACCAGGCGTGCAAGACCCGCCAGCACCTCGAGGCGGCGCTGGGCAAGGCGCCGGCCCTGCCCTGCCTGCTCGCCGATCCGGCCGCGCCGCGGGTGACCGCGCCGCTCCCGCCCTGAGGGCCCATGGCGAGCGAGGCGAGCGACGGCCCCGAGGGCACACCTGGCAAGGCGGGCAAGCCGGGAGGCAAGGCGCGCCTGCCGGTCGTCGGCGACGCGCCGGCGACCGAGCCCGCCAGCAAGGCCGGCGCGGGCAAGGCGGGCAAGGCCGCGCCCGGCGGCAAGGCCGCGCCCGCCGGCGGCAAGGCCGCGTCCGCCGGCAAGGCCAAGGGCGGCAAGGCGGCGGCGGTCAAGGCCGGCGGCTGGGCCGCCTTCACCGACGGCGGCGCGGCGCCGCGCTGGCTGGTAGCCGCGCGCGTGGTGCTGGTGCTGGCCCTGTGCGCGACCGTACCGACGATCCTCGGCGTCTCGCACGGCAACCGGATCCTGTGGACGATCGGCATCGCCGCCCTGCCGCTGTTCTGGGTGGTCGCCGGCTACCACGTGTGGCGACGCATCTGCCCGCTCGCCGTCGTCGGCCAGCTCGGCCGCCTGGTCGGCCGACCCGGCACGCGCAAGGTCGGCGGCTGGCTGGCCGAGCACTACCTCCTGGTCCAGCTCGGCCTGCTCGTGCTCGGCTTGTCGCTGCGCCTGGTCGCCACCAACGGCAGCGCGGTGTGGCTGTCGGGCTTCCTCATCACCGTCGTGGTCGCGGCGGCGATCGTCAGCTTCGTGTGGGGCGGCAAGACCTGGTGCAACTTCCTGTGCCCGGTCGGGCTGGTCGAGAAGATCTACACCGAGCCGTCGCGCGGCGTCGCCGGCAAGGGCGAGCTGACCAGCCAGTGCGCGCCGTGCGTGGCGTGCAAGAAGCACTGCCCCGACATCGATCTCGAGCAGGGCTACTGGAAGGAGCTGCCCGAGCGCGATCGCCTGGTCTACTTCGCCTGGCCCGGCATCGTCGTCGCCTTCTACGTCTACTACTGGCTCTACGCCGGCACCTGGGACTACTACTTCAGCGGCGTCTGGGCCTACGAGACCAGCCAGCCGTCGACCTGGCTCGACGACGGCTTCCACGGCGTGGGCGGC
This sequence comes from uncultured delta proteobacterium, assembly GCA_900696455.1. GTDB lineage: Bacteria > Myxococcota_A > Polyangia > Haliangiales > Haliangiaceae > UBA2376. The sequence continues at coordinate 5,993 of CAADGB010000172.1, forward strand.
GTGCCGCGGGTGGTGGCGGCGCCGCTCACCCTCGTCGCCTTCGGCGCCGCCTCGCTGGCGCTCTTCGCCGGCGTCGAGCGCGCGCTGTGGGCTCGGATCGGCCGCGGGCTCGAGGCCGGCTCGCAGGCGGCGCACGACGCCCGCCTCCTCCTGCGCCACCGCATGCTGGCGGTCGCCGGGTTCTGCGCGTTCGTCGCCTTCTACTTCTTCGCCGGCCAGCCCAGCCTGCGCCGGCTGCCGGAGTGGGTGGTGCGCGGCACCGGCGCGGCGGTGGTGTTCGCCGCCGCCGCCATCTTCTTCCGCCGCTTCCGCCGCCAGGAGGCCGAGTACGTGCAGGAGAAGTTCGCCCAGAAGATCCTCAAGAAGTGGGAGTGGGGCGACGCGCCGCCGTCGGACGACCTCAAGGACATCTACCTCCTGCACACCGAGCGCACCAAGCAGCGCGAGGCCCGCATGCGCGCGTACAAGGAGACCGTGCGCGAGCTGGTCGCCGACGGCCTGGTCACCCGCGCCGAGCTGGTCATCCTCGACAGCCTGCGCGCCCAGCTCGGCATCAGCGACAAGGATCACCAGAAGGTCATCGGCGAGCTGTCGGCGGAGGAGAAGCAGCTCTTCGATCCGGCCTACCAGGGCTCGGTCGAGCAGCGGCTCAAGGGCCAGCAGTACCGCAAGGAGCTCGAGCGGCTGGTGATCGAGGCCGCCCGCGCCGGGACCGCGGTCTC
>CAADGB010000173.1 GCA_900696455.1 uncultured delta proteobacterium
ACCCACCGGGCGGGGCCACCCACGGGCGGGGCCACCCACCGGGCGGGGCCACCCACCGGGCGGTGCCACCCACCGGGCGGGGCCACCCAGCGGGCGGTGCCACCCACCGGGCGGTGCCACCCACCGGGCGGTGCCACCCACCGGGCGGTGCCACCCACCGGGCGGTGCCACCCACCGGGCGGTGCCACCCACCGGGCGGGGCCACCCACCGGGCGGGGCCACCCACCGGGGTCGAAGGTCCGCTGGCCACTGGCGTCCCCAGCAGCCACGAGAGTCTCCAGCAACGAACGTGGGATCACTTACTTGCGAGCTCGATCCGCGGGCCCGCTTCTTGCGTACTTCCGGGGACGTGCGCCTGTCGCTCCTCGCCCTCGTCGCCCTCGCCGCCCCTGCGGCGGCGGGGGACCGCGTGGGCGCGCCGGCGGCGAGCAGCGGCAAGCCCCGGATCGCCGGGCGCCACTGCCCCGAGGCCGGCCGCGCCGTGGTGTCGGTGCCGGCGGGCTTCGACGGCGTGCGCGTGGTGGTCGCCGAGGCGCTGCCCGGCGCGGCGGTGGACGTGACCGTCATGGCCCTGCGTGGCGCCGACGAGGTCGCCGCCGACCGCCGCGTCCGCGCCCGCGGCGCCGGGGCCTGGTCCCTGCGCATGGACGCCACCCCCGCCGGCCAGGTGCTGGTGGCCGTCGAGCCCTCCCTCGACGTCGCGGTCGGCGCGTGCGTGGAGCGGGTCGAGCTGCTGCGCGACCAGCGCGTGGTCGCCGACGTCCGGCTTCGCTGACCCGCGGGGTTCGCCCTCGCGGCGACACCCGATCCGCCGGCGCCGATCGTGCGCTAGTGTCCGCGCGTGCCACGCTCGCTCCTCGCCCTCGTCATCGGCTTGCTCGCGCTGGCGGCTTGCTCTCGCGCCCCGGCCCGGGGAGATGATCGCGGCAGCGTGACCACCGGCCCGGGCAACGGCAGCGGCAGCGGGACCGGCGCCGCGCCCACCGTGCCGCTCGCGCGGGTCCACCTCGAGGGCACCGCCGGCCCGCGCACCGTCGAGGTCGAGGTGGTGGCCTCGCCCGGCCTGATCCAGAAGGGGCTCATGTACCGCAAGTTCCTGCCGCCCGACGGCGGGATGCTGTTCCTCATGGGCGACCTCGACGACCACCACTTCTGGATGAAGAACACGCTCATCCCGCTCGACATCCTCTTCATCTCGCCCGAGCTCACCGTGGTCGGGATCCTCGAGGACATGCAGCCGCACGACACGCGCTCGAAGGGCGTGGGCGCGCCGTCGCTCTACGTGCTCGAGGTCAACGCCGGCTGGACCCGCGCCCACGGCGTGAGCGCGGGCACGCCGGTCCGCTTCGAGGGCGTCGAGGCCGCCGCCAGGTAGCACCCCGGCCCCCGACGGTCATCGCCTGCCACGCGGTGACAGCGTCCGGGCCGCGGCCGCGCCCCGCTGCGGCGTATAGTCGCGGGCATGCGCACCCCGGCCCGCCTCCTGTCGTCGCTCCTCCTGGCCGTCACCGCGGGGGCGGCCTGCGGCAACGGCGGCGGCGCCACCATCGACGCGCCGGTCGACGACGACGCCAGCGGCGGCGACGACGGCGGCGGCGACGACGCCAGCCCGCCGATCGACGGCCGCGACCTGCCCGACGCCGCGGTCGCGACCTGCACCCCGCGCAACGGCACGACCGTCGGCGTGGTCACGGTCGCCACCGGCCTCGACCAGCCGCTCATGCTCACCGGCGCGCCCGGCGACCCGCGGCTGTTCGTGATCGAACAGGACGGCCGGGTCCGCGTCATCAAGGACGGCCAGGTCCTGCCCACGCCGTTCCTCGACGTCGTCAGCTCGGTGCTGTCGGGCGGCGAGCGTGGCCTCCTCGGCATCGCCTTCCACCCCGACTTCCGCCAGAACGATCGCTTCTACCTCCACTTCGCCCGCCGCCCCGACGGCGATCACGTCATCGCCGAGTTCCTGGCCAGCCCCGGCGCCGACACCGCGCTCCCGGCCAGCCGCCGCGACCTGATGGTGTTCGACGACCCGTACTCGAACCACAACGGCGGGATGATCGAGTTCGGCAACGACGGCATGCTGTACATCGCCATCGGCGACGGCGGCTCGGGCGGCGATCCCCAGGACCGGGCGCAGAACGACGCCTCGCTGTTCGGCAAGATCCTGCGGATCGACGTCGACAGCCGCACCGGCAGCAAGGCCTACGGCATCCCCAGCGACAACCCGTTCGCCAGCTCGCCCGACGGTCCCGGCGATCCCCGCCCCGAGATCTGGCACAAGGGCCTGCGCAACCCGTTCCGCTTCTCGTTCGACCGCGCCACCGGCGACATCTACAGCGGCGACGTCGGCCAGGAGCTGTGGGAGGAGATCGACGTCGCGCCCAACACCCCGGGCATCAACTGGGGCTGGGACGACCGCGAGGGCGCGCACTGCTTCGAGCCGGCGACCAACTGCCTGACCGCCAACCGCGTCGACCCCGTGGTCGAGTTCAACCAGAGCCAGGGCTGGCAGTCGATCATCGGCGGCCAGGTCTACCGCGGCACCTGCTTCCCCGACCTCGTCGGCACCTACTTCTACGGCGACTACTACGTGCAGCGGCTGTGGGCGTTCGAGTACGCGAACGGCCAGGCCACGAACAACCGGCAGGCGCTGGCCACCAGCGTCGGTAACATCACCGCCATCCACGCCGACAGCCTGGGCGAGCTCTACATCGTCTCGCACAACGGCACGATCCGGCGCATCGTCGTGCCCTGACGCGGAGCGCGGCGGCGCGGCCACGCCGCCCGATCACCCCGGCGCGGACGGATCCGCGTCGCCGCCCGGCGCCGGCGCGGAGGGCTCCCCGTCGCCTCCCGGCGCGGGCGCGGTCTCCGCGGCGCCAGCGCCGGCGTCGGTTCGCGGCGGGACGGCGTCCCGCAGCACGAGCGCGGCGAGGTGTGCGCGGTCGGCGTCGGTCTCCGCGTGGTCGGGGAGGTCGAACGGCGCGCCGCCCCATCGCCGCTCGAGGCGGGCCAGGGTGGCCGCCAGCTCCGCGCGGCCGGTCCCGGAGCGCGCCGCGCCGACGTCCTCGAGCCCGTCCGGGTCCGGCGCCCCGGGCTCGCGCGCGGCCGGCGCGGCGACCAGCCGCTCGAGCTCGTCGCGGAGCTCGACCAGCGCGTGGAGGTAGCGCGCGGCGTCGGCGTCCGGGATGTGGGGCCGCAGGATCGCGAGACATCGGCCCACCACCTCCACCAGCGCCCGGAGCTGGAGGTCGGTCACTCGTGCTCGGGCGGGCCGTCGCCGTCGTCGTCGCCGTCGCCGTCGTGGCCGTGATCGCCATTGCCGGGGGCGCGGCGCCACAGCCGGCGCAGGCGGCCGGGATCATCCTTGTCGTCGCGGTCGTCGCCCTCGCGCTCGTCCTTGCTGTCGGCGCGCTTGAGCCGGACCTGGGCCTTCACGTCGGGGTCGACCCCGGTGTAGCGCTCGCTGTTGGGGATGAACCGGATCTCGGTCTTGATCTCGAACGACAGGGTCGTCAGCAGCTTGGCGACCTCGTCGGAAAGGTTGACGTGGGCCAGGAACTCGCGGACCTCGCGGGCGATGATCTCGAGGACCTTGTCCTTGGTGTTGTCGGCGGTGTCGGCGAGGTAGCCGGCGACGTTGGGGAGCTGGAGCTCGCGCGTCACCTTGCGGATGCCCTCCTCGGTGGAGAACACCGCGCCGAGGCCGGCGGTGAACGTCCGCCGCACCAGGTCGGGCACGAGCTGCTCGAGGCGCGCGCGCAGGGTCTCCGACAGGTCGCGGTCCCCGCCGCCGCGGTCGCCGCCGCGGTCGCCGCGCTCGCGGTCGCGCTCGCCGCCGCGGTCGCCGCGCTCGCGGTCCCCGCGTGCCGGCGCCGGATCCGGAGGATCGCCGCTGTCGTCGGAGGTCATGGCACTGCGTACCGCCGGCGGCCGGTCCTGTCAACGAAGGCGCGCCCCGCCGGGGCGCGTGATACGCTCCGGCGCGTGGATGCAGCCCGGCGCGCCCTCCCGGACGCGGGCGCCGCGGCCAGGCAGGTCGAGGAGACCCCGGCGCGGCCGACCCGAGGTGCACCCGCGCCCGGCGCGCGCACCAGCCGCCCGCCGCGACGTGCCCTGCGCTACCTGATCGCGTACTGGTGCACGTTCCGCGTGATCGCCAGCTACCTGTGGCTGCGCTTCTGGGCGCGCTGGCGGAGCGACGAGTGGGTCGATCGCCGCCTGCGCGAGACCCACCTCCGCAACGCGCGACGCATCGAGCGCACGATCTGCCAGCTCCAGGGCCTGTTCATCAAGGTCGGGCAGCTCATCAGCATCATGACCAACTTCCTGCCCGAGGAGTTCCGGCGCCAGCTCGAGGGCCTGCAGGACCACGTGCCGCCCCGGCCCTACCCCGACATCGAGGCCCGCATCCGCGCCGAGTGGGGCAAGGGCCCGGGCGAGCTGTTCGCCGAGTTCGCCGAGCGCCCGATCGCGTCGGCCTCGATCGGCCAGGTCCACAAGGCGCGGCTGCGCTCCGGCGAGGAGGTCGCGGTCAAGGTCCAGTACCCGGACATCGACGAGATCGTGAAGAGCGACCTGCGCACGCTGCGCCGCATCCTGCGCATCGTCCAGCACTTCGTCCCCTACCAGGGCCTCGACGACGTCTACCGCGAGATCCGCGGCATCGTCCTGGCCGAGCTCGACTTCCGCGCCGAGGCCGACCACGGCGACCGCGTCGCCGCCAACTTCGAGGGCCGCACCGACGTCGCCTTCCCCCGGGTGATCCGCGAGCTGTCGAGCGAGCGCATGCTGACGACGCGCTTCGAGCCCGGCATCAAGATCTCGGACCTCGGCGGCTGCAAGCAGCTCGGCCTCGACCGCCGGGCCCTCGCCCAGCAGGTGGTGGAGGTCTACTGCCAGCAGATCTTCACCGACGGCGTCTACCACGCCGATCCCCACCCCGGGAACCTGCTGGTGCGGCCCCTCGAGGGCGCCGCGCCGGGCGCCGCCCAGATCGTCTTCCTCGACTTCGGCGCGGTCGCCACGATCTCGCCCCAGTTCCGCCAGGGCATCGTCGAGCTGATCCAGGGCGGGCTCACCCGCGACACGCCGCGCATCGTGCGGGCGATGCGACAGATGGGGTTCGTCGCCAAGGGCGCCGACGACCGCGTCTTCGAGCAGGTCATCGAGTACTTCCACGACCGCTTCAACGAGAGCATCTCGCTCGACACCATCAACCTCAAGGACCTCAAGCTCGATCCCGAGAAGACGCTCGAGAAGAGCCTGGAGTCGCTGGCCGACCTGCGACGCATGGACATCTCGCTGCGCGAGCTGTCGGAGAACTTCCACGTGCCGCGCGAGGCCATCGTCCTCGAGCGCACCCTGCTCCTGCTGATGGGGCTGTGCACCGAGCTCGATCCCACGCTCAACCCGATGACGGTGATCAAGCCGTACCTCGAGCGCTTCGTGCTGGGCGATCAGGACTGGTCGGGCATCCTGCTCGACACCAGCCGCGACATGGTGATGAGCGTCGCCGCCCTGCCCGGCGAGATGCGGCGCTTCCTGCGCACCGCCCACGCCGGCGACATGCGGGTGCGGTTCGCCAACCTCGAGCCGGCGGCGCAGCTCATGTACCGCCTCGGCCACCAGGGCATCTTCGCCGCCATCGGCATCGCCGGCGCCTCGCTGGCGGTCGTGCTCGAAGGCCGCGGCGAGCCCGACCGCGCCGAGTGGGGCTGGTGGACCGCGCGCGTCGCCGGCGCGCTGCTGGTGCTGTCGTGGTGGAACACCCGCGGCCTCCTGCGCAAGAAGCGCTGAGGCTCAGCGCGGGAAGAGCTGATCGCGCATCGCCAGGATCTCGGTGCAGGTCGTGCCGGGCGGCACGCGGGCGGCGCGGAACAGCGACGGGTTGCCGGGCTGCTGGGTGATGACCGGGTTCGGGTTCTTGACCACGCCGATCTGGCTGGCGTTGCAGGCGCCGCCGCCGGCGATGTTGCAGCCCAGGATGCCGAGCTCGATCGAGGCGTCGATCTCGCCCTGCACCAGGTTCGACGAGAAGACCTCGCCAGCGAGGGCGAACTGGGTGCGCAGCGTGACGTAGACCTGGTCGAGGTTGACCGCGGGCACGTTGTAGGCGAGGAGCGTGGTGCCGGGCTTGCCGTCGCCCTCCTGATCGCAGGCGCAGCTCGAGCCGATCGCCAGCTCGCACGAGGTGTCGGCCGACGGCGGGCAGAAGCGGAAGTTGCCGTCGGCGTCGGCCTGCGGCAGCGGCGCGGTGGCGATGGTCGTGGGATCGAGCACCGCGCCCAGCACCAGGGTGAAGCGCTCGGTGTCGAGGGTGGCGCACACCTGGTCGGGCGACGACAGCACGCCGGCGCCGGTCACCCCGGTCACCGACTCCACGGTCGACTGCGGCACGACGAAGCGGATGGGCTGGTCCTGGCCGGCGATGGGCACGTCGGGGATGTCGATGGCGCAGCCGCCGGCGACGACCTCGACCGCGGTGCCGTCCTGGGCGATGTCGATGACCAGCAGCAGCTCGGCGGTGGTGTCGACCTCGACCAGGCCCGAGGCGTTGACGTGGACGTTGAGGGTGCCCAGGACCGCCGCCCGGCCGTTGACGTCGAAGGTGCCGCCGGGCCGGCACTGCTCGCCGTAGACGCGGGCGTCGACGTCGCCGCCGCCCTGGCCGCCGCCGCAGCCGGTCGCGAGCGCCGCCGCCGCGGCCGCGCCCAGCGCGGCGCGCGCCGTCCTCTCCACCGTCGATCGCGACATGGTCGCTCCACGATACACCGCCGGCGCGGGTCCGGACGCGGCAATCGGCCCGGGGGCGCCGCGCCGGGAGGGCGCGACGGCGAGCCGTCCCGAGCCCGGCTCACGGTGACCGCGGCGGCCGCGCGACGCCATTGTCCGGGCCTCGGCTTGAGGTGGCCCGGCCGCATCGGGTCTAATCGGCCGTCGTGCGTCACAGCGAGGCCTGGCCGGGGATCGGGGCCGCGACCGGGGTCGCGTGCCTGGCGCTGGCGCTGGCGCTGGCGCTGGCGTCGGCGCCCGCGCACGCCTCGCCGGCCGAGGTCTTCGGCCTCGGCAGCCGCCACGCCGGACAGGCCGGCGCCGGCGTGGCCACCGTCGACGACGTGGCGGCGCCGCTGGTCAACCCGGCCGGCCTCGCCCGCAGCCCGGGCAAGCGCCTGAGCCTGGGCGCGCTCGGCGCCTGGGCCAACCTGCGCATCAACGATCGCCGCACCGGGCTCACCGACCCCGCCGGCACGGTGCTCGGCCTCACCCTGCCGGCGCCGCTGGGCGGCCCGCTCGCGGACCGCATCCACCTCGGCCTCGCCATGTACGTGCTGCCGGGATCGATCGCGCGCATCGTCGCCCGCTTCCCCGACGAGCCGTTCTACCCCTACTACCAGGGCCGCACCGAGCGCCTGGTGATCCTGCCGGGCGTCGGGGTCCGCGTCCGCCCCGGGCTCGAGGTCGGCGTCGCGCTCAACTTCCTGGCCGGCCTGTCGGGCGCGCTCCAGGCCGGCGAGGGGGCGACCCGCGCGCTCGAGGCCCGCGTCGACGAGAAGGTGCCGGCGGTGGCGCGCGTGATCGCCGGCGCGACCTGGCGGCCGATCGACGCGGTGCGCGTCGGCCTGGTGTTCCGCCAGCGCTTCGAGGTGCCGTTCGCGACGATCGCCGAGACCGAGGTCGCCGGCGAGCCCATCGATCTCGACCCGCGCGCGGCCGGCCAGTTCTCGCCGACCCAGGTCGCGGCCGGCGTGGCCTGGCTCGCCGGCGGCGCCACCGTCGCCGCCGATCTGAGCTACGCTCGCTGGTCGACCTATGGCGGCCCGTTCGTCGAGGTCAACAGCGAGCTGCCGCTGGTCGGCCCGCTCGCCGGCAAGCTCCCCACCGTGCCGTGGCGCGACACCGTCGGCGCGCGCGTCGGCGCCGAGGTCACGCTGGGGCCGGCCACCACCCTGCGCGGCGGCTACGGCTTCGAGACCTCGCCGGTGCCCGCGGTGCAGCCCGGGGTCACCAACCTGCTCGACGGGCCGCGCCACACCCTGGCCGCCGGGGTCGGGCTGGGGTGGGCGCGCGCCGGCGGCAAGCGGGTGCGGCTCGATCTCCACCTCCAGACCCAGCTCGTGCAGCCCCGCACCCTGCGCAAGATCGTGCTCGCGCCCGGCGAGAGCGCCGACGGCTTCGACGGCCTGCGCGACGAGGTCACCGACGACGTCAGCGACCCGGCCACCCTCGGCGCGCAGATCTCGAACCCGGGCTACCCGCGCCTCGACTCCGGCGGCCAGGTCCTGAGCGGCGGCCTCACCCTGGAGGTCGAGCTGTGAGGCCGGGCCGGACCGCCCGCGCGCTCGGCGCGCTCGCCGCCGCCGCGGGCCTCACCGCCGGGCTCGCCGCGGCCGCGCGCCCCGCCGCCGCCGATCCGCTCGACGAGTTCGGCTTCGGCAGCGCCGCCGCCGCCACCGCCGGCGCCCGCACCGCCACCGCCACCGGCCCCGAGGCCGCGCACCACAACCCCGGCGGGGTGGCGCTCGGCGACGGGCCGGCGCTCCTCGTCGGCTGGGGCTACGGCGCGATGCGGCTGCGCATCAACGGCCGCGACGCCCGCGTCCTCGACGCCCACGGCACCGCGCTCGGGCTGGCGGTGCCGGTGGCCCTCGACCGCGCCTGGACCCTCGGCCTGGGCCTCGCCCTCTACCTGCCCGATCAGTTCCTGGCCCGGGTCCAGCTCATCCCGCAGAGCGAGCCGCACTTCGTCCTCCTCGACAACGATCCCCACCGCGCGGTCTTCGAGCCGGTGGCGGCCCTCGCCTACCGCGGCCGGCTCGGCCTCGGCGTCGGCGCGTCGATCCTGGCCGACGCCCGCAGCAACAAGATCCTGTTCGACGTCGGCGTGGTCGGCGGCGAGAAGGTGGGGCAGGCCGAGCTCGACGTCGAGCTGCCAGTGCGGCTGGCGCCGCTGATCGGGGTGTGGGCGCGCCCGCACGACCGCGTGCGCGCCGGCCTCACCTACCGCGGCCAGCTCTCGCTCGACCTGTCCCTCGACATCCTGGCCGACGTGCAGATCGCCGGCGTGGTCACCGGCGACGTGCTGGTCTCGCTGCGCGCCTCCAACTACTTCACGCCGGCCCGGGTCGGCGGCGGGCTCGCGGTCGAGGTCCTGCCCGACCTGACCCTGGCCGCCGACCTCACCTGGAACCGCTGGTCGGCCTACCCGCCGGCCGCCGACCTCGCGGTGCTCATCGCGCTCGACATCGCCCCGCCCCTGGTGTCGACCGAGGTCCCGCTCGCCGCGTTCACCGACACCGTCGACGGCAAGCTGGGGGTCGAGTACCGCCGCCGCGGCGCGCGCACCGACGTCACGGTCCGCGCCGGCGGCGCCTGGCGGCCGTCGCCGGTGCCGCCCCAGATCGGCCTGACGAGCTGGGCCGACGGCGACCGGGTGATCCTCACCGCCGGCGCCGGGGTCACCCTCGCCGACTGGGCGCCCGTCCTGACCCGCCCCATCGACCTCGACCTCGGCCTGCAGTGGCACCAGGTCGCCCACCGCCTGACCCGCAAGCACGTCGAGACCCACCCCGGCCAGGCGTTCTCGTCGGGCGGTACCCTCCTGCACGCCGGCCTGTCGGCGACGGTGCGCTTCTGATGACCCGCGTCGCGACCCCGATCCTCGCGCTCGCCGCGCTCGCCGCGCTCGCCGC
>CAADGB010000174.1 GCA_900696455.1 uncultured delta proteobacterium
CACCGCCCCTCGTCGCTGGTGGCGGCGGTGGCGCGGGCGGCGCGCGGCGAGCTCGACCGCGCGGACCTGCTCGCCCTCGTCGGCGAGCTGGCGCCGGTGTGGGACGTGGCGTCGCCGACCTTCGCCGAGGCGCCGGCCGCTCTCGACGCCGCCGTCGTCCGCGCCGGCGGCAGGTCGCCGCCGCCGATCCCGCCGTCGCCGCCGCACCTGGCGCGCGAGGTCGCGCTGGCGCGGGCCGCCGCCGAGCTCGCCGAGCGCGACGATCTGCTCTTCGCCCGCGCCCAGGCGGTGGTCCGGCGCGCGCTCCTCGCCGCCGGTCGCGCGCTCGGCCTGGCCGAGGCCAGCGACGTCTGCTGGCTCCCGCTCGACGAGGTCCGGGCGCGGGTCGCGGAGCCCGGCGACGACGAGGCCCTGGCGACGTGGCGGGCGCGGGTCCCCGGCCGGGCCGCCGCCGCGCGCACCGCCGCCGCCCGGGCGGCGGCGTGGGCGATGCCGCTGACCCTGGGCGCGGCCGCCCCGTCGCCGGGCGCGACGAGCTGGGCGGGCAGCGGCCTCGGCGGGCGGGTCGCCGGCCCGGTCGCGCGCATCGATCACCTGGCCGACGCCGGGCCGGTGGCGGCGGGCGCGATCGTCGTCGCCCGCGCGGTCACGCCGGCGCTCGCGCTCCTGGTGGAGGGCGCGCGCGCCCTGGTCTGCGAGCACGGCTCGCTGCTCGATCACGGCGCGGCGATGGCCCGCGAGCTGGGGTTGCCGTGCGTGGTCGGCTGCGCCGGGATCGTCGACGACGTCGTCGATGGCGAGTGGCTGGAGGTCGACGGCGACGCGGGACTGGCGCGCCGGGTGTGACGGCCGGCCGCGCGGCCCGCGCCGGTCGCCGGCCGGAGGGCGGCTACGCGTCGAGGTGTGGCTCGTCGTCGTCGTCGCCGTCGAGCTCCGGATCGTCGGCCATGTCCTCGTCGGGGCTCGTGTCCTCGGGCAGCGGCGTCCCGGCTCCGGAGTTGACTCGCTCTCGCAAGTCCTTGCCGACCTTGAAGAACGGCAGACGCTTGGGCGCCACGTGCACGGTCTCGCCGGTGCGCGGGTTCCGGCCCTCGTAGGCCTTGTACTCGCGCACGGTGAAGCTGCCAAACCCTCGGATCTCGATGCCTTCACCGCGCTCCAGGGCCTTTACCATGGAGTCGAAGACGCAGTTGACGATCGCCTCCGCCTTCCCGGCGGGGAGCTTCAGGCTCTCGGAGATCTTCTCGATCAGCTCGGACTTGGTCACGGCGTCGTAACTCCGCGGAATCCTGATCCGAGGCTATCGGCTCTCGATCTCGAGTGCAAGCCTAACGTCGCGGAACCAGAAGGACGGGATCTGTCGCGCCCGGGTCGCCGGCCGCAAGCGGCTACGGCGAGACCGGGAGCTTCCGCGCGCCGTCCCGCTCAAATGCCCTGTATCCCTCGGGAAACTGGTACCGCTCGCACGAGTGGCGGGCGTAGTAGTCGACCAGATCCCGCCAGCTCGTCTCGCCGCTCTCGATGTCGGCGCGCACGGTCTGGGACGCGACGGTGGTGCAGACCGGCATCGACGCGGGCAGGGCGGGACGATGACCGCGGGCCAGGCGGGCGTCGGCGCCGACGGCGGCCGGCGGCAGGCGCGAGACGTAGGCGCTCGACAGCCGCGGCAGCGCCAGGGTCTCGATCCGGTCGATCGCCAGCGACATGCCCGCGCGGTAGACGCACTCGCTGCGGGTCACCTTCTGACCGCGGGCGACGACGATCGCGTCGTGCGGCAGCACCTGGCGCTGGTTGCACTGGGCGCCGCCGGGGCGCGGCGTCGTGACGACGTTGTAGGCGAGGTCGGTGTCGGCGAGGTTCTCGATGGTGAGGATCATCGCCTGGCGCGCCGTCCCCTCCTCGGCGACGGTCCCGGCGGTGAGCCGGAGCCCGGCGGCCTCGATCGAGCCCTCGCCGGGCGCGATGACGCGGCGCTCGTTGTCGACGCGGTGGACGAACGCGCTGGCCATGATCGCGTCCGACGGCGCCGGCACGCCGACCCGGGCGGCGTCGCGCTCGACGCCCTCGCGCCAGCTCGCGTAGGTCGCGCCCGACTGCTTGAGGGCGTCGGCGGCGGTGGCGTGCACCGCCGGCGGCGGCGGCTTGGGCGGGATCGCGATCGTCCCGCACATGCGCAGCGACGCCACGCCGAGCGAGAGCGCGGCCACGACGCCGATCGTGCCCCAGCGCAGGGCGGGCGAGATCGCCGGCGCGCTCAACGGGTGCTCCGGCGGCTCGTCGCGGGTGTCGTCGTCCGCGTCGTCGTCCCGATCGTCAGCAGGCGCATCGGCTCGTCACTTCCTCGTCCTTCCGGGGTGAGGTCGGCGAAGGTTGGGCCGCGCGCGCGGGCGCGATGTGCGCACCGCTCCCACCACGCGTGGCGATCCCTCACGCACACCACGTTACACGAAGCGCCGCCGGACCGCTGCTGACGGGAGCGCGCGCGACGTTCGCAGCCGCGTCAGTGAAGGTCAGCACCGAAACAAATTGACTCGTCGATCCGGCGCAGGCGTAATCGAAGCCACATGGCGCGCGCCGTCTCCCGTCGAGCCCTGGGCGCCGCGCTGGTGAGCGCCGCGCTCGCGCTCGGCGTGGTGGCCGGGGCGGCCCGGCCGGCGGCGGCCGACGAGGCCCGCCGGATCGCCGAGCTGTCGGCGACCATGGACGAGCGCAACTCGGAGCGCGAGCGCATCGCCGCGGTGACCGCGCTGGCCCGCCTCGGCAGCAAGCCGACGCTCAAGCCGCTGGTCGCGGCGCTGGCCGATCGCAGCCCGCAGGTGCGCGCGATCGCGGCCACCGGCCTGGGCAAGCTCGGTCACCGCGCCGCGCTGCCGGCGCTGCGCAACGCCGCCGCCAGCGACGCCGATCCGCTGGTCCGCAAGCGCGCGGCCGAGGCGGTGGCCCAGGTGTCCGAGGTCAACGGCATCACCCCGGCGACCACGCTGGCGGCGGCGCCCGCCGGCAAGGCCGGGTTCGGTACCAACCCGCGCGCGGTCGCGCCGCGGCCCGAGATCTACATGGTCGTGAAGTCGGCCTCCGACGACTCGCCCGGCGTCCACGACAAGCGGGCGCGGCAGTCCCACGCCGACCTCCTGCGCGCGACGCTCTCGACCGAGGTCGCGCAGAGCGCGGCCATGACCAGCGTCGCCGCCGACGCCCAGAAGTTCGGGCTCGATCTGCGCAACGTCGACGTGAGCTGCGTCTCGCTCGAGACCCGGCACAGCGGCGGCTACGTCGAGATCGAGGCCCAGCTCCGGCTCGCGATCTCCGACGACCGCGGCAAGATGCTGTCGTTCCTGTCGGGCGGCGCCAAGGTCCAGGTGCCGCGGCGGACGTTCGATCCGCGCTACCTGCCGCAGCTCCGCAAGGAGGCGCTCGAGAACGCGGTGCGCGGGCTGTTCGGCAAGCTGGTCGACCACCTGCGCCGCAGCCGCGCCTCGTAGACCGCCGCCGGTCGTGGCCCGCCGGTCCGCGCGCGCCGCCGCCGGTCAGCGCGCGGCCGGGGCCGGACCGTCGAGGTCGAGGCCGCCGTCGCGGTCGCGGAACACCCAGGCGAACTTCCACAGGGCCGACAGCCCGAGCACGCCGTCGATCCCGGGGGGCAGGCCGTCGGCGATGATCAGCTCGGTCTCGGGTGCGGTCGCGCCGCCCAGGGTGAGCGTGGCGGTGGCGGGGGCGCCGCTGCGGATCGCGCCGACGGCGATCGTCTCGAGGGGCGGACCGGCGCGCGGCGCGAGCTGGGCGAGCTGGGCGAAGGCCGGGGTCACCACCGTCGTCCCGCACCGGGTCTCGACCAGGAACGTGCCCTCGACCCCGCCGAGGCTGACCTCGATCGTGACCTCCTCGGCCGGCGGCGGCAGCGCCAGCTTGCCGGTGCCGCGGGTGCGCGCGCACGACGACGTCTGATCGAGGCCGCGGGCCCGGGTCACCAGGTCGGCAGCGAGCGTGCCCTCGTGGACGCCGGCGAAGTAGTCGATCGCGGCGACGCCCTCGCACGGCCGGTCGGCGGGGCCGGCGGTGTCGAGGACGCGGGCCACCGCGAACCGCGAGTAGCGCGAGTTGTCGCTGTTGGCGATCGACTGCCGGTAGTCGGCCAGGGCCTGGGCGTGGTCGCCGGTGCGACCGCGGTCCTCGGCCCGCCACCACCAGTAGTCGCTGTCGAAGGGATCGCGGGCGATGAGCGCGGTCTCGTGCTTGATGGCCTCGGGGTAGCGGCCGAGCTGGTGCAGCGCGTGGATCGCGTTGCGGCGCAGGCGCGGGAACTCCTCGCAGCGGGCGAAGTACGCGGCCGCGTCGTCGACGACCTCGGCGTAGCGCTTCTGCTTGGCCAGCTCCTGCACCAGCTTGCCGACGGTCTCCTTGTCGCAGGGCGCCAGGTCGCGGGTCTCGCGCAGGGTCTGGACGTACGGGTCCTTCTCGGTCGGCCCGGCGTCGGGCCGCGGCTTGCTCCGGGTCGAGCCCTTGCCCACCACCATCAGGCCGAAGACCCCGAGCCCGACGATCACCGCCGCCAGCCCGCCGACCTTGAGCGCGACCATCAGCTTCTGCCGGCCGTACCGCTTCTGCGCGCACGGCGGGCACATGAAGCCGTCGAGGGTGCCCTTCGTGCACCTGGTGCAGATGGCCTTCTTGCAGTCGTCACAGGTCCCCGTGGCCTCGACCGTCGCGTGCGCGTAGCAGAACCCCATGGGCCGGCGCTATACCGCGGTTCGCCGGCCGGATCACGCGGCGCGTGCCGGGGGGGGCGGGGGGGGCCGGGGCGGCAGGGCGGCGCGCGGGGACGGCGGAGGCGACGGGCGCGCGCCGCCGCCGCACGATTTCGGTCGCCGAGGACGCAACCGCGGCGCCCGGGTGGCGAAAGGGGTGGCCATGAAGATGAACAGCTCTGTCCGCCCGCCCCGTCCCATCCGTCCCATCCGTCCCATCCGTCCGGTCGCCGCCGTCGCGGCGCTCGCCGCCCTCGTGGCGTCGCCGGTCGGCCTCGCCCGCCCGGCTCACGCCGAGCTGGGGCGGACGGGCACGACGGCCCTCGAGGCCGAGCTCGATCTCGACATGTCCGCGATCCGGACGACCGATCCCGACGGCGATCGCACCTCGACCGACCGCGTCGCCATCGCGGCCAGCGCCTCCCGCTTCGTCGGCGCCCGCGTCTCGGTCTCGCTGACCGCTGGCTTCGCCCGCCAGGCCACCGACGACGACCCGGCGATGACGCAGTGGCGCGCGTCGGCCGGCGCCGGCTACCACCTGCGGCTGGCGCCGCGCCTCGGCCTGTGGCCCCGGTTCGCCCTGGGCTACGCCCGGACGGGCATCGACACCGGGACGCCCAGCCGGCTCGACCAGCTCGGCCTCTCCGCCTACGTCCCCTTCGTCTTCGAGCCGGCACCCCACGTCCTCATCGGGTGGGGGCCGGTCATCGGCGCGGAGGTCTACGCGCGCTACACGCGCGGCCAGCTCGCCGAGGACGCCAGCAAGTCCAGGCTGTTGGGCGTCGCGGCGACCCTGGGTGGCTGGTTCTGAGACGTTTTCCTCACGAGGGCACGCAACACCCGGCGGGGGCCATCGATAGGGGCACCCAAATGAAGTCGACGACCCTCCCCCGAGCCGTCCTCGCCGTCCTGTCCCTCGCCGCCCTCGTCGCCTGGTTGATCCCCGGCGCGCGTGCGGAGTGCTGGTCCCCACCCGACTGTGATCCGCTCAGCAACGACTGCGTGGTCTGCACGAATCCCACGAGCACCTTCGGGGGCTCGTCGAGTGGGCAGAGCCTGCTCCCGCAGACCGGGCGCAACACCGGCGCCGACCTCGGCCAGTACGCGCTCGACGTGTACTACCCGAACATGAGTCACGCGCCGCTGCCGCCACCGCCGACGCGCACGGCCGATGGCAGCGCCGGCGCCCGCGCGTGGGCCGACCAGCACCATGGTCGACAGAGCTACCAGGAGGACGCGCGGAGCGGTCGTGTCGACAGCGGCAACGTGTTCGAGCGGTGGAGGGCAGCGGCGCAGGCGGGGAGCGTGCCCGTGCCCCGCACCCAGGGTGTCGATCGCGACGTCGATCCCTGGGGCCGACCCGAGATGGCTCCCGAGGCGAAGAAGCGCGCCGACCCCATCGATCCCATCACGGGCGAGCTCATCGTCGAGCACGTCGATCTCTCCTTCCCTGGCTTCGGCGTGCCGTTCCTCCACGAGCGCGTCTATCGCAGCCGCACCGAGTA
The DNA here is from genome assembly GCA_900696455.1 of uncultured delta proteobacterium. Lineage (GTDB taxonomy): Bacteria > Myxococcota_A > Polyangia > Haliangiales > Haliangiaceae > UBA2376. The sequence goes on from CAADGB010000174.1 coordinate 6,251, forward strand.
CGACGGCCCGCTCGGTCCCGGCTGGGACCATGGCTACAACCAGCGGCTCGTCTTGGCCCCGGTGCCGGCGGGCGAGCCCGCGGTCCCCGCGGGGCCTGGCGCGCACCTGCCCATCGCCGAGGCGATGGGCGAGGCGATGTCACTCGACGGCGGCCGTCACTGCGGCCCGGTCCTCCTGCTCACGACCGGTGCGGGCTCGACCCTGCGGTTCCGGGAGCGCGCCGCCCAGGACGGCCAGCTCGCCTACGAGGGAGGCGCGGCCGAGTTGACGCTCACGGGGACCGTCGCCGACGGCACCACGACGTGGAGCCTGCGGACGCGTCACGGTGACGTCCGCCACTTCGATCAGCGCGGCCTGCTCGCGAGCTGGCACGACGCCAACGGCATCGGGCTGCGCTTCGAGTGGGAGCCCGGCGACCTGCGCGATCGACGGCTGGCCCGGGTCACCGACAGCGTCGGTCGGGTCATCCGCTACGAGTACGACAGCCGCGATCGCCTGCTGCGCGTGCACGAGACCACGTCCGGGCTGGCGGCGACCTACGCGTACGACGAGGCCGGAGGGCTGGCGCAGGCCCGTCGCTCCGACGGCAAGGGCGAGCGCTACGAGTACGACGTGGCGAGCGGCCGGGGCGCGGGTGAGTACATCCCCGAGCGGCAACTCGCGGCCGCGTGCGCGAACGCGTGCGCGGTCTCGGGCCGGTCGTGCGACGCCGGCGGGGGATGTGACGCGGCCGTGGCGGCCGCGACGAGCGCCTGCCTCGCGTCGTGCCCGGCCTGCTACGAGGAGTGCGCCGAGGGCTGCGGCCCCGCCTGTCAGGCGGCCTGTGTCGGCTGCGACTCCGACTGCGCGGCTCACTGCAGCGCCCCGGCGCAGCGCGACCCGATGGTCGCGGCGTGCGGGCGGCTGTACGAGGAGGAGGGGCGTGCGGTGTGTGACCGCTGCACGGCGCACTGCCGGGCGATGACCAACCAGGCATGTGATTCGCTCCTGGGCTGCCTCGTGGTGAACGGCGAGGTGGCGGGTACCCCCGACGACGTATCGGTCAGCGAGGGCTGCGTGCGATGGACGTCGGCCGGGGATCTGGTCGAGGATCTCTATTACGCGCTCCAGGCCGGCGTCGCGTTCGTGGTCGACCTCTTCGAGTGCGGGCTGCTCGGCTGGACGCCGTGGGGCGACTGCGACTTCGACACGGCCGCCGCACTGCGCGACCAGCTGTGCGTCGACGACCTCGCCGACTGCTGCGCCTTCGGCGACGACTGCGCCCCCAATAGCTGTACCGATGGGGTCACCTGCTACGACTCGTGCCGCGCCACGTTCCTCGGCCACGCGGTCGGGGGATCGTGTCCGGCGCCGACCACGCCCTTCGCCGACTTCGAGTGTGCGGAGCTGGCGCAGCGCGTCCCGCTACCCGGCACGCCCGAGTACGACGACCTCATCGAATGTGCTGGCACCGCCTCGGAGTGGGCGCTCGCCAACGGTTGCATCCCGCGCGAGGTCGGGCGCTGCGCAGGCCTGTGTACGTCGGCGTGCTCGTCGTCGTGCGTCGGCGGCTGCTCCGCCGGCTGTCGCGAGACCTGCGCCCAGGAGTGTCACCTCGAGGACTGCGCGAGCTTCTGCAGCGGGCTGGACCTCTACGGGCAGTGCGAGGCGAGCTGCACCGACGCCTGCATCGAGGACGGGCGTGCGCGCGGCCCGTTCGCGGGTCCCAAGTACGGCTTCACCGCGGATCTCCAGTTCAACCTGATCCGGGTCTACGACGGCAACGGCGCGCTCTACCTGGAGAACACGTACGGCGTCGACGTCGGGTCGGCCGACTTCGACACCGTCGTCGCCCAGCGCTTCGGCGACCACCACGCGGCGCTGCACCACGTCGACCTCGCGGCCGGCGGGCGCGCCGAGGTCGCGTGGGCCGGCGGGCTGGTCGAGGCGCTCCCGGACTACGACGCGCCGGCGATCTGCCACTACGCCTGCGAGGCGACGCCGCCCCGACCGCGCGACCTGGTCGTGCCGTGGGCGGATGTCCTCCTCGTCTTCGGGCCAGGTGCGAGCGGTGAGACGCCGGTGGGTGGCTGGTCCATCGCGACCAGCATGCCCGGCGCCGGCAAGCTCGCGCCGACCCACGTGGTGATCGGCGGCGGTGGTGGGCACGTCACCGCCCGGGCGGCCACGGGCGTTCCGCTCTCGGGCGTGTTCCAGATCTCGATGCCGGGCGGCAAGGCCAGCCTGGTCATCGCCGAGGGCGGCGAGGTCAGCCTGCTGGGCGACGATCTCGCGCGGGCGGAGCTCGAGGCGGCGGGTGGCCTCACGCTGCTGGGCGATGGCGCCGTGCTGCGGGCCTACCCGGGGGTCCCCGACGCGGTCGTGGTTCCCGCCGCCGGGAGCTGCAGCCAGCCGTTCCACGTCGACCGGACGGGCGACGAGGAGGTGACGATCGCCCCGCTCAAGGCGTGCAAGGGCGACCTGTGGCGGGCCCCGGTCGCCAGCCGTGGGCGCGACCTCGACGCGGCCGCCTTCCTCCTGGGAGGTCAGGACACGATCGAGACCAGCCACTTCCGCGCCAGTCCGCTGGCGCCCGTCCGGCAGCCCACGTTGCTCACGGCGAAGGGCGACGGCCGGTACGCCCGCGCGCGGGCGCCCAGCGGCAGCGCGGCGGACGCCGCGGCCAAGGTCAGCGAGGCGCTGTACGCCGGCGCGCCGATCTTCAGCGCCCCGCTCGCGGCGGCGCCGCGCGTCCCGTCGCCGGGCGAGCCGCTCTACGTCTTCCACCACGTCAAGCCCGGCGACGGCGGCACGTACCCGCCGCTCACTCCGCCATCGGACGCCGCCTCGATCGATCAGGATCATCCTGACCGGGTCTACGAACCGCCGTGCGATCCGACCGTGCCCACGCCGGTCATCTGGGGCAGCGGCGAGAGCGGGCCGGGCGCGAAGCCGGCGCACGCCACGGCCTTCATCGACGTGCACGGCGCGCGGTGGACCTTCTACGCCGATGCTCACGGTCGACGCATCCGCACCGTGAACCACGAGACCGGGGCCTCGCGCTGGTTCGATCACGACCCCGACGGTCGGATCACCGGGGTCCTCGAGCCCGACGGGGCGCGCCAGTGCCTGCGCTACGACGACCACGGCAACCTCGCCGAGATCCTGACGCTGCCGGCGTGGATCCCGGAGCTGCCGTCGCCGCCGCCGGTGCGCCAGCGGTTCGCCTGGACGGCCGCGCCGGCCCGGCTCGCCGTGGTCATGGATCCGCGCGAGCCGACCCGGGAGCTGCGCCGCATGAGCTACGACGCGTCCGGAAACCTGCGCACGATCACCGAGGTCGATGGCGCGCGCACCACGATCGCTCTGGTCGGCGGGGCCGGCCCCGCCCGCGCGATGCCGGCGTCCGTGACCACCCCCGATGGCGCCGTCGCGCTGGTCACCTACGATCTCGCCGTCGGTGTGACCCGGAGGGTGGTCGAGGACGCGACCGGCGCATCGCCGCTGGTGAGCGAGGTCGAGTCCGACGCGGCCGGACGTCCGACCTGGAGCGTCTCGCCGCTGGGGTTGATCGAGACCTACACCTGGGACGGTCCCGCGCTGGTGGGTCGCGCCTGGGACGCCGACGGTCTCGAGCGTCACGAGCGCTACGCCTACGACGACGACGCCCAGCTCGTCCTGGTCGATCGAGGTCAGCGCCGGACGCGGGTGACCTACGACCCTACCGGCTCGCTGACCACGGTGAGCGACCAGGCCCTCGACGGCTCGGCGCCGACCGCGGTCCGCTGCCGGCACGTGGGCGCCTTCGGCCAGCTCCGCGAGCAGGTCTCCGCGGAGGGGCAGCGGGCGCGCTACACCTACGACGGCGAGGGGAGGCTGCGCTCGGTCGTGGCCGGAGACCTCGGCCCGTCCGGGCTGCCGTGGGACGACGCCTGTCCGTCCGCGGCCAGCGGCGAGAGCGTGGCCGCGACCGTGGCGACCTTCGAGCGCGACCTCGCCGGGCGGGTCGTCGCCGCCACCGACGGCCGCGGGCTGCGGACGACGTGGCGCCGCGACGGCTTCGGGCGTGCGATCATCGAGCGCCGCCCCGACGGTAGCGAGGTCCGGACCGGGTTCGATCTGCTCGGCAACGTGACCTGGCAGGCGATCTACGGAGCACCGGTCCTGGGCCCGTACCAGGCGCCAGCCTGGGGCGACCCGGGGCTGATGGCGGTGACCGAGCTCCGGTACGACCTGCGAGGGCGGCTGGTCGAGTCGGCGAGCTGGCACTTCTCGGCGCAGGGCGCGATCGGCGACGGCGTGGCGCGGACCACGTACGCCGACGACGAGGCCGCGCGCACCGTGACCGTCACCGACGACCTCGGCCGGTCGACCCGGGTGCGTGGCGACGGCGCCGGGCGTCCGGTCGAGGTCCGGCTGCCCGACGGCAGCCTGGTCACGAGCGCGTTCCTCGATGGCGGGCGCACGGTGCGCACCACGCGCACCGACGTCGGCGGGCCGGTGACCGAGTCCGTCACGCTCACCGCCACCGGCGAGGTCAGCCAGACCTCGCTGGTGGTGGGTGGCGTCGAGCGCGTCACGTCGTCCACGACGTGGATCGATCCGTTCCGCCCGGGCACGAGCACGTCGGCGACCGGCGCCTCGAGCACGCCGGCCTACGACGCCTTCGACCGCGTGATCGGCGTGACGACGGCGCTGCCCGACGGCGCCCTCGAGCACGTCGGCGTCCAGCTCGATCGAGACGGACGCGTGATCGGCCGGGCGAGCACCGCGGCGCCGGGCGAGCCGGCGGCGACGTGGACGTTCGGCCACGACGCCCTGGGACGGCTCGTCACCGAGACCGACCCGGCCGGCGCGAAGACGACCTCGAGCTACGTGGGCGCGACCGGGCTCCTGTCGAGCTCGCAGGATCCGCGGGGCGTCGTGACCACGCTGGCCTGGGCGCCCGGCGGCTGGCTGGCGCAGGCCCTCGTCGACGCGCCGGCGGGCGAGGACGTGACGCTCACGTTCGGCCATGACCCGCTGGGCCGCATGATCACGGCCTCGCGCCGGGACGGCGCGACGGCGGCCATCACCAGCACGTTCTCGTGGGACTCGCTGGGCAACCCGGTGGCCGAGAACGACAACGTGATCGGCGCGGCGGCGGCGCGGACGCACCGCCACGACGGTGTGGGCCAGCGGATCGCGTCGACCTACGGCGGCCAGGCGGTCTCGCGCACGTTCGACGTGCTGGGGCGCCAGACCGCGCTGGTGGTCGGGGCGGAGAGCCCGGCGACCGCGACCTGGACGTACGGCGCGGCCGGCGGGCCGACGCGACGGACGCTCAAGAACGGGGTCGCGAGCTGGTACTCGTACGACGCGCTGTCGCGGCTCGAGCAGATCCTCGACCTTCGGGGCAGCACGACGGTGGCGGGGCAGGCGTGGGAGCTGCCGCTCGACGGCGTACCGCGGCGGCAGTGGACGCAGCTCGGCAACCTGCCCGAGGAGCACCGGGCGTACGCGATCGACGCCGCCGGCCGGCTCGTGGCCGAGCAGGGCAAGGGCGCGGGCTGGTTCCAGCTCGGGGCGCTCGACGCGCCGGGCGCGGCGACGCAGACCGCGCTGGGCGCGATGGGGACGAGCCGGACGTCGTACGTGCTCGACGGTCGCAACAACTGGCGCAGCCGGGTGGCCGACGGCGCGACGACGACGTTCGGCCACGACGCGCGCGACGCGCTCGTGGATGCGGGCGGCGCGGCGGTGACGACCGACGTGACCGGCGCCCTCACCGGGCTCGGCGGCACGACCTACGGCTACGAC
>CAADGB010000175.1 GCA_900696455.1 uncultured delta proteobacterium
ATCGAATCGATGCCAGGCTCTCCTTCGATCGATCGACCTCGCCCGCAGACGGGCTCGTCCGATCTCATCCGGACCAGAGCCGCCTCGCTGCGCTCGGCTCAGGCCGGCGTGGTGAGGGCGTGGGCGAGGTGGGGGGCGATGATGGCGTGGAGCTGGATCGGCGGCCGGTAGGTCGCGACCAGCCCCGCCATCGTCCCCAGCACGCGCCCGAGCAGCACGAACGACGGCGGGATCGTGATCCCGGCGTCGCGGGCGATCCGCAGCGTGGTCGCCACCAGCTCGCGCCCCTGGCGCTCCCAGTCGATGTCGCTGGCGAGCTCGCCGGGCTGCATCGCGCTGGTGCTCGCCGCCGCGATCGTGGCCAGCGCGGCCGGATCACCGCCGAAGCCGAGCGCGCTCAGCTCGGCCAGCGCGGTCGCCTGGTCGCGGACCGCGAGCGCGGCGAGCAGCCGGGCGTAGCCGCGGCGGGCGGCGGCGTCGAGCTCGAGCACGCAGCCGAAATCGAGGACGGCGATCTTGCCGTCGCCGGCGACCAGGAAGTTGCCGGGGTGAGGATCGGCGTGGACGCGGCCGGTGCGGAAGACCTGGCGGGCGAGGCCGTCGCACAGCGCGGTGACCAGGCGGGCGCGCTCGGCGGGCGCGGCGGCGTCGAGGGCCTCGGTGAGGCGGGCGCCGGCGACGAAGGCGGTGGTGAGCACGCGCGCCGTCGAGTGCGAGGGCACGAGCGCCGGCACGAACAGGGGCGTGCCGGCGACGTCGGCGGCGAAGGCGGCGCCGGCGGTGGCCGCGGCGCGGTAGTCGAGCTCGGTCACCAGCGCGCGCTCGAGCTCGTCGGCGATCGTGCGCAGGTCGAGCGGCAGGACCTCGCCCAGGACCCCGGCCAGGATGCGCAGCGCCGCGACGTCGGCGGCGATCACGGCGTCGATGCCGGGGATCTGGACCTTGACCGCGACCACCCGGCCGTCGGGGAGGGTGGCGCGGTGGACCTGAGCCAGGGACGCCGCGGCCACCGGCTCGCTCTCGAAGGTGGCGAACGCGTCGAGCACGGTCTGGCCCAGCTCCTCCTCGAGGCGGGCGACGATGGCGGTGGGCTCGAACGGCGGCACGCGATCCTGGAGCGCGGCCAGCTCGCCGGCCCAGACCGCGCCGACCAGATCGGGACGCGCCGACACGATCTGTCCCAGCTTGAGCACGCCGCCGCGCAGCTCCATGCACAGCTCGCGGACGCGGGCGGCGAGGACGCGGTGGTCGTCGTCGGACAGGTGCTCGCGCCCGGCGGCGAGCCCGCGCATGCGCAGGACGCGGGCGGTGGCGACGACGCCGAGGCCGGCCGTCACCACGCGCGCGGCGCGGGGTGCGCCGCCGGCGGTGGCGCGGGTGCGCGCCCACGCCTCCCGGCTGCGGGTGGCGACGTCGTCCCAGCCGTCGCGGGCGGCGCCGGCGAAGGCCTGGCTCGAGCGGGCCACCTTGCCGGCGTCGCGCACCAGATCCTGGGTCAGGCCGTCGACGTGGCGGACGACCCGCTTGCCGAGCTCGGCGAGGGCGCGACCGAGCTCGCGGGCGGCGGCGCCGGGCCGCGGCCCGTCGTCGGAGGGATCAGGCATCGGCCGCCTCGGGGCGGGCGCGATCGGGGCGGTGGTCATGGCGGAGCTCCTCGAGGCAGGGCAGGCACAGGATGGGGCGCGGCCCGCCGCCGTCGGTGATGGCGATGGCGGCGTCGCTGCCCCGGGGCAGGATGTCGTTGCACTGGGCGCACAGCGCGTTCTTCTGCAGGACGAGCTGCTGCCAGCCGATGACGTCGGCGGGCGCGTGGTCGCTGGCGACCGGCGGCGGCGCGGGCGACGGCGACGGCGAGCGCGGCGGCTGGCCGGCGGCGGTGCGGGCGACCCGCGCGCCGTCGGCGACGATGTCCCCGACCAGGCCGAAGGCGTGGGTGAGGACGTTGCGCACGAGGTTCGAGACCGACACCCCGAGCTCGGCCGCCCGCTCCTTCAGCTCGGCCTCCAGCCGCTCGGGCACGCGCGTGTGCAGCACCCGCTCCTTGCGATCCTCGCGCTCGTCGTCCTCGTTCTTGCGTGTCACGATGTATCACTATGTATCACGCGCAGCCCCCGTCAAGGACAATCCTCGTCGATGACTGCCCCAGAAGTACGTATCACAACGTGTGACATTCCGGAGAGCAACCCCGGAGCGTGTCCCGGATCTCCCGGATCTGGGGTCGGATCCCCGGCCGGGGCTCGATCGGCGCGCGGGACGCGCCGCCGGGCGATGGCGGTGGTAAACGGGGAGCGATGAGCCTCATCCGCCCCATCACCCGCGCCGACATCAAGGGGCCGGCGATCTACGCCGGGATGCGCGACGACTTCCGTCGCCACGTCATCGCGCTCAAGCGGCCACGCCGCCTGGTGGTCGGTGACCGCGTCAGCCTGGTGTTCGAGAACCGGCACACGCTCACCCTCCAGATCGAGGAGATGCTGCGCGCCGAGGGCATCACCGGCGACGCCCAGATCCGCGACGAGATCGAGGTCTACAACCAGATGATGCCCACCGCCGACTCGCTGTCGGCCACGCTCTTCGTCGAGCTGCCGCCGGACGCCGACGCCCGCGCCGAGCTCGGCCGACTGGTCGGGCTCGACGAGCACGTCAGCCTCCGCATCGGCGACCACGCCGTGCGCGCCGCGTTCGAGCCCGGCCGCTCCACCGCCGACCGGATCTCGGCGGTGCAGTACGTGCGCTTCCCGCTGTCGGCCGCCGCCCGCGCCGCCCTGCGCGCGCCGGGGACGCCGTTCGAGGTCGTGATCGACCACCCGGCCTACCGCCACCAGCTCCGCGCCGACGAGGCCACCCGCGCCTCGCTCGCCGCCGACTACGAGGGCGTGGCATGAGGCGCGCGCCCCTCGCCGCCGCCGCGCTCGCCCCCGCCCTCGCCGCCGCCGCCTGCGGCAGCCCGCACCGCGAGCTCCTCGAGCAGAACGCCCAGTTCGACTGCCGCGATCGCTACGCCGCCTACCTGGTCTCGGGCAGCCTGGCCGCCGCCGAGGCCGGGGTCCAGGTCGACTGCGCCGAGGCCGGGCCGCGGGTCGTGCGCTGGACCGTCACCCGCGACGGCAACCGCGAGGAGCACGCCGGCTCGCTCGGCGTCGGCGAGTTCGACCGCATGTGGGAGAAGATCGAGGGCGCCGGCTGGCGCTACCTCGGCGACTGCGACGGCACCGGCCAGCCCGGCGACCCCGTCTACACGTTCGACGTCAAGGACTGGAATGGCACCGCCTCGTTCTCGTGCACCAACGCCGGGCCCCTGCCCTTCCCGTACAACACCCTCGTCGACGAGCTCGACTTCAAGGCGGCGGCGCACGCGCCGAAGGATCGACGCAAGCCCGGGTCGGCCGACGACTGAGTCGCCAGGGAGGAACCGCATGGCCAGCTCGCGCCCACCGCACGATCACGCCGCCGACGACGCCGACCGCCGCTTCACCGTGGCCGAGGTCAACGCCGCCCTGCCCGAGGTCACCCGGCGCTGGACCGCCGCGCTCGAGCTGCGCGCCCAGCTCCGCCGGCACCACGCCCGCCTCGAGGACGCCGGCCACGACCTCGCCGAGCAGGTCGCGGACGACGCCCCGCCCGACGTCCGCCGCGATCACCTGGTGATGCTCGGCCTGCGCGACGCCCTGCGCGAGGAGCTGGCCGCGATCGCCGCCACCGGCTGCGTGCTCCGCGATCTCGACACCGGCCTGTGCGACTGGCCCGGCCAGCACGCCGGGGGCGCGGTGTGGCTGTGCTGGCGCGTCGGGGAGCCGGCGTGCGAGTGGTTCCACGGCAAGGACGAGGGCTTCGCCGGTCGCCGCCCGGTCAGCGAGCTGCTCGAGCCACCGCCGCCGGCGCCGCTGCCGGTGGCGCGAGCCCGGCGCCCGTGACCGCGCCGCCGCCGCCCGACCCGCGCCAGCCGCTCGCCGGCACGACCTGTGTCGTCACCGGCGCCAGCCGTGGCATCGGCCGGGCCATCGCCCGCCGCTTCGCCGCGGCCGGGGCCCGCGTCGGCCTGCTCGCCCGCTCGGCCGACGCCCTGGCCGACCTCGCCGCCGAGCTGGGCGGCCCCCCGCGCGCGGCCTGGGCACCGTGCGACGTCGCCGACAGCGCCCAGGTGACCGCGGCCGCCGCCCACGTCCGGGCCGCCCTCGGGCCGGTCGACGTCGTCGTCAACAACGCCGGCGCCGTCGTCCGCGCCCCGGCGTTCTCCGTCGACGACGCCACCTGGCGCCGGGTCCTCGCCGTCAACCTCGATGGCACCTTCTTCGTCAGCCGCGCCTTCGCCGACGACCTGGTGGCGCGCGGCGGTCGGATCATCAACATCGCCTCCATCGCCGGCCGCCAGGGCACGCCGCTCCTGGCCGCCTACTGCGCCGCCAAGCACGGGGTGGTCGGCCTCACGCGGGCCCTTGCGGAGGAGCTACGCGGCGGTAGAGTGGCGGTCAACGCCATCTGCCCGGGGTCGGTGGACACCGACATGCTCCGGGAAGGCCTCCCCGGCGCGACGCCCGACATGACCGCCGACGACATCGCCGCCACCGCGCTCTTCCTCGCCGCCGACGCGCCGCAGGCGCTCACCGGCTCGTGCATCGACGTCTTCGGGTGATGCCATGGCCAGCCGCGAGGAGATCGACCCGGACGCCCTGCTCGACCTGTCGATCTTCCCGCTGCCCAACGCCGTGCTCCTGTCCGGCGGGCTGATGCCGCTGCACGTCTTCGAGGCGCGCTACCGCGAGATGACCCGCGACTGCCTCGACGGCAGCCGCCTCATGGCGGTGGCCCGCCTGCGCCCCGGCTACGAGGCCGCCTACGCCGGCCGGCCGGCGGTCTACCCGGCGTGCGGCCTCGGCCGCATCATCGCCTCGGAGGAGCTCGCCGACGGCCGCTTCCTCCTGGTCCTGCGCGGCCTCGCCCGCGTCCACATCGAGCGCGAGCTGCCGGCGCGCGCGAGCTACCGCCAGGTCCACGCCCGCGTCCTCGACGACGACCAGACCGACCGCCCCGAGGCCGCCCGCGCCGGCCACGCCCGCCTGCTCGAGCTGTGCGATCGCCTGTCGCTGGTGCTCGACCGCGGCGGCGACGAGCTGCGCGCCCTGTGCCGCGAGTGCAGCTCGCCGGGCGGCTGCGCCGACGCCATCGCCGCCGCCCTCATCATGGATCTGGGCGAGCGCCAGCGCCTGCTCGAGACCCTCGACCCCGTCGAGCGCCTCGAGCGGACGGCGGCGCACGTCGGCCGCCTCCTGTGCCAGCTCGCGCCGTGCGCCGGCCGCGCCGTCAACTGATCCGAGGCGCGCGGACACGCCAGGCGCGGCCGACCGCGCGTCCCCCCGCGATCCGATCCGCTGGCTCGGTTCAGTTGAAGCGCGCGCCCTCGCGGATCCAGACCAGGATGAGCTGGTAGTCGCGATCGGTGGGCCCCGTGAACGTGATGTTGGGATGGCCGTCGGGCGGGGTCTCGGCCGACGGCATCGTGAGGACCGTGCTGGCCTCCGGGTTGGCCAGATCGACCCGCTTGGGACCGGGCGCCAGCGCGAACTCCTCGGTCAGCTCGCGGTGGATGAGCTGGGGCGAGCCGTCGAGGGTGAGGTTGCCCAGATCGCGGCCCGCGCCGTTGCCGGAGTGGCAGTTCTCGCAGCCGCGGGTCATGAAGATCGGGCGCACCTGCTGCGAGAACGAGACGTTGGTGGGCAGCGCCGGCGCGCCGTCCGAGACCACCACGGCGGCGATGGTCGCCGCGGCCGGCGCCACCGGGCTGACCGCCATGTCGAGGGTGACCGCCGCACCTGGCGACGCGGTGATCCCGACCAGGCCCGGCGCGACCTCGAAGAACACGACCCAGCCCGAGGCCGAGGTCGCGGTCGCCGCCGGCGCGGGCTGGAGCTGGGCGTCGAGGAAGAACGGGCCGCTCGCGCCGTCGGGAACGGCGAACGACGCGGCCGCGACCCCGGCGCGGGGCGCGCCGGTCGCATCGACCGCGCGGGCCAGCAGCACCCCGCGGGCCGCGCTCGGCGTGACGGCGAACGCGGGCGCCAGGCTGGCGAGGTACGCCTCCGAGAGCGCGGCGACCTCGACGCCCTCGCGCGAGGCGTCGGTGATCGACACCGTGCCGTAGGTCGCGCGATGGCCGGGGGGGGCCGCCGCCAGGACGTGGAACACCGAGTGGACCGGGATGGGCGAGATCTCGAAGCGCGGGCCGTCGACCACCACCGCCGGCGCCGGATCGAGCCCGTGGGCGCTGATGCTGGCGGTGGTGGTGAGCTCCGCGCGGCTCGCGAAGTCGACGACGTGGCCGCGGACCGCGAGCTGCGCCGGGTCCTCCCCGTCCGGGTCGGTGCACCCGCCGGCCAGCGCACCCACGAGCACACCGCTGATGACGATCGTGTTGGCCCTCATGCGCCGTGGCTACGCAAGGGGCGGGCCACGACCAACCCGGCGTCATCGCGTGTCCCCGGCCGGGGGTCCGGACCCGCCCGGCGGGCGCTCACCCCCGGCGCACGATCGCGACATGTCGGAGCCCCGTGCACGAACTGCGAGCTGGCTCACGTCCCCTACGCGCCCGCCGCCGGGCCGCCGTCAGCGGATGACGGCCAGGCGCGGGTTGCGCTTGGGCCGCGCCAGCACCGTGGTGGCGATGCGCAGGGCCACCGTCGACGCCAGCTCCATGAAGTTCTGGCTGATCGCGCTGTCGGGGCTGGCGACGACGATGGGCACGCCGGCGTCGCCGCCGCAGCGGATGCGGGCGTCGATCGCGATCTCGCCCAGGAACGGCGCGCCCACCTCCTGGGCCAGCCGCTTGCCGCCGCCGTGGCTGAAGATCTCGTCGTGGTGTCCGCACGCCGGACAGACGTAGTAGGACATGTTCTCGACGATGCCGAGGATCGGGATCTCGACCTTCTCGAACATCGCGATGCCCTTGACCACGTCGACGATCGAGACCTCCTGGGGCGTGGTCACCATCACCGAGCCGGTGATGGGGATGAGCTGCGACAGCGAGAGCTGGACGTCGCCGGTGCCCGGCGGCAGATCGCAGATCAGGTAGTCGAGCTCGCCCCACTGCACGTCGCCCAGGAACTGCTGGAGCAGGCGGTGGACCATCGGCCCGCGCCACACCACCGCCTCGCCCTTGTCGACGAAGAAGCCGACCGAGATGACCTCGATGCCGTGGTGGATGGCGGGCGTGATCTTCTGGTCGCCGGTGGTGCCGGGCGGCCGCTCGGGCGGACCCAGCATGGTCGGGATCGACGGCCCGAAGACGTCGGCGTCGAGCAGGCCGACCCGGGCGCCGTGGCGGTGGAGCGCCAGCGCCAGGTTGGTGGCCACCGTCGACTTGCCGACGCCGCCCTTGCCGGCCGCCACCGCGATCACGTTCTTGGGCCCCTTGAGCAGGGCCTTCTCCGACGGCGCGGGCGTGAACGCGGTCACGACCTCGGGCACGACGGTCACGCTCGACGCCCCGGCGCCGCGGAGCGCGGCCTCGATGCGCTGGGCCAGCTCGCGGCGCTGGGCCTGGGGGTAGGCCGCGGTCGGGATCGTGACCTTGACCAGCACCTTGTCGCCGTCGAGCTCGCAGCCGGCGTAGATGCGGTGGCTGACGATGTCGGCGCCGATGGCGGGATCGATGACCGACTGGAGGGCTTCCTTGACCTGGGCTTCGCTGAGGCTCACGGCCCGTTCTTACCCCAGGTGGCCCATCTTCGCCTTCTTGACCTCGACGTAGTCGACCGCATGCTCGCTGACGCCGACCCAGTGCGACTCGGCGACCACCGGCAACCCGGCCCGCTCGAGCCCGGCGATCTTGTCGGGGTTGTTGGTCATGAGCCGGATCGACGTCGCGCCCAGGTCGCGCAGGATGGCGGCGGCCAGGTCGTAGCTGCGCAGGTCGGCGTCGAAGCCGAGCTGGAGGTTGGCGTCGACGGTGTCGACCCCCTCGTCCTGGAGCGCGTAGGCGCGGACCTTGTTGCCCAGGCCGATGCCGCGCCCCTCCTGGACCAGGTAGACCAGGACGCCCCGCCCCTCCACGGCGATGCGGGCGAGCGCGGCGTCGAGCTGCTCGCGGCAGTCGCAGCGCAGGCTGCCCAGCACCTCGCCGGTGAAGCACGACGAGTGCACGCGGGTCAGCACCTCGGCGCCGGCCACGTCCCCCATGACCATCGCCACGTGCTCCTCGCCGCTGGCGCCGGTGCGGTACACGACGAGACGGAAGTCGCCGCGCGGGGTGGGCAGGCGGGCCTCGGAGTACCTGACCACGTCCATGGGTGGGTACTCTTGGCACCCGCCTCCGGGCTTGTCAACGGCGCAGAAAGCCTCGGAAAGGCACGCGGCGCGCAGGCGCGCCCGCCGGACAACCCACCGGATTCCCACGCGTTGACAGCTTGCCGCAGCGGCCGTACGGTGAGGCCATGTCCGTTCGCGAGATGGTGGTCTGGCCCGACGCGCGGCTGCGTCAGCCGTCGGAGGCGGTGACCGATTTCGGCCCCGCCCTGCGCGCGCTGTACCAGGACCTGGTCGACACCATGTACGCCGAGCGCGGCCTCGGCATCGCCGCCCTGCAGATCGGCGACCCGCGTCGCGTCTTCCTGGTCGAGCCCGAGCTGGCCGGCCGCGCCAAGGACGACCCCGCCGTCGCCTGCGTCAACCCCGAGGTGGTGTGGACCAGCGACGAGACCCAGAAGTCCGACGAGGGCTGCCTGTCGTTCCCCGACATCTACATCCAGGTCGAGCGCCCCCTGCGGGCCCGCATCAAGGCCCAGGATCTCGACGGCAACTGGTTCGAGCTCGAGGGCGAGGGCCTGCTCGCCCGCTGCCTGCTCCACGAGTACGACCACCTGACCGGCAAGCTGCTGGTCGACTTCGTCGGCCCGCTCAAGCGCCAGATGATCAAGCGCAAGCTGCAGAAGTCGGTCGAGCGCGACGCCGAGGCCTGAGCGAGCGTGCCAGGGACCCCGGCCATGGACGCCGTCTTCGTGCGCGGGCTGGAGTTCGAGGGCAACCACGGCTACACCGCGGCCGAGCGCCGCGGCACCCGCCGCTTCCGGGTCAGCCTCACCCTCGAGCGCGACCTCGGCGCCGCCAGCGCCAGCGACAAGATCGTCGACACCGTCGACTACTGGAAGGTGAGCGAGGCCGTGGTGCGCCTGGGCACGCAGTCGACCTTCCGCCTGCTCGAGGCCCTGGCCGGCGCCATGGCGGCGGCGATCCACGACCTCTACCCCGACGTCGCCGTCACGATCGAGCTCGACAAGCTCGCCCCGCCCTGCCCCGGCGTCCCGGCGGCCTGCGGCGTGCGCCTGCACCGGCCGCCGCGGGCCTGACCCCGACCGCGCCAGGTCAGCGCTCGACGCGCGGCACGAGCTGGCGGAGCTGCCAGGCCGCGAGCTCGGCGCGGCGGGTCTGCTCGAGGAAGCGCTGGCGGATGCGGCCGGCGGCGACGGTCACCATCACCAGGAAGATGATCGTGACCCCGACCGCGGCCACCGAGGTCTGGGGCTCGGTGAACTCGACCACCTGCGAGCGGACGTGGATCGCGCCGCCCTCGATCGTCGTCGTGCGCTGGACGACGCCGGCGGTCTCCAGCAGGACCGGGGTGACCGCCGCCGCCGCGCTCACCGCCACCGTCGGCCACAGCCACGCCCGCCGCGCCGCCACCACGAACCCGACCGTGTTCATCGTGAACAAGGTCGGGGTGAGGATCATCGTCCCCGCCACCTGCGAGGTGATGGCGATGGCGATGTTCGACAGGATGAGCCCGGCGAAGTACGGCCCGGGCAGCGCCTTGCCGCGGGCGCGCGCCAGCATCATCGTCATCGCCGCCGCCACCGTGAAGCCGACCCAGCCCAGCATCGGGTCGGCGCGCTTGACCCCCATCCACACCATCCCCAGCGCGATCGGCAGCCACAGGATGTAGATCCACGCCCCGGCGCCGGCCAGCGCGGTGTAGGTCTTGTCCTCGGCGGCCTCGACCGCGCGCTCGACCTCGACCGGCGTCCGCCGCGGCGGCTGGACCAGGAGCTGGACCAGCGTGGCCTGGGCGGTGGCGTGCGCCGGATCGAGCGCCAGCGCGCGCCCCACCGCGGCCAGGGCGGCGGCCCGCGCCGCCTCGTCGCCGGCGGCGGCCCGCTCGGCGTGGGCCTGGGCCTCGTCGGCCAGGCCGTCGGCCAGCGCGGTGCGCCGCTGCAGGTCGCGATCGCCGTCGAGGAAGCGCTCGATGGCCTCGCGCAGGGCGGCCACCGTCGGGTAGCGCTCGGCGGCCGCGGTCGCGGTGGCGCGCACGCAGACGGCCTCGAGCTCGGGCGCCACGCCCGGCGCGCGCAGGCTGGCGCGGGCGTCGGCGCCGGCCAGGGTCGCGGCCAGGACCTCCCGGGTCTCGCCCCGGGGGATGAGCGGCGCGAGGGTGAGCATCTCGAACAGGGTCGCGCCCAGGGCGTAGACGTCGGCGCGGCCGTCGACGGCCTCGCCCCGCGCCTGCTCGGGCGCCATGTAGCCGGGCGTGCCCAGGAACTGCCCGGCCACGGTCAGGCCGCGGGCCAGCGCCGGCGGCAGGCTCGGCCGCGACGACGGCGACGCGCCCTCGCCCCGCACCTTGGCCAGCCCCCAGTCGAGCACGTAGACCTCGCCGTGATCGCCCAGCATGATGTTGCCGGGCTTGAGGTCGCGGTGGACGAGGCCGTTCTCGTGGGCGACCTCGACGGCGTGGCAGGCCGACAGGAACGCGGTGAGCAGCTTGCGCAGGCCGTAGCGGCGGCGCGCCTCCTCGTCGCCTTGGGCCAGGCGGCCGATGACCTGGGCCAGGGTCTCGCCCCGCACCCGCTTCATCGTGAAGTAGACGGCGCCGTCCTCGCGGGTGCCGAGGTCGTGGACCGGCACCACCGCCGGGTGATCGAGCTGGCCCTGGACCCGGGCCTCGCGCAGGAAGCGGGCGATGTCCTCGTCGTCCTCGGGCCGCGCCACCTTGACCGCGACCTCGCGGCCGATGCGACGATCGCGCGCCAGCCACACGTCGCCCATGCCGCCCGAGCCCAGCAGATCGCGCAGCTCGTAGCGCCCGCGATCGATCGTGCCGGGGCTCGGGCTCGCCGCCGCCGGCTGCGCCGGGACCGTCGGCCGGTCCAGCGCCGGCTCGACCGGGTGGGTGTCGTCGTCGAGCCGCCGCCGGGGGTCGAGGGCGCGGGTGGGGTCGTCGGGGTCGCGCGGCACGGGCCGAGCGTAACACCCGGCCTCGCCGCGGCTCAGTCGACCAGCTTGAGGTGGCTGGGGCGCTTGCTGCGGGTCGGCGGCGGCGCCGTCGGCGGCGGCTCGCGCCGGGCCTCGGGGCCGGCGGCGGCGTCGATGAGGTCATCGGGGATGTCGTCGGGCCAGACCATGCCGCGCTGATCGCCGTCCTGGAC
>CAADGB010000176.1 GCA_900696455.1 uncultured delta proteobacterium
GCATCGCATCGCATCGCATCGCATCGCATCGCATCGCATCGCATCGCATCGCATCGCATCGCATCGCATCGCATCGCATCGCATCGCATCGCATCGCATCGCATCGCATCGCATCGCATCGCATCGCCCCGCATCGCCCCGCCGAGCCCACGACGTGCCGCGCCCCGCCGCCTCCCAGCTCGCGTTCTTCGCGCCCGCCGCCGCCCGCCCGGCGCCGGCCCTGACCCTCGGCATCGACGAGGCCGGGCGCGGCCCCATCCTCGGGCCGATGGTCCTGGCCGCGGTCGCGCTCGACGCCGGCGCCGCCCGCGCCCTGACCCGCGCCGGGCTGTGCGACTCCAAGCGCTTCGGCGCCGGCGCCGAGGCCCGCCACCGGCGCGCCGCCCTGGCGTCGATGATCCGCGCCCGCGCCACCTTCGTCGGGCTCGAGGTCGTCGCCGCCGCCGAGATCGATGTCCGGGTCGACCGCGGCGAGCTCAACGTGCTCGAGCGCGAGCGCGCCGCCCGGCTCATCGAGCAGGCACCGCCGTGCAAGCGGATCGTGGCCGACGGCGCCCGCCTGTTCGGGCCGCTGCGCGCGCAGTTCCCGGGCCTGCGCGCCTACGACCGCGGCGAGAGCCGCCACGCCGCCGTGGCCGCCGCCTCGGTGATCGCCAAGGACGAGCGCGACCGCCGCTTCGCCCTCCTGTGCGCGTGCTGGCGCGACGAGTTCGGCGAGATCGGCGGCGGCGGCTACCTCAACGACGCCACCCGCGCCTTCCTCCGCGCCTACCTCGCGCGCAAGGGCGAGCTGCCTCCCGAGACGCGCCGCTCGTGGGACTGCCGGCTGTAGGCCGCCGCCCCGCCGCCGCCCCGCCGGCGGTCCGGCCCGGCGCCCCCGCTCACAGGCAACGCTCGAGCTCGGGATCCCGCGCGAACGTGGCGGTGTAGTAGGCCGGGTCGAGGGCGCGGACGCGCCGCGCCATGACCTTCACCGCGGCGCAGTCGCCGCGGGCGGCCGCCGTGCGCGCCTGGCGGAGCAGGTTCTCGGCCTGCGCGCGGTTGGTCACCGTGGTGCGCCCCCCGCGCTGGCCGACGGTGACGGTGACCCGGTCGGGCGTGGAGGTGGTGGCGTCGCCCGCCTTGCGATCCTCGCCGCCGAGGTCGCCGTCGCGACCGGGCGGCGGCTCGGCCGGCTTCTCCTCGACGCTGGCGCCGGCGCTGGCGCGCGCACCCGCGGCGCCACGATCGGCGCCGCCGCGGACCTCGTCGTCCGCGGTCGCGATCACCGTGGCCACGCCGCGGCCGTCCGACCGGTCGTCGAGCGCCGGGTCGCCGCCCCCGCCGCCGCCCGGGCCGCCGCGGATCGCGGTGCGGTCGTGCCGCTGCTCCGGCGGCGGCAGCTCGAGCGGCCGCGGGCGGGTCGTTCGGTCGGGTCCCGCTGTCAGCCCCCGGGTCTCCGCCTCGCTGCCCGCGCCGGCGCCGGGCTCGTCGAGCTTGCCCTCACCGGTCGCCGCGCCGCCGGGGGCCGCGCCGTGCAGGTCGTCGGCCGACGCCTCGTCGTTGTCGAGGCCGGCCACGCCCGCCAGCTCGCCGGCGGGGTGGGCCTCGAAGCGAGGCGCCGCCGGGGCCCGCTCGCCGACGGTGGGCTCGCTGACGCGGACCTGGCCGCGCAGGTAGAGGACGCCCGCGGTGCCGCCGATCACCGCGACCGCGGCCGCGCCCAGCACCGCCGGCTGCAGCAGCGCGGTCGACAGCCACCGCCGCAGGCGCTCGAGCACCCCGGCGCGCGCCGGGGCGTGCTGGCGGGCGGCGGCCAGCAGCAGGGCGTCGAGGCGCGCCGGCGGCTCCTCGTCGAAGCCCTCGCGCCGGGCGTGGGCGACCACGGCGCGCACCGACCGCCAGCCGGCGGCCCGCGCCGCCGCCGCCGGCGACGCCTCGCCGCCCTCGTACAGGTGCGCGAGCGCGCCCCGCTCGTCGGCCGACAGCTCGTCGGGCGCGGCCGGGTCGGGAGCGCCCGGGCGCGGCATCAGGGCACCGCCTTGGCCAGGTCCTTGTACTCGTCGAGATCCAGGCGGAGCTTCTCGAGCGCGTAGCGCATCCGGCTCTTCACCGTGTTCTCGGGCACCCCGACGACGTCGGCGATCTGCTTGAACGGCATGTCGAGGAACTCGCGCATGAGGAAGACCTCGCGCTGCTCCTCGGACAGGGCGCCGATCGCGCCTTGCAGTCGTCTGTAGAGCTCCTTGTTCACGGTCTTGCGGTCCGACGCCATCTCGTTCGACGGCAAGACGTCGAGCAGCGTCCCGCTGTCGTCGGCGGCGGCCATCGGCGCATCGAGCGAGGCGTGCTTCCTGTGCTTGCGTCGTCTCGTCTGATCAACGCACAGGTTCCGCGCAATGGTGTAAAGCCACGTCGTGAACTTGGCCTGCCGCTTGTAGGCGTCCGCGCCCTTGATGACGCGCATGAACGTCTCCTGCAGCAGATCCTCGGCGGTCTCCTTGTCGCCGATGTAGCGCAGCACGAAGTTGTAGACCGACTTGCGGTGGCGCCCGAGCAGGATCTCGAACGCGCGCACCTCTCCCTGCTGGTAGCGAACCATCAGGTCTTCGTCGGCCTCCTGGGTCAGCATCGCGGCGTCGCGCGTCCCTCTGCGTCTTGCGGATCCGGGTGCAGATCCGGGCGGTTGCCCCACCCCGGCCGCGCCCTCGACACTACCCCAGCGGCGGGCTCGGTCGTAGGGGCACGGCCAGTCAACGCGTGGGGCCACGCCAGCTTGCACGCCATCACGCCGTTAGACCGTCAACGCTTCTGGCACGTTGGACAGAAATACGTGGCGCGGCCCTGATCGACTCGCCGCCGCACCTTCGTCCGGCACCGCGGGCACGGGGTGCCGTCGCGACCGTAGACGAGGAGGTACTCGCCGTTCTCGCCGGGCTCGCCGCCCGCGCCGACGAAGTCGCGCAGGGTGGTGCCGCCGTTGTCGATGGCGAAGCGCAGCACCTCGTCGATGGCCAGCGACAGCGCCCGCGCCCCGTCGGGGCCGAGGCGGCGGGCGGGCCGCCCCGGCGCGATCCGCGCCAGCCACAGGACCTCGGAGGCGTAGATGTTGCCGACCCCGGCCACCACGTGCTGATCGAGGAGCAGCGCCTTGACGCCGGCCGTGCGGCGCTGCGCCTTGGTCCACAGGTAGCCGTCGGGGAGCCCCTCGGCGATGGGATCGACGCCGAGGCCGGCCAGCGCCGGGTGGGCGCGCGCACCGGCGCGCGGACAGACGTCGATCAGGCCGAAGCGTCGCGGATCGACGAAGCGGAGGTCGCGCCCGTCATCGAGCTCGAAGACGACGTGGGTGTGCGGCGCCCACGGCTGGCGGCGGGGCACGATCAGCAGGTTGCCGCTCATGCCGAGGTGGCAGAGGAGCTGAGGGCCGCCGTCGAGCCCGAGCAAGAGGTACTTGCCGAGGCGCTCGAGGGCGACGATGCGGCGACCGCGGGCGGCCCGCCCGAGCCCGGCCAGGGGCACCGGGCGGTTCATGCGCAGGGGCTTGCCGCTGCCGCGGACGCGGACGATGCGCCGGCCGCGGAGCCGGCGCCGGATCAGGTCGCGGCGCACCGACTCGACCTCCGGCAGCTCGGGCATGACCGCTCGCAGTATTCATCACGGCGCGCGCGCTGACCAGATCGTGCGCGCCGGATCGCGATCGGATCACGCGGGTCGGCGCCACCGCGACCGCGGCGGCCGACCGCGGGGCCGCGCCCGCTACGCCTGGTCCTCGACCACGATGCCGACCTGGGCCGCGGCCGGCAGCGCGCGCCCGACGGCGGCGAGCTCGGCCAGTGACAGGGTCTCGCCACGGCGGCCGCCGTCGATGCCGGTGGCGGCCAGCGCCGCCGCGACCGCGTCGGCGGCGTAGACCGCGCGCAGCGCGTTGCGCAGGGTCTTGCGCCGCTGGCCGAAGGCGGCGTGGACGATCGCGCGGTGGTGCTCCTCCTCGGGCAGCTCGAGCGCCGGCGGCGCGGTGAAGTCGAGCAGCACCACCGCCGAGTCGACCTTGGGCGCGGGCGTGAAGGCGCCGGCCGGCGCGACCGCGATCAGGCGGCAGGCGGCGTAGCTCTGCAGCATCACGCCGAGCGCGCCGTAGGTCTTGGTGCCGGGGCCGGCGACGATGCGGTCCGCCATCTCCTTCTGCACCATGAACACGCCGCGCCCGACGTCGGCGCGGGCGGCGCAGGTCTTGAACAGGATCGGGGCGGCGATGTGGTACGGCAGGTTGCCGCACACCGTGATCGGGCCGCCGTGCCAGCGGGCGACCGCGGTCAGATCGTAGCGGAGCGCGTCGCAGGCCTCGATGTGGATGTTGTCGAGGTGGCCGAGCTCGGCGGTGAGCACCCCGACCATGTCGGGGTCGCGCTCGAGCGCGATGACCTTGCCCTCGGGCACCCGCTCGGCGAGGCGCGCGGTGAGCGTGCCGAGGCCGGCGCCGACCTCGACGATCCAGTCGTCGTCGGCGCGCACCGTGGCGTCGACGATGGCGCGGAACACCCGCTCCGAGGTCAGGAAGTTCTGCCCGAAGTGCTTCTTGGCGCGCAGGCCGTGGCGCTCGAGCAGGGTGCGGGCGTCGGGGAACGCGGGTCCGCCGTCAGGCATGGGCGCTCCGCCGCGGCAGCGGCAGGGTGGCGGTGGCGTTGAGATCGAGCCCGGCGCGCTCGCCGCGGCGCAGGCGGTGATAGCCGGCGGCGGCGATCATGGCGGCGTTGTCGGTGCAGCGCGCCGGCGGCGGGACGTGCACGGTGAGGCCGTCCTCGGCCCCGGCGGCGCGCAGGGCCGCGCGCAGGGCGCCGTTGGCGGCCACCCCGCCGCAGACCTGGACGTGGTCGAGGCCCTCGCGCCGCGCCGCGCGCCGGGTCTTGGCGACCAGCACGTCGACGATCGCCGCCTGGTAGCTGGCGCACAGGTCGGCCAGGGCCTGGCCCTCGGGGACGCCGCGGGCGCGGACGTGGTGGAGCAGCGCGGTCTTGAGGCCGGAGAACGAGAAGTCGTCGCCGGCCGAGCGCGCGATCATGCCGCGGGGCAGCTCGACCGCCCGCGGATCGCCGGTGCGGGCGAGGCGATCGATGACGGCTCCGCCCGGGTAGCCGAGGCCGAGGAGCTTGGCGCCCTTGTCGAAGGCCTCGCCGGCGGCGTCGTCGCGGGTGCGCCCCAGCTCGACCACCTGGCCGTGGTCCTCGACCCGCGCCAGCGCGGTGTGGCCGCCCGAGACGATGAGCGCGAGGTGCGGCATCGGCGGCGGCTCGGGCTCGAGGTAGACCGCCGCCAGGTGGCCCTCGAGGTGGTGGACCCCGACCAGCGGCAGGCCCCGGGCCCAGGCCAGGGCCTTGCCGGTCTGGACCGCGACCAGGAGCGCGCCGATGAGCCCCGGCCCGCAGGTGACCGCGACCCCGTCGATCTGATCGAGGCCGACGCCGGCGCGCTCGAGCGCGGTGCGCAGGACCGGGACCACGTTGACGACGTGCGCGCGCGACGCCAGCTCGGGCACCACGCCGCCGTACCGGGCGTGGACCTCGTGCTGTGAGGCCACGACGTCGGCGAGCACGCGCCGGCCGTCCTCGACCAGCGCGGCGGCGGTCTCGTCGCACGAGCTCTCGAGGCCGAGGACGATCACCGCCGCACTGTAGCACCGCTGGCCGGCGCGCCCGTTCGCGGGCGCGCCGCCACCGGGGCACCGGCTCAGGGGCCGGCGCCGAGGAGCTGGCGGACGTTGTCGGCGGTGGCGCCGGTCGGCTGCAGCTCGAGGTAGGTCGCGAACACCGGCCGCGCCTCGTCGTAGCGGCGCACGCTCCACAGGATCGATCCCTTGAGGTACCAGCCCGGCGCGTAGCTGCGCGTCACCTGGATCGCGCGCTCGGCCGCCGCCAGCGCCTCGTCGACGCGATCGAGGCGGCGCAGGGCGTCGCCGCGCAGGACCAGGCCGCGGGCCGAGGTGCGCACCGCCAGCGCCTCGTCGGCCAGCGTCAGCGCCCGCTCGGCGTCGCCGTCGTCGAGCGCCGCCCGCGCCTCGCTCAGCTTCGCGCGCCAGTCAGGCCCCGCGGCGTCGACCGCGAGCGGCGCCGGCCGGGCGTCGGCCGCGACCACCACCACCCCGGCGTCGACCGCGAGCGGCGCCGGCCGGGCGTCGGCCGCGACCGCCACCGCACCGGCGTCCACGACCCCGGCGTCCGGCGCGGTCGCCACGCCGGCGCCCGCGTCCGCGCCGGCGGGCGCGGCGTCTCCCGTTGTGGCGACGGCGCCGCCGCGGCCCCTCGCCCCACCCTTGCTCGCGCGCACGATGACGAAGGCCAGGAGCGCCACCGCCAGCGCGCCGACCAGCACCGCCGGCCAGCGGACCGCGCGCGGCCGGCCGAGGTCGTCCTCGTCGTCGCCGGGCTCGGCCACGGTGGTGACCGGCTTGCCGGGCGGCGGCGGCAGGGTGCGGGGCCGCCGGGCGCCCGGGGCGTCGACAGCGCTCGAGGCCGGTCCCGGAGTCGTCGGGGCCGCCGCGGTCGGC
>CAADGB010000177.1 GCA_900696455.1 uncultured delta proteobacterium
CACCTCTAGCCACCTCCGGCCACCTCCGGCCAGCGCCCGACGCGGGCGCCCCGGCCTCTGGCCTCGCTCCCGCGCCCCGACCCCGGCCCCGCTGTGTACAATCGGACCGTGCCGGGCGCGAACCACCGGGCCGGGCGGGCCCCGACGCTCGACGACCTCGACCTCGACGACCTCGAGGCGGTCCGCCTGCTCCTGCGCGGCGATTCGGTGGTCGACTGGCACCGCCTGGCCTTCCACGACGAGGCCGCCGTCGACCGCTTCCTCCGCCTGTGCGAGCTCGATCCGTCGGCGCCGGCCGAGATGCACCGGCTCGAGGCGGTGCGCGCCGACGCCGTCGACTACCTCACCCGCGTCTTCCACCTGCCGCTGCCCGACGAGGTGGCCGAGGACGTCGCCGCCCGCGACCTGTTCCTCATGGCCTCGCGCCAGGGGCCGCACCAGCGGGCGGCCTGCGTCGTGCTCAAGGTGATGCACATCGTCTACCACCTCGCCGGCCGCCAGGCGCTCCTGCGGCTGGCGGTCTCCGACGACGCCATCTTCCGCGAGATCGAGCTCAAGGTGGTGCGGGTGGTCGAGGAGCTGCGCGCCGCCGGCTCGGCGGTCGCCGAGTTCGAGTGGAGCCGCAAGCCGCGCGACTCGCAGATCACCAAGCTCCTGGCCAAGCTCTCGACCCTGGCCGCCAGCATCTACGACAAGCTGCGGTTCCGCCTGATCGTCCCCACCCACGAGGATCTGGTGCCGACCCTGGCGACCTTGACCCGCCAGCTCGTGCCCTTCAACTACGTCGTCCCCGGCGAGTCGGTGAACCAGCTCATCGATCTCGACGAGGTGCTGGCGCGCCGGCCCCGGCTCGCCCGCCAGACCGCGCCGCCCTTGCCCGGCGAGCATGCCGACGCGCCGTCGCTCAACGAGTTCTCGGGCCCCGGCTACCGCATCATCAACTTCATCGCCGACCTGCCGCTGCGCATCGATCGCCTGGTGCCCGGCGCCGACCTCGGCCCCGACGACAGTCACGTCGTCTTCGTGCTGACCGAGTTCCAGATCGCCGACAAGGCCACCGCGGTCGCCAACGAGAGCGGCGCCCAGAGCCACGAGGCCTACAAGGCGCGCCAGCACGAGCGGGTGCGCGCCCGCCCCCTCCGCGAGCCCGACGAGCCGAGCGGCGCCTGATCCACGCCCGCTCCCTCGGTGGACGCAGGTCGACCGCGATCAGTAGCCGTGCTTGCGCAGGCTGACGCTGGCGACCAGGCCCATGCCGAGGAAGAACGTCAGGACCGAGCTGCCGCCGTAGCTGATGAACGGCAGGGTCACGCCCACCACCGGCGCCATGCCCAGCACCATGGCGACGTTGACCAGCACGTGCCAGAAGGTCATGGCGGCGACGCCGACGCACACCACGGCGCCGGCGTGATCGCGCGCGCTGGTGGCCACGTTCAGGATCCACACGATCAGGAAGCCGAACAGGCCGAGCAGCACGAGGGCGCCGAGGAACCCCCACTCCTCGGCCCACACCGAGAACGGGAAGTCCGTCCAGTGCTCGGGCAGGAAGTCGCACTGGTTCTGGGTCCCTTCCTGGAAGCCCTTGCCGGTGACCTTGCCCGAGCCGACCGCGAAGATCGACTGCCGGGTGTGCCAGCCCATGCCCGTGGGATCGGCGCTGGGATCGAGGAAGGCCAGGACCCGCCCCTTCTGGTAGTCGTGCATGTTCTCCCACAGGAGCGGCACGGCCAGGAGCATGGCGAACAGGGTGTAGACCATCGGCCACAGGTCGCGCAGGGCGAGGAAGCCGACGCTCAGCATGATGAGCGTCACCAGGCTGGCGGTGCCGAGATCGGGCTGGATCGCGATCAGCACCACCGGCAGCACCAGGGCGGCGAGGCGGGGCGCCAGCGACTGCCAGCTCGGGCGCTGGCCCGCGGTGTCCTGGATGAGGCGCGCCAGCACCAGGATCACCGCCAGCTTGGCCAGCTCCGACGGCTGGCCGCCGAGGCTGCCGATGGTGATCCAGCGCTCGCTGCCCTTGGCGTCGTGGCCGGCGACGTCGACGATGACGAGCGCGATCACGGCCGCGCCCAGCCCCAGCCACGCCACCCGCACCAGCGCGCGGTAGTCGAGGACGGTGGCCACCACGAAGGCGAGCCCGCCCACGAACATCCAGCGGAGCTGCTGGTCGAACTTGCCGGCGTGGCGGGTGCCGTGGGTCGCGCTGTACAGGTTGAGGAGCCCGATGGCGGCGATCGCGAGCACCACCAGCACCAGCGGCCAGTCGACGCTGGCGCGGAAGCGCCGCCAGCGCGACACCCCGATCTGGGCGGTGGGCAGCTCGAAGCCGCGGCCGCCGAGGTAGCTCATGGCGCCCCCCCGCTGGCCGGCGCCGCGCCAGCGGCCGGCGGCGCGGCGCGCACCTTGGTCCACCAGCCCTCGAGGATCGTGCGCGCCACCGGGCCGGCGACCTTGCCGCCCGAGCCGCCGTGCTCGATCAGCACGACGATCGCGACCTCGGGCTCGTCGGCCGGCGCCCAGCCCGCGAACCAGGCGTGGTCGGTGCTGGGGTGCCAGCCCTTGATCTCGGGCTCGTCCTTGCGCTGGCGCCGCGACTTGACCTGGGCGGTGCCGGTCTTGCCGAGGATGGGCACGATCTCGCTGGTGGCGTGGCCGAACGCGGTGCCGCCCGGCTCGTTGACCGCCTTCCACATCCCGCGCCGCCACAGGTCGACGACCTCGGGCGGCGTGGTCAGGCGCTGCTTGACCTGGGGCTCGTAGGCGATGACCGTGCCGCCGTCGGCCTTGATCACGCGGTCGACGAGCTGGGGCACGAACAGGGTGCCGCCGTTGGCGAGGGCGGCGTAGGCCATCGCCACCTGCATCACCGTGACGTCGACGTCGCCCTGCCCGGTCGCGCTGTTGATGGTGTAGCCGATCTTGAAGCGCGTCCGCTCCTCGTACCAGGCCCGGGTCGGGATGCGGCCGGGGCTGTCGCCGTTGAGGCCGAGGCCGGTGCGCGACCCGAAGCCGAACTGGTTGGCGACCTCGGCCAGGCGATCGATGCCCACGCGCTCGGCCAGGGTCCAGAAGTAGATGTTGCACGAGCGCTGGATCGCGGCGAGCAGGTCGAGCTTGCCGTGCGAGCCGGTGCAGCGGAACGTGGTCCCCGAGCGCTCGTAGCTGCCGGTGCAGGCCACCGGCTCCTCCTCCTGGGCCAGGCCGTCCTCGAGGGCGGCCACCGTCGACACGAACTTGAAGGTGGAGCCCGGCGGGTAGGTGGCGCGCAGGGTCTTGTCGATGAACGGCTTGCGCGGATCGCTGTTGAGGAACTTCTCCTCGGCCCGGGTCAGGTGGCCGGTCATGACGTTGGGATCGAACGAGGGCTTGGACACCAGCGCCAGGACGCGACCGGTCTTGACCTCGACCACCGCCACCGCCGCCGCCGGGTGGATCGCCACCGCCTTCTCGGCCAGCTTCTGCAGCGTGGCGTCGAGGGTCAGGACCAGGCTGTAGCCGGCCACCGGCTCGATGATGCGGTCGCCCTTGATCAGCCCGGCGGCGGTGGCCTCGTCGAGGCGCTGGCCGCGGGCGTCGACCGCGAAGCGCTCGCGGCCCTTCTTGCCGCGCAGGTAGTTCTCCCACATGGCCTCGAGGCCGTAGCGCCCGATCTGCTCGTCGGGGCGGTAGCCGCTGGCCTCGAGGCGCTCGACCTCGGCCGCGGTCATCTGGCTCATGTAGCCCAGCACGTGCGCGGCCATCGCGCCCTGCGGGTAGTCGCGGTAGGGCTCGTGGCGGACCTCGAGGCCGGGCAGCCGGAAGCGCTCCTGCTCGACCCGGGCGGCGCGCTCGCGCGGCTGATCCTCGAGCACCAGCACCGGCTGGCCGGCGGCGCGCTTGCGCCCGGCCTCGACCCGGGTCCGCACCTTCTCGACCTCCTCGTCGGACAGGCCGAGCAGGCGGCGCAGCTCGCCGAGGGCGGACGGCGAGAACGCGCGCGGCGTGGCGTAGAGGTTGAACGCCGGGCGGTTGTCGGCCAGCGGCACGTTGTTGCGGTCGAGGATGCGGCCGCGGATCGACGGCAGGAGCCGCTCGTGCACGACGTTGTCGACGGTCTGGTCGTAGTAGCGATCGCCGCGCAGCACCTGGAGCTGCCACAGCCGCACCACCAGGCCGCCGAACGCGAGGAAGAGGAAGAGCATCACCCAGCGCATGCGCCGCGCCAGCTCGGGCAGGGCGGCGGTCATGACACCAGGCCCTCCAGCGCGTGCTCGCGCTCGCGGTGGGTGCGCGCGAACGCGGCGTCGACCCGGCGGTAGAGGCGCAGGAGCAGCGGCCCCACCACCGCCGTGGTCACGGTCAGCATCAGCACCAGCGCCGGCTCGCGCAGCCCGCCCCCCGGCTGGCCGGTGACGAAGCGCAGGCACCAGGTGAGGAGCGCCGCCACCGCGCCGAGGCCGGCGGCGAAGCCGACCACCGCCCACCCGCGGACCAGGATGCGGCGCTGCACCAGGTGGCCGAGGACGCAGGTGAGGCCGGCGACCAGGGCCACCAGCCCGGCCGGCGTGCCCGCGAGCAGGTCGGCCAGGTAGCCGGTGATGACCGCGGCGGCGACCGCGCCGGCGAGGCCGCGGCGCGCGGTCAGGCCGAGATAGCCGGCGGTCAGCGCCGCCACGTCGGGTGGGGTCTGCGCCAGCGGCCCCAGCGGCAGCCGCGGCCACACCACCCCCAGCACCACCATCACGGCGTAGCCGATGAGCACGAGCGTGGCGCTGCGCATTCCGCGCCGGTCCTACCACGGGGCCCGCGCCGGCGCGACGACGAAGTCGTGGCCGGGACCCGCGAGCACGCCCGGTGGAGGGCCCGGCGCCGGCGCGGGTGACGGCCTCAGTACGGCCGCACGTCGTGGGCCGGCCGCGAGCGCTCCCGGCGCGCGCCGCCCGGATCGGGCGGCGGCGGCGGCGCCAGCAGCACCAGCACCGCTCGCAGGCGCGAGAACGCCACCGCGGGCGCGACGTCGACCTCCTGGAACATGCCGTAGTCCTTCGTCGACACCGCCCGCACCGTGCCGACCTTGAGCCCGGCGGGGAACGCCCCGCCCAGCCCCGAGGTGAAGATCTCGTCCCCGACCTGGACCGTGACGTCGGCGGCCGGATCGCTGCCGCGCTCCAGCCACTCGATGCGGCAGGCGTAGCGATCGGGCGAGCCGGTGCCGCGCAGGATGCCGAGGCCGCCGGTGCGCTGGACCACGACCTCGACCGCAGAGCGCGGATCGGTGGTGAGCAGGACCTCGGCGTGGCCGCCGTAGGCCTCCTGGATCCGGCCGACCAGGCCCTGCGACGAGATCACCGGCATGCCGGGCTCGACCTCGCCGGCGCCGCGGTCGACGCGCAGCCGCACCACCCGGAACCCCGGCGACAGCGACGCGGCGATGACCCGGGCGCCGACGGTGTCGGCGGGCAGCTCGCGCTTGAGCACCGCCACCTCCTCGAGCGCCGCCACGTCGAAGGCGCGGCGCGCCATCGCCGCCAGCTCGCGGCGCAGGCGCTCGTTCTCGGCCCGCAGCTCGCGGTTCTCGTCCTCGACGTCGACCAGCGCCAGGTAGCCGTGCCACAGGCCGCCGACGCCGTCGACCAGCCACGACACCCCGGCCTGCAGCGGTGCGCTCACCCGCAGCACCGCCTCGTCGACGGCGCCGGCCTCGCCGGGGGCGCGCAGGCTGGCGCGCAGGACCAGCGCCGGCAGCACCAGGAACAGCGCGGCCAGCCCCCAGTCGACCAGGCGCCGGCGCAGGGTCATCGCCACCGCGGGCCTACTTGAGCGCGATCTCGCGCAGGAGCGCCAGCTCGTCGAGGACGCGGCCGGTGCCGAGCACGACCGCGAGCTGGGGGTTCTCGCACACCATGACCGGCAGCCCGGTCTCCTCGCGCAGGAGCACGTCGAGGTTCTTGAGCTGGGCCGAGCCGCCCGACAGGACGATGCCCTTGTCGACGATGTCGGCCGACAGCTCGGGCGGCGTGCGCTCGAGCACCGAGCGCACGGCGTCGACGATGCTGTTGACCGGCTCCTGCAGCGCCTCGCGGATCTCGTCGGAGTTGACCACCAGGGTCTTGGGCACGCCGGCGACCAGGTCGCGACCCTTGACCTCGACGGTGAGCGGCTCCTCGAGCGGGTACGCCGAGCCGATCTCCTTCTTGATGATCTCGGCGGTGCGCTCGCCGATGAGCAGGTTGTACTTGCGCTTGATGTACTGGACGATCGCCTCGTCCATCTTGTCGCCGGCGACGCGGATCGACTTCCACAGCACGATGCCGGCCAGCGCGATCACCGCGACCTCGGTGGTGCCGCCGCCGATGTCGACGATCATGTTGCCCGAGGGCTC
The DNA here is from genome assembly GCA_900696455.1 of uncultured delta proteobacterium. Classification (GTDB taxonomy): domain Bacteria; phylum Myxococcota_A; class Polyangia; order Haliangiales; family Haliangiaceae; genus UBA2376. Next base: position 6,365 of record CAADGB010000177.1, read on the forward strand.
GGTGATGGGCAGGCCGGCGCCGATCGCCGCCGCCATCGGCTCCTCGATCAGGTAGACCTCGCGCGCGCTGGCGGCCAGCGCCGAGTCGCGCACCGCGCGCTTCTCGACCTCGGTGATCCCCGACGGCACGCACACGATCACCCGCGGCCGCACCAGGGTCCGCCGCTGGTGCGCCTTCTGGATGAAGTAGCGCAGCATCGCCTCGGTGACCTCGAAGTCGGCGATGACGCCGTCCTTCATCGGCCGGATGGCGACGATGTTGCCCGGCGTGCGGCCGAGCATCTCCTTGGCCTCCTTGCCGACGGCGAGCACGCGCTTGGGCCCGCTGGAGTTGGCCTGGACGGCGACCACCGACGGCTCGTTGGCGACGATGCCCCGCCCGCGGACGAAGGTGAGCGTGGTAGCCGTGCCCAGATCGATGGCGAGGTCGTTCGAGAACATGCCGTAGACCCAGTCGAAGAGCACGGGCTACCGTCCCTTCTGGCCGCGCGCGCGGGCGCGCCCGGCGCGGTCACGGGTCGTCGAGGCGGGGTTCGAGCTCATGGAGCGGGGTCCGGAGTGGGAGGTGGGTGCTCGCCGGAACAACGCGCGCATTCCCGCCAGAATTCCGATTAGATGGGTCGGCCGGGAGGCCTGGGCCGGCTGGGAGTAGCACGCACGGTCGGAAGGATGCAAGCGGCTTGCGGGCCCGCGGCCTGGACGTTATAGAGTCCGCCCCTTCCCGACGTGGCACCGGCCGCGGATCGCGAGTCCAAACTCCCATGCTCGAACAAATGCGCAAGCAGGGCGCGTCCCTCTTCATCTGGCTGATCTTCGGCATCCTGATCGCGGTCTTCGTCGTGAACTTCGGCCCGCAGTCGCCCGGCAGCGGCCAGGGCTGCTCGGGGGCCGGCGATCGCACCTACCTCACGGTCGGCGACAGCGAGGTCGACGACGTCGGCTTCCGCTTC
>CAADGB010000178.1 GCA_900696455.1 uncultured delta proteobacterium
CGTCGGCCTTCGACACGCCCTCGCTGGCGCTCGGGCGGCTCGGGCCGACCGGCGAGAGGGGCTCGCCGGCCGGTTCCCGCGAGCTCCGACCGCGGTCGGTGGAGGGCTCGGGCCGACCGGAGAGATGGGCTCACCGCGGTCGGGGGAGGGCTCAGGGCGCGTAGAGCTGCGCGAGCAGCGGGGGCGCGAGCATGAGCTCGCCCTGGCGGCTGGCGGCGAGCGCCTGGCCGCGGGCGAGGCGGCCGTCGTCGCGCAGGCGCAGGAGGGCCTCGTCGTGGGCGCGCCAGTCGCGGAAGCACAGCCGGGCCAGGCGCTGCGGCCAGATCGGCGCGTCGTGGTGCGACAGCGGCGCCAGGGTCACGAACAGCACGCACTCGACCGGATCGAGGCGGAGCTCGTCGAGGACGCGGGCGAGCGGGGCCGGCGCGCCGGTGGTGAGCTCGACCAGGGCGATCAGCCCGGGGAGGAGGGCGCGCTGGCGATCGATGCGGGCCCACCGCGGGTCGTCCCAGCCGCCGCTGGCGGCGACGTCGAGCAGCAGCGCGCACCGGTCCTCGAGCGCCGCCATCAGCCCGGCGGCGCCGGCGGTCTGCACCCGGGCGACGTCCTCGAGATGGGCGAGGAGCTCGTCGCGCGACGCGCCGGCGGCGGCGGCCAGGGCGCGCTCGCCCGACAGGCGCAGGGCGAGGACGGCGTCGCGCGACAGCGTGGCGAAAGCGGCGGCGTCGCCCTCGCGCAGCGACACCGCCCCGGCCAGCCACGCCGCCCGCGCCAGGAGCGTGGGCTCGGGCGGCTGGGCGAGCATCGCCGCGGCCACGCGCCCGAGCAGCGCCGCGGCGTCGTCGAGGCGGTCGCTCGCGATCGCGGCTTCGACGTCGGCCAGCGCCCCGGCGAGGTTCATCCACCGCGATGGTATGCTCGCCCGTCATGAGCGAGCAACCGCCCGAGGGCGAAGTGCTGGAGGCGGGCCGCCGCCTGTCCGAGTCGTCGGTCTGGCGCCTGCAGCGCGAGTTCTTCGACCGCCGCGGCGCCCGGGCGTGGAGCGAGAACCGGGTGCCGTCCCACGTCACCTCGAACGCCTACATCGCCGAGGCCTACGTCCGGATCGCGCTCCGCTTCCTCCAGGATCTCGGCCGCCCGGTCGACGGCGAGGCCGCGCTCGATCCGGCGCGGCCGGTGCATGTCGTCGAGATCGGCGCCGGCCACGGCTACTTCGGCTACCTGTTCCTGTGCAAGCTGCTCGAGCTGCGCGAGCTCATCCCGTTCCCGCTGCCGCCCATCCGCTACGTCCTCACCGACTTCACCGAGAACAACCTGGCGGCCTGGCGCCGGCACGAGCGCCTGCGGCCCTTCCTCGACGCCGGGCTCCTCGACTTCGCCCGCTTCGACGCCGAGAAGGACGGCGAGCTGCGGCTCGAGCGCTCGGGGGAGGTGCTGGTCGCCGGCGCCGCCGGCAACCCGATGGTGGTCATCGCGAACTACGTCTTCGCCTCGCTGTCGCAGGACGTGTTCCGCATCCGCGGCGGCAAGCTCGAGGAGAGCCTGGTCACCCTGCGCATGGTCCGGCCGCCGCGCCCCGAGGATCGCGACCTCCTCGAGCACGTCGCGCTCGGCTACGAGCACCGGCCGGTGGCCGACGCCGCCGCCTACTACCCCGACGATCCGGCGATCGGCCGCATCCTCGCCGGCTACGCCGCTCGCCTCGGCGACACCTCGCTCGGCCTGCCCCTGGGCGCGCTGCGCTGCGTGCAGAACCTGGCGCGCCTCGCCGGCGGTCGCATGCTGCTCCTGTCGGCGGACAAGGGCCACGCCCGCGAGCTCGACCTGCTCGGCCTCGGCGACCCGCACCTCGCGCACCACAACGGCTGCATCTCGCTCATGGTCAACTTCCACGCCCTGGGCGAGCTGGTGGCGGAGCAGGGCGGGATCATGCTGGCCCAGGCCAGCCGCAACGCCTCGCTCGAGATCTGCGCCTTGGCCCTGGCCGGCGGCCGGCCGCTGCCCGAGACCCGCTACGCCTTCGACCAGGTGCTGGAGCGGGTCGGTCCCACCGACGTCTACCGCCTCATCGATCAGCTCGCGCTCGACAAGATGGACCTCGATCAGCTCCTCGCCGTGCTGCGCATGGCGGCGTGGGATCCGGTCACGTTCATCGGCCTGTCGCGGGACCTCCACCGCACCGCCGGCGACGCCTACCTCGAGCAGCACGCGCGCCTGCGCGACGCGCTGGGCCGGGTGTGGCAGCTCCACTTCCCGCTCGCCGACGGCAAGGACGTGGGCTTCGAGCTCGGCTACGTCTACTACGCGATGCGCCGCTACCGCGAGGCGCTGTTCTTCTACCGCCACTCGCTCGAGCTCTACGGCCCGCACCCGGTGACGCTGTTCAACATGGGCCTGTGCGAGTTCCAGCAGGGGCGCCTCGACGAGGCGCTGGCCAGCTTCGACCGCGCGCTGGCCCAGGATCCGAGCTACGCCCCCGCCCGCGACTGGCGCATGCGGGTCGTGGCCGAGCGCGGCGAGGCGCTCGCGGACGTGCCGCGGCTGCCGGGCGGGGTCACCGCGCTCGCGCCCGCGTCGCCGTCACCGCCCCAGCCGCCTCCTGACGCCGGCCCCCCGCCCGCGTCAGGAGGCGTCGCCGCGCAGGACCGCGCGTCGGCGGTCGTTGTAGGCGTCGCGGACGGCGACGAACGCCGCGTCCCCCCAGGCGTCGCGTAGCGCGCGCAGGCGGGGCTCGAAGAGCTGGCGGGCGGCGGCCTCGCCGAGGACGTCGCCGGTGGTGACCCAGCCCGCGGCCAGCGCCTCGTAGGCGGTCGCCCGATCCCCCAGCGCGTCGGCGACGTCGGCGATGGTCGCCGCCGCCGACACGTACGACAGGGGCGCGGTCGCGGCCAGGGCGTGGGTGCGGGCGCGGCGGGCGCAGGCCAGGGCCAGATCGAAGGCGCGGCGCGCGGCCGCCCGCCCGGCGGCGAGGAGCTCGACGTCGGCCAGGACGTGGGCGTCGCCGGCGGCGTCGGCCTCGGTCCGGGCCTGGATCAGCGTGGCGTCGACCTCGTCGCCGGCCCCGGCCTGCTCGAGCACGACCGCGAGCTCGACCAGGGTGCGGCGGGTCTCGGCCGGGGTGCCGGCGCGGTCGTGGAGCTGGTGGGCGACGCGCAGCTCGTCGGCGGCCTCCGCCAGGCATCCGGCGCCGGCCAGCGACTGGGCGCGCTTGCGGCGCAGCCGGGCCTGGTGATCGGCGAGGAGGCCGGCGTCGGTGGCGATGGTCAGGGCGCGCCCGTACAGCCCCGCGGCCTCGTCGTGCCGACCGCGCAGCGCCGCGACCTCGGCCTGCTCGAGCACGGCGGCGACCAGGGGCGGCGTGCCCGGGGTGGCGAGCGCCTCGGCGCGGCGCGCCCGCGTCAGCGATTCGTCGAGCTCGCCCAGGGCCCGCGACACGGTGGCGGCGAGGTGCAACGCGCGCACCTGATCCTCGATCCGGCCGGCGGCGGCGTGGATCGCGCCCGCCTCGTCGAGGGCGGCGCGGGCGCCGGCGAGGTCGCCGCGCTCGAGGACCAGGGTCGCGTGATCGACCAGGGCGTCGGCGAGCGCGTCCTGATCGCCGGCGGCGCGCGCCGCGGCGAGCCGCGCGCGGGCGTCGGCCTCACCACCCCCGGGCGCCGAGGTCACGGCGCGCCACCGTCGGGCGGGCGCGGGCGCTCGGGTGCGGCGGGCGGCGCGGGCGGC
>CAADGB010000179.1 GCA_900696455.1 uncultured delta proteobacterium
ACGTGGCGCGCGCCCGGCGGCGAGGCCGGCCACGCCGGCGCCCCCGCGATCGAGCTCGAGCCCGGCCTGCAGGCGCGCGGCGACGACTTCGCCCAGGCGTCGCGGGCGGGCAACGACGCCCTGCGCGCCGTGGTCGCCGAGGCCGTGGCGCCGCTGCGCCGCGGCCTGCGCGTGCTCGAGCTGCACGCCGGCAGCGGCAACTTCACCCGCGATCTCGTCGCCGCCGGCGCCGCGGTCACCGCCAGCGACGGCCGGGCGCCGCTGGCGCCGCCCGCCGGCCTGGCCGGCGAGCTCCTGCTCGGCGACGACGCGGCGGTCGTCGGCCGGCTGGCCGCCGCCGGCGCGCGCTTCGACCTCGTGCTCCTCGATCCGCCGCGCACCGGGGCCCGCGCCGCGGTGGCGGCGCTGCCGGCGCTGGGGCCGGACCGCGTCGTCTACGTGTCGTGCGACCCCGCCACCCTGGCCCGCGACGGCGAGCTCCTGGCCGCCGCCGGGCTGGCGCCGCGCTGGGCCCAGGCGCTCGATCTCATGCCGCAGACCGCCCACGTCGAGGTGGTCGCCTGCTTCGAGCGGCAGTAGGATCCGCGGATGTCGTCGCGCCGTCGCCGGACGCCGGGCTCGCGCACCCGGGCCGCGCTCACCGCCCCGGTCGCGGCCGTCGCCGTCGCCGTCGCCGGGTGCGGCGGCCCCGACGAGGTGGTGCCGGCCGACGCCCGGGCCGACGCCGCCGAGCTCGACGCCGAGCTGCCGGTGGACGCGCGCACCGACGCCCCGAGCGACGGCCGGCCGGCCCTGCCCGACATGGTGCTGGTCGAGGACCTGATGCGCGACTCGGTGCTCTACCAGGACATGAACTTCTCGGCCGACGCCTGCGAGCTGGTCGAGGCCTGCGTCGGCGCCCCCGGCTCGCGCCGCCTCCTGCGCTTCACCACCGTCACCGCCAACATCGGCCACGGCGACCTGTACTTCGGGCCGCCCGAGACCAACCCGCTCTTCGAGTACTCGGTGTGCCACGGCCACTACCACTTCGGCGGCTACGCCGCCTACGAGCTGGTGGGGCCAGGCGGCGTGGTCATCGCCGGCCACAAGCAGGCCTTCTGCCTGCTCGACACGTTCGCCATCGATCCCGGGCGGCCGGGTCCGTACTACACCTGCGCCAACCAGGGCATCAGCGCCGGCTGGGCCGACTCGTACCCGTACTACCTGCCGTGCCAGTGGATCGACATCACCGACGTCGCCCCCGGCAGCTACACCCTGCGCGTCCGCGTCAACCCCGACCGGGTCTTCGAGGAAGAGGACCACGACAACAACACCCTCGACATCCCGGTCACGTTCTGACCGGCCTCGAGCTGGTCACCGCACCGGGGCCAGGCCGGCCACCGCGCCCTCGACCAGCTTGCGGCCGGCGCGATCGTCGGGGGCGGCGGCCGCCGCCGCGATCGTCATCGTGCGGAACAGGAGCACGCGGACCGCGACCACCTCGGCGGCGCCGGCGGGGCCGCGGCGGCGCAGCGTGAGATCGAGGGTGGGCACGCCGGCCTGGCCGAGGGCGCGCCGCTTGCTCGCGAGCCGGGTCGCCCCCGCCACCAACCCGGCCTCGACCTCCGCCAGGTAGGCGTCGCGGGTGCGCGGCCGCCACGCCGCGGGGTTGGGCGCGGCGGTGCGGGTGACGGTCAAGATCGCCGGCCCCTGGCGCCGCACCAGCGCCGGCGCGCCACCCTCGGCCACCGGCTCGCCGCTCCACGCCGGGTCGTGCTCGAGGCGCGCCGGCCCGATCGTCACCGTGATCGGCTGGGCGCCGGCCGGGGCCGCGAGCCCGAGCACCAGGCCGGCGGCCGCGACGAGGGCGGCCGCGCGCCGCGGGGCGAGGCCGGCGGGGCGCGCGCCGCTCACGGCGCCGGCGGGGCCGGGGTGAGGGCGTCGAGGATGCGGCGCTGGTCGGCCTCGCTCTCGAACCAGTCGCGCGGGTAGGCGTACGCGCGGCGGCCGACCTCGACCACCAGCACCGGGGCGGCGCGGGTCCACGGCACCGCGCGCCGCAGGAAGAAGGCGGCGGTGACCTCGCCGCGGGCGACCTCCACCGGGGCGCCGCGGCACAGGCCGCGGGGCAGGGTGAGCTGGTCGCCGTCGACGATCAGGGTGCCCGGCGGGTGGCGGAAGGTGAGGAACAGCTTCCACGCCGACCACGCCGCCAGGAGCAGCAGCAGCACGCCCAGCCCCTTGCCCAGGGTGCCCAGCATGACCACGGCGGCCGCGCCCAGCGCGCCGCCGATGAGCGTCCAGCGCAGGTGGTTGCCGCGGGCGTGGGCGAGCTCGATCGCGATCCGGCCGCCGGCGTCGGCCGTCGCGCGCCCGGCGTCGCCGTCGTCGTCGCGGCGGTCGTCGCGGTTGCGGCGGTCGTCGCGGTCGTCGCGGTTTGGGCGGTCGGGGCGCTCAGGGCTCATCCGGCCCTTGCGCGCGGCGCCAGTCGCTGGTGAGGAGGCGGACACGTTCCTGGATCTCGTCGAGGGGAACCCGGGTCAGGCGGCGGTCGGCGACGACCACCTCTCCATCTACCACGACATCGGTGATGGCGCGAGACGACAGGGCGTAGACCAGGTTCTTGGCCAGGGCCTGCGCCGGCCACAGCGACGGATCGTCGAGATCGACGGCCACCAGGTCGCAGCGCTGACCGACGGCGACGTCGCCCACCGGCAGGTCGAGGAGCCGCCCGCCGCCCACGGTCCCCATCGCCCACACCGCCTCGGCGTCGATGGCCTGGCCGTCGGTGCGGCTGACCTTCTGCAGGAGCGCGCAGGTGCGCATCTCGTCGAGCACGCTCACCCGGTTGTTGGAGCAGCCGCCGTCGGTGCCGAGCCCGACGGGCACGCCGCGCGCCACCAGATCGACCACGTCGGTGACGCCGTCGCCCAGGAACATGTTGGAGCCCGGGCAGTAGGCGAGCCGGCCGCCGCGCTCGGCCAGGAGCGCGCGCTCGCCCTCGTCGAACCAGCAGCCGTGGACGACGTTGGCGGTGGCGAGGTCGACGTCGAGGGCGGCGACCGCCGCCAGCGGGCGGGCGCCGAAGCGCTCGAGCGACTGCGCGACCTGGTACGACTCCTCGGCCAGGTGGATGTGCCAGGGCACGCCGGCGTCGCGGGCGGCGCCGGCGCCGGCCTCGATCATCGCCGGGGTGGCGCCGTGCTGGCTGTGCGGGGCCGGCTGCACGCTCACCAGGCGGCGCTCGCGGTCGTGGTAGCGGGCGTGGAGCGCGGCGAAGTTGGCGACCGCCTGGGGCACGGTCTCGCGGTAGGCGGCGGGCGCGCCGTCCCAGTCGTAGAAGCAGCGGGCGAGCACGACGCGGATGCCGAGGCGGCGGGCGGCCTCGATCGTCGCCGCGGCGTGGTCGTTGCCGCCGGCGTTGACGTAGTAGAAATCGCAGACGGTCGTGACCCCGTGCAGGAGCATCTCGCCGAACGCGAACAGGGCGGCGGTGGCCATGGCCTCGGCGTCGAGGCGGGGCGAGTAGCGATAGAGCGCGCGGTCGCGCCAGACCAGGAACGGCAGGTCGTCGCCGATGCCGCGCAGGAGCGACTGGAAGCTGTGGTTGTGGGCGTTGACCGTGCCCGGCACCAGCGCCTTGTGCCGCCAGCGCACCACCTCGGCCCCGGCGGCGGCGGGCAGGGCGGCCACGTCGTGGGGCGCGCCGACCGCGACGATGGCGCCGCCGTCCTCGAGCACGGCGGTCTCGCCGCGGGCGATCCCGCCCACCAGCGCGCGATCGGCGACGAACAGCGTGGCCATGGCGGCATTACAGCACGGTCGCGGCGGCGGTCGCGCGCGGCCGGTTCTGGTAGGGTGCATGGGTGAGCGATCTCGTCGCCGCCGCCGCCGCCGGCCGGCTCGACCCGGTCTACGTGGTCGCGTCGGAGCACCCGATCCGCGTCGATCGCGCGCTGGCCGCGGTCCGCGACGCCGCGGTGCCGCCGGCGATGCGGGCCTGGAACTACGACGTCATCGAGGGCCGCACCACCGCCACCCGGGTCATCACGACCTGCCAGACCCTGCCCATGATGGGGCCGCGGCGCCTGGTCCTGGTGCGCGATCTGGCGGCGACCCCGGCCGACGAGCTGGCCGGCCTCCTCGCCTACCTCGACGATCCGTCGCCGTCGACGGTGCTGTTCGCGATCACCAGCAAGCTCGACAAGCGGCAGAAGCTCTACGCCCAGGTCGGCAAGCGCGGCTGGCTGCACGTCCTCGAGGCGCCGCGCAACCCCGAGCCGTGGATCCGGTCCGAGGCCCAGGCCCGCGGCGTCAGCCTGGCGCCGGCCGCGGTCGGTCGCCTCGCCGAGGCGGTCGGCGCCGACCTGTCGCGGCTGGCCCTGTGCATCGACCAGCTCGGCCTCTACGCCGGCGGCCGCGCGGTCACCGCCGACGACGTCGACGAGCTGGTGGCCGAGACCCGCGAGCGCACGGTGTTCGAGCTGACCGACGCCCTCGGCGTCGCCGACCTCGGGCGGGCGCTGGGCGCGGTGGCGTCCTTGACCGAGCAGCGGCAGAGCGCGATCGGCGTGCTCGTGCTGCTCGCCCGCAACCTGCGCCAGCTCGGCCAGGTCCACGCCGCGCGCGCCGAGGGCGCGGCCAAGCACGAGCTGCCGTCGCGCCTGGGCGTGCCGCCGTTCGTGGTCGACAAGCTGGTGCAGCAGGCGCGGCGCTACTCGCCGGCGGCCCTGGCCCGCGCCACCGAGCTGGTGGCGACCGCGGACTGGGCGCTCAAGGGCTTCCCGTCGCCGGCCGCCACCGGCCTGGCGACCGACGTCGCGGCCTCGGGCGCGGCGCAGAAGACGCTCGGCCGCCAGCTCGGCGAGCGCCTGGTGCTCGAGCGCCTGGTGGCGTCGATCATCGCGAGCGCGGAGCCGGCGGCGGCGCCTGCGCCCTCGCGCCACCGCGGGCGCGGCTGACGGCGCGAGCGCCGCGGGCCAGCGCGTGCGACGAGCTCACCCGCGCGGGTCGAACGGGCCCCGACGAGGACGCCGGCGCCCCGCGTCGGAGGCGCTCAGGCGGCGGCGTCGCGGGTGGCGAGGCGCGACACGTAGCGCGACGCGGTGCCGCGCTTGAGCACGCCGCGGCTGACCGCGCGATCGATCTTCGAGATGGCGGCCTTGCGCAGCTCGGCCGCGTTCGCGGCCTTGCCGTCGATGGCGGTGCGCGCCTTCTTGACGGCGGTGCGCAGCGCGCTCATCGCCGCCTTGTTGCGGGCGCGACGCTTGAGCGACTGGCGGTTGGCCTTCTCGGCCGAGGGATGGTTGGCCACGGAACTGGTCTCCTGGAGAGTCGGGGGCTGGGGGAGGGTATGTATCGGGGTCGGCCGGATGTGTCAAGCGGACCGGATCCCCCTCGGAATCCGGGGCGTTTCGCCCCGGCGGGCGGACCGCCGCGGCGGGGGCCCGGCCCGGGAGCGCCGGGGGGCGGCCCCCGCGCTTGTGGACAAGTTGCGTGTTACCTCCCCGTCACCGGGCCGGAACGCGTGTGATGACGGGACTTCGACCGTTCCTGCACAAAAAAACGTCAGGTTTCTTGCGCCGGCGTGGCGACGCCGACGCCGCGGGCCTTGGCCTCGTTCCACAGCGCGTCCATCTCGTCGAGGTTCGACTCGCCCGGGGAGCGGCCGCGCTCGCGCAGCCGGTCCTCGATGAACTCGAAGCGCCGCGCGAAGCGACCGCAGGCGTCGCCCAGCGCGTGCTCGGCGTCCACGTCGAGCTTGCGAGCCAGGTTCACGACCGCGAACAGCAGATCGCCGATCTCGTGGTGGGCCAGCGCCGGGTCGGGCGCGCCGGCCTGGGCCAGCTCCTCGACCTCGGCGACCTCCTCGCGGACCTTGGCCAGGGAGCCGGCCCAGCCGCCCCAGTCGAAGCCGACCCGCCCCGCCTTGCTGCCGAGCTTCTGGGCCCGGGCCAGGGCCGGCAGCGCCCGCGGGACACCGGCCAGGGTGCGCGCCGGCGCCGTCGCGGTGGCGGCGGCCTGCTTCTCGGCGGCCTTGATCTGCTCCCACTGGCTGAGCACCTCGCCCGCGGTGCGGGCGGTGGACGCGCCCTCGCCGCCGAAGACGTGGGGGTGGCGGCGGACCAGCTTGTCGACGATCCCGGCGATCACGTCGTCGATGGCGAACGCGCCCTCGGCCTGGCGCAGGGCGGCGTGGAAGACGACCTGCATGAGCAGATCGCCCAGCTCCTCCTGGTGGTGGGCGACGTCGCCGCGCTCGAGCGCGTCGAGGACCTCGTAGGTCTCCTCGACCAGGAACGGGCGCAGGGTGGCGAGGGTCTGCTCGCGGTCCCACGGGCAGCCGTCGGGGGCGAGGAGGCGGGCCATGACCTCGACCAGGCGAGGGAAGGACGAGCCGGGTGGGGCGATCATGGCCGGCACGCTAGCACTACCCGGCCACGTCTTCGTCGTGCGGGCACGCCGCGCGCGGCGCCCGGCCGGGAGCGGGTGGGCGCCGGGCCCCCGGACGTGCTACACCGCGGCGCCCCGCGAGCCGGCGGACCTCGCTCGCCCGGGCCAGAACCGAACCCGACGTGACCAAGCCCATCCTTCGACGCGACAAGCTGGCCTTCGACGATCCCGAGGCGCTCCAGGCGCTGTGCGGGACCAACAACACCCGGCTCAAGCTCATCGAGCGCACCGCCGGCGCCCAGCTCCACCTGCGCGGCAACGAGATCACCATCGAGGGCGACGACGCGTCGACCGCGGTGGTGCGCTCGGCGCTCGAGCAGCTCTACGGCTTCGCCCGCAAGGGCAAGCACCTGGCCTCCGACGACGTCGTGCGGGCGGTCAAGGTGCTGGCCGCCGACGCCTCCGCCGAGCTGGCGCCCATCTTCAGCGACACCGTGCTGGTGCCGCGGGGCGGGCGGCCGATCGCGGCCAAGGGCGTGGCCCAGAAGCAGTACATCGACCTGGTCCGCGGCAACGACGTGGTCTTCGGCGTCGGCCCCGCCGGCACCGGCAAGACCTACCTGGCCATGGCCCTGGCGGTGCGCGCGCTCCTCGACAAGACGATCCGCCGCATCGTCCTCACCCGGCCCGCGGTCGAGGCCGGCGAGCGCCTCGGCTTCCTGCCCGGCACGCTCGAGGAGAAGGTCAACCCCTACCTGCGCCCGCTCTACGACGCGCTCCACGACATGCTCGATCCCGAGAAGGTGCAGCGGCTCATGGCCGACGACGTCATCGAGGTGGCGCCGCTCGCCTTCATGCGCGGCCGCACCCTCAACGACGCCTTCGTCATCCTCGACGAGGCCCAGAACACCACCGTCGAGCAGATGAAGATGTTCCTGACCCGGCTCGGCTTCGGCAGCAAGGCGGTCATCACCGGCGACCCGTCGCAGACCGACCTGCCGCGGGGCCAGCGCTCGGGGCTGCGCGACGCCCTCGACCTGCTCGACGGCATCCGCGGCATCGGCGTCGCCCGCTTCTCCGACGCCGACGTCGTCCGCCACCCGCTGGTGGCGGCGATCATCCGCGCCTACGACGGCCGCGATCGCGCCCGCAGCCAGGAGCGCGAGGCCCGGGACGCCCGGGAGGCCCGCGACGACCGGGAGGCCCGCGACGACCGGGACGAGGCCCGCGCCGGCGACGCGCGCGCGGCCGCCGGGGCCGGGACGGCCGCCGGGGATGACGTCGGGCCCGCGGCCGCTGCCGGCGACCCGCCGCCGGTATAGAATACCGGCGTGGGACGCCCTCTCGTGACGTCGCTGGACGACGTCGCCCGCGCGGTGGTGCGCGACGATCGCTTCGCGGCGTGGACGCTGCGCCGTCAGGGCGAGGGCTGGCTCGAGCTCGAGACCCAGGCCGTGCTCGAGCGGGCGACCGCGCCGCTGCTGGTGGTCCTGGCCTGGCCCGAGGTGTGGCGCGACCCGGCCCGGCTGGCCCCCCACCTGGTGCGCGCCCGCAGCGGCAACTACGCGCTGATGGTGGTCGGGCACGACGACGACTTCATCGCCGGCGCCGCCCACCGCCTGGCCGACGAGGGCGACGTCGCCGCCCTGGCCGTCCCGGCCTCGATCGACCGGGTGGTGCTCGCCCTGCGCGCCCGGGCCGAGACCACCGCCCTGCGCCAGGTCGCGGCCCGGCTCGAGCTCGAGCTGGCCCAGGCCCACTACGAGAACGACCTGCTCATCGACACCGGCCGCGCCCTGTCGCGCGAGCGCGACATCGACTCGCTGCTCGAGATCATCCTGCGCCGGGCCCGCGACGTCACCGGCGCCGACGCCGGCTCGGTCTACATCGTCGAGGGCGACGACGACGCCGACCTGCGGGTCCTGCGCTTCATGGTCAGCCAGAACGACTCGCGCCAGATCGACTCGCGCGGCTTCACGATGGCGGTGTCGGGAAGCTCGATCGTCGGCACCTGCGTGATGACCTCGGACGTCGTCAACATCCCCGACCTCTACCGACTGGACGCCCCCGGCCTCGGCAACAACCCGTGGGGCTTCGTCCACGATCGCAGCTTCGACGACAAGTACGCCTACCAGACCCGGTCGATCCTGACCGTGCCCATGATCTCGGCCCGCAGCCAGGTCATCGGCGTCATCCAGCTCATCACCAAGCGGGCCCGCGGCTTCATCCGGCTCGACGCCGCCGACGACTTCGGGCGGGGGGTGGTGCCGTTCGACGCCGCGTCGGTGGCCTACGCCTCGTCGCTGGCGTCGCAGGCCGGCATCGCGCTGGAGAACACCCGGCTCTACGACGAGGTGCGGACCCTGTTCGACGGCTTCGTCCGGGCCTCGGTGACCGCGATCGAGTCGCGCGATCCCACCACCTCCGGTCACTCCGAGCGCGTGGCCCAGCTCACCACCGGGCTGGCCCGCGCGATCGACCGGGTCGAGGTCGGGCGCTACCGCGACCTGCGCTTCGCCCCCGACCAGCTCAAGCAGATCGAGTACGCCGCGCTGCTCCACGACTTCGGCAAGGTCGGGGTCCGCGAGCACGTCCTGGTCAAGGCCAAGAAGCTCTACGAGCACCAGCGCGAGCACATCCTGCAGCGCTTCCAGCTCATCCGCCGCGGCGTCGAGGTCGAGGGCCTGCACCAGAAGCTGGCATGCGTCGAGGGCGGGCACCTCCACCGCCTGCACGAGATCGACGCCAGCGCGCTCGAGCGCCTGCGCGAGCTCGAGGAGATGATGCGCTGGATCCTGTCGGCCAACGAGCCGACCGTGCTCGAGCAGGGCGGCTTCGAGCGCATCGCCGACATCGCCGGCCGGTTCTTCGTCGACCCCGACGGCGGGCGCCACCCCTACCTGACCGCGGAGGAGGCGACCGCGCTCCAGATCATGCGCGGCTCGCTGACCCAGGACGAGCGGCAGGAGATCGAGAGCCACGTCGTCCACACCTACAACTTCCTGCGCGAGATCCCGTGGGGGCGGACCTTCCGCGACGTGCCCGAGATCGCCGGCGCCCACCACGAGAAGCTCGATGGCACCGGCTACCCCAACCGCCTGACCGCCGACGCCATCCCGGTGCCGGCCAAGATGATGACGATCAGCGACATCTACGACGCGCTGACCGCCAAGGACCGCCCCTACAAGAAGGCGATGCCGGTGGAGAAGGCGCTCGACATCCTGGCCTTCGACGTCAAGAAGGGGCTCCTCGACGACGAGCTGTACCGGGTCTTCCTCGAGGCCCGGATCTGGGAGCTGGTCCACCGGTGAGCCGGACCGCGGGCGGGCCGGTGGTGACCGTCGACGTCCAGGTGGACCGGGCGGCCCGGACCCTGCCGGCGCCGGCGTGGCAGGCCCTGCGCCGCCAGCTCGTGCGCATGGTGCGGGCCGCCGCCGGCCACGAGGGCCGGCCGCTCGAGGCCGCCTTCCGCTTCACCACCGACGCCGAGATCTGGGCCCTCAACCGCGCCTACCGGCGCAAGGACCAGCCCACCGACGTCCTGGCCTTCGCCCAGCGCGAGGGCCCGCCCGGCGCCGCCGGCGCCGGCGTGCTCGGCGACGTGGTGGTCTCGGTCGAGACCGCCCGCCGCCAGGCCCGGCGCCGCGGCCCGGCCGGGCTGGCCGCCGAGCTGCGGGTGCTGGCCGCCCACGGCCTGTGCCACCTCCTCGGCTACGACCACCGCGACGACGCCGAGGAGGCGGAGATGAACGCGCGGGCCGCCGCGCTCCTGGCCGAGGCCGGGCGCCGGGGCCCGGTGCGGCCGGCCTGAGGCCGGCCTGAGCCCTTCACCGACCGCGGTCGGAGCTCGCGGGAAACGAACGGGAAGCAGCCGCGGCTTGTCGGCCTTCGACACGCCCTCGCTTGCGCTCGGGCGGCTCAGGCCGACCGGAAAGGTGGGGCCGCGCGAGTGATGTCGGGCGCTTGCCGGCGCCGGTCGTTAGGAGCCGTCCAGGCGACCGCGGCCGGCGGCGGCCGCGGACCGGCGCCCGCGCCCGACCCGCGCCCGGCGCTACTGACAGACGCTGCCGTTGCAGGTGGTGCCGGCGGCGCAGCTCAGCACGCCGGCGGCGAACAGCGGGCTGGTGCATGCGGTGCCGGCGGCCACGGTGCCGGTGACGTTGAGGGTGTAGGCGCCGTTGTTGGTCGAGTAGCCGTCGACGATGATGGCGTAGGTGCCGGGGGCCACGGCGGTGCGGGTGATGCGCGAGCGCAGGCCGCCGCCGCTGTCGTCGTCGCAGGCGATCGAGGTCCCGCACGTGGAGTCGCGGAAGTGCAGGATCGTGTCGAAGGCGCTGCCGATGGTGTCCATGGTCAGGGTCTGCACCGTCACCGGCAGGGTCAGCATGTGGACGCGATCGGGGGCGTTCGAGGACGAGCAGCTCGGCGTGAAGTTGTTGGCGGCGCCCGCGGTCGTGCCCGTCGACGTCGGCATCGTCACCAGGAGGATCGGATCGGTCTCGCCCATGCAGTCGAGCTCGGTGGTGCCCGAGGCCGCGGTGCAGCCGGGGGCGGCCGGGTAGTCGATCAGCATGTCGCCGTCGTCGTCGACGCCGTTGCTGCACACCGGGCAGGCCGGGCCGATCGTCGGGAAGCAGTCGTCGCTCTCGTCGTTGTCGGAGATGTCGGTGCAGCCGGGGTCGGCCGGGTAGCCGACGTGGCCGTCGCCGTCCTGGTCGGTGGTGTCGTTGCAGGCGGTGGGCACGCAGGTCTCGCTGCCGGCGGCGCCGCCGCAGACGTAGCCCGCCGTGCACACGAACGAGGTCGAGGCCGGGTTGCAGCGGCTCGCCGCCGGCAGGACGCCGCTGACGTTGAGGCTGTAGGTCGTCGGGTTGGCGGTGGCCTGGTCGTCGACGACGATGAAGTACTCGCCGATGGCGACGTTGTTCACCGAGATCCGCGAGTCCATGTTGCCGGCGTTGTTGACCGCGCACGCCAGATCGGTCGTGCCGTTGCAGGTGCCGCCGCGCAGGGCGACCGCGGCCACGATGTCGGAGCCGATGGTGTCGACGGTGAGGCTGACCAGGGGCTGGGTGACGTACAGCCGGTAGATCTCGTCGCGGCCGTCGGCGCCGCAGCTCAGGTCGACGTCGTTGGCGCGGCCCATGGTGGTGGCGCCGGTGACGTTGCTGGTGAAGACCAGGACCGGATCGGCCGAGGTGCAGGGCGCCAGCTCGCTGGGCGTCGACGCCGCCAGGCAGGCCGGATCGTCGGGGTAGTCGGTGAAGCCGTCGCCGTCGTCGTCGATGCCGTTGGCGCAGGCCGGGCAGCCGGGGCCGCTGGGGCAGTCGTCGCTCTCGTCGGGATCGCTGGGGCTGTCACAGCCGGGGTCGTCGGGGTAGCCGACGTGGCCGTCGCCGTCCTGGTCGATGGTGTCGTTGCAGGCGGCCGGGGCGCAGAGCTCGGTGCCGGCGGCGCCCTGGCAGGCGTAGCCGGTGGCGCAGGTGAAGATGCCGGCGGGGTTGCAGCGGCCGCCGGTCAGGTAGCGGCCCGTGACCCGCAGGTTGTACGTGCCGGGGTTGGCGACGTTGCGGTCGTCGACGACGATGAAGTAGTCGCCGGGCGCGGGATCGACCAGGAACACCAGCGAGTCGCCGTTGCCGGCGCCGTTGTCGTCGCACTGCAGGTCGAACGAGGTGCAGCTCCCGGTCTTGATCGCGACCACGGTGTCGAGGGGCGAGCCGATCGTGTCGACCCGGATCTCGTCGATCGGGTGATCGACGCGGACCCGGAAGACCTCGTCGCGGCCGTCGAGGCCGCACGACAGGTCGACGTCGTTGGCCAGGCCCGCGGTCGACTGGTTGGTGAGGGTGGCCGTGGTCAGGACCCGCACCGGGTCGGTGGTGACGCACTGCTCGTCGATGCCCGAGGCCGAGACGCAGCCGACGTCGGCCGGGTAGTCGGTGAAGCCGTCGCCGTCGTCGTCGAGGCCGTTGCCGCACTGCGGGCAGCCCGGGCCGACGGTGGGGTAGCAGGCGTCGCTCTCGTCGTCGTCGGCGGTGCTGGTGCAGCCGGGGTCGTTCGGGTAGTCGGTCTTGCCGTCGCCGTCGTTGTCGAGGCCGTCGTTGCAGGCCGCGGGCTGGCAGGTGGCGGCGCCGGCGGCGCCGCGGCAGGCGTAGCCGGTGCCGCAGCGGAACATGGGCATGGTCGGGTCGCAGGCGGCGCCGTTGGCGTAGGTGCCGGCGACGTTGAGGGTGAAGGCGCCGTTGCCGGAGCTGTAGCCGTCGACCACCACCGCGTAGTTGCCGACGGTGACGTTGCTCCGGGTGATGCGCGAGCGCAGGCCGCCGCCGCCGTCGTCGTCGCAGGCGAGATCGGCCGCGCACAGGCTGTCCTTGAGGCTCAGCACGGTGTCGAAGGCGGAGCCGACGGTGTCGAGGGTCAGGGTGGCGAGCGGGGCCCGCACGTGGAGCATGAGCACGCGATCGGGTGCGTTGTTGGTGCCGCCCGAGCAGCCGCTGGCCGGGGCGAAGTTGTTGGTGGCGCCGGCGGTGGTGCCGGTGGTGACCGCGCCGGTGATGACGCCCAGGGGATCGGTCTCGCCGGGGCAGTCGGCCTCCGACGTGCCCGACGCCGAGGTGCAGCTCGTGTCGGCCGGGTAGTCGGTCAGGCCGTCGCTGTCGTTGTCGACGCCGTCGGCGCACGCCGGGCAGCCGGTGCCGGGGCAGGTGTCGTCCTCGGTCATGTCGTCGGGCGTGTCGCAGCCGGGATCGAGCGGGAAGTCGATCAGCCCGTCGCCGTCGTCGTCGCGGCCGTCGCTGCACACCGGCAGCTCGCAGGTCATGGCGGTGGCGCCGGCGGCCACCCGGCAGACGTGGCCGGGGGCGCACTCCGAGGGGGCCTGGCACTCCTCGCCGAGGCCGGCGTAGAAGCGCGCGGTCAGGGTGTAGGCGCCGACCGCGGCCGGGGTCTTGCCGTCGATGACGAGGAAGTACGAGCCCGGATCGAGCGTGACCGACAGCGTCGACCGGTTGTTGGTCGCGCCGAGGTCGTCGTTGCAGGCGAGCTGGCTGGCCTCGCTGGTGCAGGCCCGCCGCACGTAGAGGACGGTGTCGACGGCGGTGCCGGTGAAGTCGGTCGTGGCCACCAGGGTCATGCGGCGCTCGAGGGTGAAGACGTAGGCGTGCTCGGTGCCGGTGCCGACGGTGGCGCTGCCGCCGCAGGTGGTCGAGGTGTTGCTGGTGCCCGCGGCCAGCGTGTCCGAGACCGCGCCGGTCTGGGGCAGGACGCTGACGCTGGTGCCCGGGCCGCAGGCCTCGGCGTCGAAGCTGAACTCGCGGGCACCGGAGGCCGACTCGCAGCCGGTGTCGCCGCCGGCGTAGTCGATCTTGCCGTCCTCGTCGTCGTCCCGGCCGTTGCCGCACTCGGGGCAGTTGGGGCCGTCGGGACAGTCGTCGACCTCGCTGTTCTGGTTGGGCGCGAGGCAGCCCGGATCGTTGGGGTAGTCGATCAGGCCGTCGCCGTCGTTGTCGAGGCCGTCCGAGCACTGGGCGCCGGTGGGGTTGTACTCGTCGTTGTCGGCGGGGCTGTCGCAGCCCGGGTCGTCGGGGTGGTCGATGAGGCCGTCGGCGTCGTTGTCGAGGCCGTCGCTGCAGGCCGGCGGCGGGTCCTCGCTCTCGCGGTCGTTGCCGGCCATGCACGCCGGGTCGGCGCCGTCGATGAGCCCGTCACCGTCGTTGTCGATCCCGTCCTCGCACTGCGGGAGGCCGCTGCCGCCGTCGGCGCAGGCGGCCAGCGCGAGGGCGAGGGCGCCGGACAGGAGGGCGGCGAGGCGGAGGGCGCGGGGACCGCGCGAGGTCGCGACGAGCATGGGACGTCTCCTGGTGGCGAGGAGGAGGAGGGAGACCGGTGCCGGACGGAGGTCAGGCGGAAGGGGCCCTAGGTACTGGAGTAGGCTCATGTGGTCAAGCGGCCTTTCGGCTCCTGTGCCGATCCGGCGCACCCCTGGTGCGCGAGGCGTGAGGCCCGACACGCCTGATTCCCGCAAGTGCGTGCAGGATCACGCTGGCGGTCCGACCGAGATCGGATTGTCCCGGAAGGTCTCAGGCCGCGCAGATCAGGAGATCGAGGTAGCGGCCCTCGGGGAAGCCCGGGCAGGTGGGGTGATCGGCAGCGGCGCCGCGGCTCTCCACGACCTGGAGCGGCCGCTGGCCAGCGGCGGTGGCCAGGAGCTCGCGCAGGTCCGCGTCGTGGACGTGGGAGCTGCACGACGCGAGGACGAGCAGGCCGCCGGGCGTGGTCACCGCCAGCGCGGCGGCGGCCAGCCGGCCGTAGGCGGCCAGCGCCCGGGGCCGCGCCGCCTCGCTGGGCGCGAAGCTGGGCGGGTCGGCGATCACCACGTCCCAGCGCCGGCGTGCGGCCACGGCGCGGTCGAGGA
Source organism: uncultured delta proteobacterium (assembly GCA_900696455.1). Classification (GTDB taxonomy): domain Bacteria; phylum Myxococcota_A; class Polyangia; order Haliangiales; family Haliangiaceae; genus UBA2376. The sequence goes on from CAADGB010000179.1 coordinate 14,789, forward strand.
AGGCGAAGACGTCGGCGGTCTCGCCGGTGTGCGCCGCCAGCGGCAGGCCGTTGTCCCGCCAGTGCGCCTCGGCCTGCGCGATCGCGCGCGGCGCGAGGTCGACGCTGGTCACCTGGCGGGCGCCGCCGAGGCCGGCCCACACCGAGAAGCCGCCGGTGTACGCGCACAGGTTGAGGACCGAGGCGCCGCCGCACAGGGCGCCGACCCGGGCCCGGTTGGCGCGCTGATCGAGGAAGAAGCCGGTCTTCTGGCCGTGGCGGACGTCGACCGCGAACCGCGCCGGGCCCTCGTGGATCGGCACCAGCGCCGGCACGTCGTCGCCGCTGCCGCCCCCGCCGTCGCCGCGGGTCGGCCGCAGCCAGCGCCCGGTGATCGCGAGGCCGCCGGCGCGCACGCCGTCGAGCACGGCGTCGAGCCGCGGCCGCCAGAACGCCGCGGCGGCGCCGCCGTCGAACACGACCACGGCCACGCCGGCGTAGACGTCGATCGTGAGCCCCGGCAGGCCGTCGTTCTCGCCGTGGATCGCGCGCACGGCGTCGGTGGCGGCGAGCTCGGGTGGCAGCCGGCGGTGGCTGGCGGCGAGCCGCGCGCGCTCGGCGGCCCAGGCCCGGTCCACGGCGAGCTCGGGGTCGAGGGCGAGGACGCGGGCGCGGAGCGGGCGGGCGGGATCGACGAAGGCGGTGGCGAACGGGCCGCGGTCGTCGGCGATCGCCACCACCTCGCCGGCGGTGGCGTCGACGGCGCCGAGCGCGCGGTCGTAGATCCAGGGGTGGCCGCGCTCGATCGCGCGCCGCAGCGGCCGGCGCAGCCGGAGCGTGCGCCGCCGTGGCGTCGTCACCGCCCGCGCCGCCCGCCAGCAGCGCGCCGAGCCCGCGCGCGCGTCATCAGTTGCTGACGAGGCGGGTGAGGACGTACTGCTGGCCGTAGCTGTTCAGCACCTGGACCGGGCCCATGCCGTCGACGAACCAGAAGAAGTTGACCAGCATCGGCGGGGCCTTGAGCGGCTGGGGCGGCGCCGGGTCGAGGGTGACCTTGACCGTGGTCTCGAGGCCGAGCTTGATGGCCTTGAGCTGTTCGCCGGCCTTCTCGCCGATGGGGAGCTGGAGCTTCTCCTCGGGCAGGACGACGAAGTTGCGCACGACCTCGAGCGTGCCGCCGTGCATGCGCGGGCTGGCCTTGGCGGTGGGGACGTGCTTCCACGTCGCCTTGAGGTCGTCCCACCACTCGAAGCCCGTGAGCTTGCCGGCCGCCAGGTTGAGGGTCTGCCCCTTGCGCTCGACGTTCGCCAGCTCGATGCCGTAGGTGATGCCGGGCTCGCCGGCGAACCAGAAGGCGTCCGGCGCCAGGGAGAAGGTGCCCCCGGCGGTGCAGCGCAGGGTGGTGGTGTGGACGCGGCCGTCGTGGTCCTCGGTCAGCGTGACGTGGGTGCCGTCGTTCTTGGCCTCGATGGCGGTGACCTTGATGACCAGGCGCTTGGGCTGGATGGGCGTCAGCCGGACCTGGGCCTCGGTGAGGGTGCGCTCGGGCGGCGGCGGCACCGGCTCGTAGGTCCACTCGTTGCCGAGGGCCAGGGGGATGGCGCTGACGCCACACGCCCGGGGCGCCTTGGGCGGCTTGGCGGCGCGGCCCCGCGGCTGGGCCTCGGCGTCGGGCGGTGCGGCGAGCGCGCCGGCGAGGCCGACGACGAGGAGCGTGAGGGTCGCGGAGAGCTTCACGGGGTCACCGGAGGTGGGGGCCCCGGTTGTACGGCAACCGGCGGGGGGCGACAAGCCGCGCCGCGCTGTCCGTGCCTGGCCAGGGACGGCCGGGGTGCGACCCCGAGGCTACCAGCAGGCGGCGCCAGCGGCCGCGCGGCTACCAGCAGGCCTGCGGCCGCTCGGCGCCCATGTCGTGCCGGCGCCAGCGGCCGCGGGGTGACCGCGCGGCTACCAGCAGGCCTGCGGCCGCTCGGCGCCCATGTCGTGCCGGCGCCAGCGGCCGCGGGGTGACCGCGCGGCTACCAGCAGGCCTGCGGCCGCTCGGCGCCCATGTTGTGAATGAGACAGGCGAAGCGCCGGTCCTGCCGGAGATCGTTGAAGTCGGGGTCCAGCGGCGTGTTGTTGCGGCCCAGCAGGCGGTCGAGCTTCTTGCCGACCTCGACCTTGCGGCTGTGGTGCTCGCGCATCAGCGTCAGCCGCTCGAGCATGTTCAGCGAGCACTGCTTGCGGTTGATGCGGGCGTAGGCGGCCGCCAGGTTGTACGTGGCGTGCACGTTGTACGGGTCGGCGGCCAGGGAGATCAGCAGGCCGTCGACCGCCTCGGTGATGAAGCGCTCGCGGGTGGCCGGATCGAGCTCCGAGCCCTCGGCGGCCTGCAGGCTGGCGACGGCGGCGTTGGCCAGCTTCTGGGCCTCGTCGATGCGCGGCTGCCGTTGCGCGTACGGCACGGCGGGCTCGGACGAACCGGGCGCGGACGGATCGCAGTCGGTGCGGGTCGCGGCCGGCGGCGGCGGCGGTGGCAGCGGCTCGGGCCGCACCGGCGGCGGCGGCGGCGTGAGCGGCGGCGACTTCTTGCAGCCCGCGGCGCCGGCGAGCAGGGCCACGGCGGCGAGGGCGAGCGCGGGTCGGAGCGCACCCGGGCGAGACGGACGAGGCGGGGAGGAGGTGGGCATGGGGCTACTTGCCGAGGGCCTCGAGCATCTCCTTCTCGAAGAGCTTGAGGGTGGGGTCGTCCTGGGCGCTCAGGATCATGCGCTTGGCCTCGGCCGAGAAGTCCGGGTAGGTCTCGAGCACGGCGAGGCGCTTGAGGAGGAGCTTCGAGCACTCCTTGCGGCGGGCGCGGGCGTAGGCGACGGCGAGCTGGTAGGTCGCGCGCGGGCTGTACGGGGCGTCGTCGAGGACGCGGCGCAGGGTGTTGATCGCCTGCTTGACCGCGCCGGCCTTCTCGTTGTCGTCGCTGGCGGCGCTGGCCTGCTCGAGCAGCGCGGCGCCCTGCTCGATCTGCGGCCGGACGCGGGCCTCGTTGCGCTTGTGCTTGGCGATGGCGCCGACCGGCTCCTCCTGGAACGAGGCCTTGCACTCGGTGACCCACTTGATCTCGACCGCGGTCGCGGTCTCCTCCGGCATCTTCTCGGTCTTGGGGCGGCGCACCCGCTCCGGCTTGCCGGAGTAGAGCCCCGCGCACCCGCCGACCGCCAGGCAGATCGCCGCCACGATGATGGTCCTCATGCGCCGCCGAGCGTAACCCCGGGGCGCGCAAGGGTCAAACCCGGCGCGGTGAGGATCGCGCCGCCGCGCGGCGCTGCTCGATCCGGGCGAAGGGCGGGTCAGCCGCGGAGGGCGCGCAGCATCGGCCGCGCGAACGGCGCGACCGCGGCCGCGAGCAGGACCGCGGCGGCCACGCCGACCAGGGGCGTCGGGCCGGGCGCCACCGCGAGCTGGGCGGTGGTGACCGTCGCCGCGCCGCCGAGCGCGACCAGGCCCCAGGTGCGGAGGCGGAGCAACGCCCACAGGCCGGCGCCGGCCAGCGCCAGGGGCACCAGCAGGAGCGCCTGGTCGGAGGGGCGGGGCAGGAGCACGTAGAGGAGCAGCCAGGGCAGGCTCATGCCGACCCGGGTCACCGCCTTGCCCAGGCGCTCGACCCCGTTGTCGTCGAGGTGGAAGCGCGCCCGCCAGTCCTGACGACCGTCGAAGGCGGCGGCCATGCGCTCGCCGGTGAGCAAGAGCGCGACCGCGGCGTTGCTGCCGGCCCAGACCAGGAGGAAGGTCTCGACGCCGCCGAGCTGCCACATCATCAGCAGGCCGACGACGATGCCCCAGTAGCCGAGGCCGCGCGCGAACCAGCGCCCCCAGAAGAAGCCCAGCACCACCGCCACCACCCCGACCCCGTAGAGCGCCGAGATCGCCCACAGCGCCTTGGCCAGCGTCGGCGGTGCGAAGCGGGCGTAGTCGGCGAAGAAGTAGGCGTAGAAGCCCAGCACGGCGACGGCGGCTGCGCGGCGCAGGAGCGACATGGCCCCAGTATACGGCCTCCCGGCCGCCCGCGCACCCCGTCCCTCAGGTCGGGCTGACGACCCGGTGCTTCTGCACGATCAGGCGGAAGCGCTTGTAGCCGGCTTCCTTCTGCTTGGCCGAGAACATGACCGAGAGCAGGAGGCCGTAGGGCGTGCTGCGGTCGGCGATGATCATGAGCTCCGGCACCGGCGGCACCGGCTTGCCGTCGCGGGCCAGCGCGGCGTCGTGCTCGCGGCGGAGGTTGCCGAGGAAGCTCGACAGCCGCGGGATCTTGCGGCCGTCGGCGCCGCCCTCCTTGAGCGAGGCGTCGACGTCGCCGTTGCGGACCGCGACGATCTCCTCGCCCTCGACCACGATCGCGGTCTTGGTGATGATGAGGGTCGACGCCGCCTCCGGCATCGGCTGCTCCGACACCGACGACGGCACGGTCACGCTCGAGGCCAGGAGCGTCGTGGCGCTGGCCGCTGCCTGCGAGATGAACGCGACCAGGAGGATGGTCATGATGTCCATCATCGGCATGATGTTGAGGTGGCGGATCTCCTCGCCCTCGGGGACGCGCGCGACCTCCTTGCGGATGATGGTGCGGGCCTCGCGCTGGGAGAAGCTCACCGGAAGCCTCCCGAGAACACGACGTCGGGGAACAGCGCGTGCTGGTCCGCGTCGTAGGGGGTGCGCGCGGTGTCGTAGAGGCGGGCCTGATCATCGACCGGGTTGGCCGCGGCCTTGAGCTTCTCGTCGGCGGTGGGCAGGAAGCAGGTCGTCGACTCCTCGCCGAACGGCGCCATCTTGCAGCGCATGGCGCTGATCACCGAGATCAGCGTGCCGTAGGGCACGGCGGGGTCGGCCATGAGCACGGCCTGGTAGGTCTCGGGCTTGCGGAACTGCCCCTTGAAGCGGTCGCGGGCGATGGCGTGGAGGGCGGTGTTGAGCTTGCGGTAGTCGAACACCGGGGTGACGTCGGCGGCGGGATCGGCCTCGCACACCTGCTTGACGCAGCGGTTGGTCTCGCACTGGTAGCCGCCGTCGCACGGGTCGCCGGGGCGCCCGGTCAGGTCGAGCACCAGCTTGGGCGCCTGCAGCGAGCCCTCGAGGCCCGAGATCGAGAACAGGATGAGCTTCTCCTTGGTCACCGCGACCGCGATGCCGAGCTGCTGGCTCGGGTCCTTGCTCGGGTCGTTGACCTGGTCGGGCGGCGGCGCGCCCTGATCGGGGAGCTGGGTGTTGATCTGGCCGAAGAGGATGTTGGCCGACACCGACGCCAGCAGGAACAGCATCAGGTTGGTGACGATGTCGAGGTACGGGATCAGGTTGATCTCGCCGCCCTCGATCTCCATCTGCTCCACGTCCTCCTCGCGGCGCTTGACCGCGCGGCGAGCCTTGCTGCGGACCTGGTGGGCGGAGAGCATCGGGTCGGTGGGCGCCGCGGGTCGGCTCGGGTCAGGCGGGGTCGCGCTCGGAGGCGGGCTCGGCGTCGGCCAGGCCGGGCGCGGCGCCGGCGCCGCGGCCCTGGGCGCCGGCGGCGCCCTCGGCGAGCAGGTTCTCGAAGCGGAGCGCGAACGACTCGAGATCGGCGATGACCTTCTTCATCGCCGCCGAGAGCAGGAGGTGGGCGACCATGCAGATGAGCGCGATCGAGAGGCCGTAGGCGGTGTTGTACATGGCCTCGGCGATGCCCTCGGACAGCTTCTCTTCCTTCTCCGCGGGGTTGGCCTCGCCGAGCGCGCTGAAGGTGCGGATGAGGCCGGTGATGGTGCCGAGGAGGCCGGTCAGGGTGGTGATGTTGGCCATCGACCACAGGGCGCCGATGCGGGTCTTCACCTCCGGCATCACCTCGGTCATGGTCTCTTCCATGGCCTGGGCGACCGCGGCCTCGCCGCGGTGCAGCCGGTTGAGCCCGGACTTGGCCACGCGCGCGACCGGCGCGGTGGTGGCGTCGCAGAGCTTCTTGGCCCGATCGACGTTGTTGGCCGCGAGCAGGCGCTTGATCTGCTCGAGGAAGGCCTTGGCGTTCAGGTGGCCCCGGCCGAGGAAGTACATCGCCCGCTCGACGATGAGGGCGATGACCACCGCCAGGAAGAACGTGTTGACGATGAAGAACGCGCCGCCCTTCGAGAAGACTTCGCTTAGCCAGTCCATGGGGATCGCAGGCCTCCGCGGGGGATTGTCGTAGGTTGTACCGAGGTCGCTCCGCGGGCGTCAAGCCGGGGCGGGCTAAAACCGTTGCTATATGGCGATCTTATGAAGTCGAGAGAGATCGGGAATGCAGGGGCGCCGCCGTCCCGTCGTCGGTCCTTCGTCGGTCCGTCGTCGGTCCGTCGTCGAGGGGCCGGCGATGGGATCGCCGACGTGCCTAGTCGACGCCGGCGTCGGCCGCGGTGCCATCGGTGGCGCCGGCGGCGATCCACCGCTTGACCGCGTCGACCTTCTCGTTGCACAGGCGCGGGTTGTTGTAGGGCATGGTGCCGACGTCGGGAGCGAGCGGGCCCGCGGCGCCGCCCATGATGATGACCATGTAGCTGTTGTCGGGGTCGCCGGGGGCGATGCGCTTGAACTGGGGGAAGAGGTCGGAGTCGACGTTCACGGTCTGCGGGAGGAGGTCACCCTCTTCCAGCGACAGGCCGCCGGCCTCGAGGGCCGCGCCGCGGTGACAGGAGTTGAAGCCGGCGCAGCCGGGGGTGAACACGTTCTCCTGCAGCCACGTCAGGTCGCTGTGCATCGTCGCCTCCATGCACGACGCCGAGATCGCGTCGGGCCGGGGGTCGACGCCGTCGTCGCCGTTGCCGCAGGCGGCGGCCAGCGCCAGGCCGAGGCCCAGCGCGGCGGCGCGAGTGCCTGGGGGCCGGACGCCAGCCGCGGTCCACATCGCTGTCCACATCATCGAGCGCGACCGTATCACGGCGCGGCGATGATCCGCGGGCGCGCGGGCCGGCGGTATGCGCGAGGTCACGGCGGCGGTGGCGGCGGCGCCGGCACCAGCTCGTCGAAGCGACGCAGCGGGCCGCTGGCGCCGAACCGCGCCGGCAGCGTGCCGCGGACGAACGGCACCCAGGCCGCGCTGGGCGACGGCCCGCTGGGGTTGCCGCTCCACTCGTCGGCGCGCGCGAACACGACGCCCGGCGGCACCGCGAAGTCGCGGACCGGGGTCGGCGGGTGGGCGGCCTTCATGAAGTCGAGCCAGATCGGGACCGCCGCGCCGCCGCCGGTGATCTTGTCGCCGATGGGCGTCGAGTCGTCGCGGCCGATCCAGACGCCGCACAGCAGGTCGGGCGTGAAGCCGATGAACCAGACGTCCTTGAAGCTGGCCGAGGTCCCGGTCTTGCCGCCGGCGGGGCGCCCCAGGTCGAGGGCGCGGCGGGCGGTGCCGCGGCTGACCACGCCCTTCATCATGTCGACGAGGACGTAGGCGACGTCGGGCGGCAGGACCACGGGCCCCGGCGGCGCGGTGCGGGCGTCGATCAGCACGTGGCCGGCGCCGTCGGCGACCAGATCGTAGAGGCGCGGGGTGACGCGGCGGCCGCCGGCGGCGATGCCGGCGTAGGCCGCCGACAGCTCGAGCAGCGTCAGGTCGGGGGTGCCGAGCGACACCGAGATGTGGCGCGGGATGTCCGAGCCGATGCCGAAGCCGCGCAGCACCTCGATCACGCGATCCAGCCCGACGTCGACGGTGAGCTGGACCGCGATCGTGTTGAGGCTCTTGGCCAGCGCCGTGCGCAGGGTCACCGCGCCGGTGTACTTGCCGTCGTAGTTGGACGGCGACCACACGCCGGCGGCGGTGGGGACGTAGATCGGCCCGTCGTAGAGGCGATCGACCGGGGTGTGGCCGGCGGCGAGGGCGGCGCCGTAGATGAACGGCTTGATCGCCGAGCCGACCTGGCGGCGGGCCTGGGCCGCGCGATCGAACTGGCTGGCCTGCCAGTCGTAGCCGCCGACCAGCGCGCGCACCCGGCCGGTCGCGGGCTCGATCGCGACCAGCGCCCCCTGGATCGCCGGCACCTGCGCCAGCGCCGCCGCCTTGCCGTCGGCGGTCAGCTTCACCGGCAGCAGGTCGCCGATGGCGAGCGGGCCGGCGTCGCCCTTCCACCGCCGCAGCTCGTCGGCGTCGGCGTCGACCAGCGGCAGCACCACCGGCCCGAGGTCGACGGTGACGCCGCGGCGGCGGGGCAGGGCGACGATCATGGCGGCGTAGCGGGGCTCGGGCTCGACCCGCTCCGCGGTCACGCCGGCGGCGACGGTGCCGGGGCGGTAGGGGCGGGCCGGGCCGGTCGCCCACGCCTCGCGCTCCGCCGGCGGCACGGTCCCGATCGGGCCGTGGAAGCCGAGGCGGCGGTCGAGCGCCTCGAGGCCGCGGCGCAGCGCGGCCTCGGCGGCGAGCTGCATGCGGGTGTCGAGGGTGGCGTAGAAGCGCAGGCCGCCGTGGAAGACCCGGTCGACGCCGAGCTCGATCTGGGCGGTGCGGCGGACGCGCTCGACGAAGTAGGGGGCGGCGAGGTGGTTGAGCGGCTGGGCGCCGAGGATGGCGATGGGCTCGGCGAGGGCGGCGGCGTGCTCGGTGTCGTTGATGTAACCCTCCTCGCGCATGCGGCGCAGCACCCGCACCTGCTCGCGGCGGGCGAGGTGGTAGTTGCGGTGCGGGGCGTAGTCGGAGGGCGCCGGCACCACGCCGGCGAGCAGCGCGGCCTCGGCCACGGTCAGGTTCTCGACGTTCTTGCCGAAGTAGGTCTGGGCCCCGGCCTGCACGCCGTAGGCGTTGTTGCCGAGGAAGATCTGGTTGAGGTAGATGGCGAGGATCTCGGGCTTCGACAGCTCGCGCTCGATGCGGACCGCCAGCACGATCTCCTTGAGCTTGCGCTCGTAGCTGCGCTCGTTGCCGACGATGAGCAGCTTGATCACCTGCTGGGTGATCGTGGACGCGCCCTGCCTGGTCTCGCCGGCGGTGAAGTTCTTCCACGCCGCGCGGCCGATGCCGATCACGTCGAAGCCGGGGTGCTCCCAGAAGCGGGCGTCCTCGCTGGCGATGAACGCCGCCGGCACGTGCGGCGGCATGCGATCGAGCGGCACCACCTGGCGGTTCTCGATGAAGAACGAGCCGATCTCCTCGCCGTCGGCGGAGATGACCACGCTCTTGCGGTTGGGCTGGTAGTCGAAGGCGCGGGTCAGGTCGCGCGGCAGCCCGGCGTTGATCGTCATCACCGCCAGGTAGGCGAAGGCCGCCGCCGCCGACGCGCCGTAGACGATCAGGAGCGCCAGCAGGCGCAGGATCGACAGGGCGCGGATCCGGCGGCGACGCCGCGGCCGGGCGTCCGGCCTGACGTCCGGCCTGGCGTCCGGCTTGGCGTCCGGCGTGGCGGCTGGCACCATGAGGAGCATGGACCTGTGCTCGCCGGCGAGCAACCGCGTGCGAGGTCCGCTGGTGGCGGCGGCGGCGGTGGCGGTGACGCTGGCGCTCGGCGCGCGCGGCGAGCGCGCCGCCGCCCAGGCGGTCGGTGGCGCCGGCCTCGACGAGCCGGTCGCCGGGCCCATCGACCCGGGCGCCCAGCGCGCGGCGCCCCGCGAGCTCACCACCGGCGCCGCCCTGCCCGACGTGCCGGCGGCCGCGCCCGATCGGGTGGCGGTGATGGCGTTCGAGAACAACTCCGGCGTCCAGGCCCTGGACTGGACGGTGGCCGGCCTGCCGCTCCTCGTCGGCGAGCGGCTCGAGCAGGTGGTGGGGCTGGCGCCGGCGTGGGGGCCGTGGGTGGTGCCGGAGGGGCCGCCGGTCATCGGGCGCGCCGACGCGGTGGCGGCGTTCGCGGCCCGGGTCGACGCCCGCTGGGTCGTGACCGGCTGGGTGCAGCGCCCGAACTGGCAGCTCCGGGTCAAGACCACGCTGTGGAAGGTCGACGGCGGCCAGGCGCGCGTCGCCGCCGAGCACGACGCCACGGTGGCCATGGACGACGCCCACGCCCTGGTCGGGGCGGCGCTGGTCGAGCTCGCCACCGGCGCCGGGTGGCCGCTGTCCGCCGCCGACGAGGCGCGGCTGCGCGCGCCGGCCAGCAAGGACCTCTACGCCTTCACCCTGGTCGGCCGCGGCCTCGGCCGCTGGCTGGGCGCGATCGGCGCCGGGGCGGTCGACGCCCGGACCGCGGCCGGTCGCGATCTGGTGCGGGCGGTCTTCATCGAGCCGACGATGGCGGTCGGCCAGCGCCTGGTCGGCGAGCTGTGGGCGACCGATCCCGATCCCAAGGTCGCGGCCCGCGCCGCCGGCAAGCACGCCCACGCCGTCGAGCTCGCGCCCGACTACGCGCCGGCCCTGCGCGCCGCCGCCGAGCACGCGCGCCAGACCGGCAAGAGCGAGCTGGCCCTCGAGCGGTTCGGACGCCTGGTGCGGCTCCGGCCCTGGGATCTCGACGCCCGGGTCGGCGTCGGCGACGCCGCGTGGCAGGCAGGGGACGCCGGCCTGGCGCTGCGCGAGCTGGGGCGGGTGGTGGCGCGCCGGCCCGACGACCTGCGGGCGCGGCGCCTGCTCGCCCTCCTCCGCGGCGCGGCCGGCGACAGCGCCGGCCTGGCGGCGGAGCTCGAGGAGGTGACCCGGCTGGCGCCCGACGATCTCGACGCCTGGACCGACCTCGGCGCGGCCTACAGCGAGCTGGGGCGGCTCGACGACGCCACCGCCGTGTTCACCCGGGTCGCCACCGCGCGGCCGGGGGACGCCACCGCCCACAAGCGGGTCGGCGACGTGTGGCGGCGGCGCGGCGAGGTCGAGCGCGCCGTCGAGTGGTACGGCAAGATGGCGACGATCGCGCCCGACGATCCGCGCCCGGTCTTCCTGTCGGGCGCCGCGCTCCTCGACGCCGGCCGGTTCGAGGAGGCGCGCCGCTGGTTCGTGCGCGCCCAGCGCTTCGGCCCGTGGCTGGGTCAGACCTACGTCGCCCTGGGCGCCGCCGCCTGGCAGCTCGGGCAGCCCGAGCAGGCCCTGTGGTACTGGCGGCGGGCCGCCCAGCGCCGGCCGCGCAGCGCGGTCGCGCGCCACGATCTGGTGCAGGCGGCGCTGCGCCTGGGCCAGCTCGAGCTGGCGAGCGGCCAGCTCGACGTCCTCGACCAGCTCGCGCCCCAGGACGCCGGCGCCGCCTACCTGCGCGGCCTCCTGCAGGTGCGGCAGGGCGACCGCGAGGCGGCGCGGCTCGCCTTCGTCGAGGCCCTGCGCCGCGATCCCGATCACGCCGACGCCCGCTGGAACCTGGGCGTGCTCGGCCGCGGCGGCGACGATCTGCGCGGCGAGGGCGCGCCTCGGCTCGAGCACCCCTTCGGCGATCGCGCCGCCTACCAGGCGGCGATCCAGCGCTTCGAGGCCGTGGCCGGCACGATGGCCGGCCTGCGCGTCGCCTTCCACGGCCACGTCCTCGGGGCGCTCCTGGTCATCGGCGAGGGCCCGGGCAAGGACCTCAAGGCGGCGCGGACGGCGCCGCGCACCTGCCCGCTGGTGACGGTGGCGACGCGCTGGGAGCTGGCGCGCACCGCCCAGGAGCGCTTCCTGCGCGCCGGGGTCGACCTCGAGGAGGCCTACCGCGCGGTCGCGACCCACGACGACCACGGGGAGACCTCGTCGCTGGGACCGGCGTGGCGGCAGCGGGTGGCGAGGGTGCGCGCCGGCTACCGCGCCGCCCAGGTCGACGTGCGCGAGCTGCGGGCCGCCTTCACCACGCAGCTCGAGCGCGAGCTGGTGCGGCGCGGCTGCCGCAAGGACCTGCTGGCGGCGGCCGCCGCCCAGCCCGCGCTCTACCGCACCGCCGCCGACGATCAGGTCCGGGCCCGCGGCGGCTTCGTGTCCCGGCCGCCGCCGCCCGAGCCGGCCGCGGTGTCGTTCTACGTCGACAACCGCGGTTGCCGCGACCCGCTCGCGGTCTACATCGACGGGGCCTGGCTCGACGACGTGCCCGCCGGCCAGCGCGCCGCGCTGCAGGCGCGGGTCGGCCGCCGCACCGTCTGCCTCATCCCGCAACCCGGCACCCTGCGCTGCGGCGATCGCGGCACGGTGCGGGAGGTCTACCTCCACGACGGCTGGTCGGTGCTGATGCACTGCCCGCGGTGACGGGGTACGGTGGCGCGATGGGCACGCCTCACCTCGCGTTCGCGTCGCCGCGGGTCCTGCCGCGGCCCTCGTCCCTGCGCGGGCGCGTGGTCGTGCTCGACGTCGCCTTCGCGGCCACGGTCGGCACCAGCGTCTCGTTCGAGGCCACCACCCGCCCGTTCCTCGACGGGCTGGGCGATCGGCTGGCGGCCTGGGTCGATCACCACGATCACGAGCGCCACGTCGACTTCGCCGGCGACCGCCGCTTCGTGCTCGCCACCAAGGCCGTCCACGGCGCCTGCCCCGAGATGATCACGCCGGAGCTGGTGCGCACGGTCGGCCCCATCGACACGATCTGCGCCCACGTCGACCTCGACGGCCTCTACGCCGCCGCCAAGTGGGCGCTGGGCGGGGTCGAGCCGTACCCCGGCGCCGACGACGACGCCCGCGCCGTCGACACCCGGACCGGCACCCCGGGGCCGATCGCCACCCGCATCGATCACGCCCTGCGCGCCCGCTTCCGCGACGACCAGCTCAAGCGCGCGGTGGTGTGGTGGCTGGTCGGCGGCATGAAGCCGGGCGCCCACGGCGACGTGATCGACGAGGCCGCCCGCGAGTTCGAGGTGCGGGCCCAGGGCACCGCCGCCCTGGCCGCGCGCTTCGCGATCAAGGGTCGCGTGGCCTGGGTCGACAGCGCGCAGAGCCCGCTGCCCTTCGACAAGACCGACCTGCTCCTGGCCGGCCAGGCGCGGGCGCCGGTGGCGATGGTCAAGGACTCGGGGCAGCTCACGATCGCCGCCGCGTTCGGCTCGGGCTGGGACTTCGTCCGCCTGCTCGACCTCGGCGGCGGGATGCCGACGCGGGTGACGGTGCCGGAGAGCCGGTTCGTCGAGGCCCTGCGCCGCATCAACGAGGCGCCGGCCCCGGCGCCGACCGGCGAGCCCGTCGAGCGCGTGGACTGACCGCCGGTCGCCGCGGCCCGCGGGCGGCGGCGGCGGCGGCGGACCGACCGCGGTCGGGTGAGTGACGGCGGCGGCGACGAGCGTGTTAGATTCGAGCGCGTGAGCCAGGACGTCGAGCCCGGATCGCGACCGCGCACGGTGTCGCGGATGCGCTTCGTGGCGCCGCCGGGCATGGAGCTCGACGGCGGCGAGGGCCGGCAGACCATCGGTCGCTACGAGATCGTCAAGATGCTCGGCAAGGGCGCGATGGGCATCGTGTACAAGGCGCGCGATCCGCTGCTCGACCGCACGGTCGCGGTCAAGACCATCGTCTCGCCGCAGGGCTCGGGCAAGCGCATCCGCTCGGCCTACCTCGAGCGCTTCCAGCGCGAGGCCAAGGCCGCGGCCAAGATGCAGCACCCGGCGATCGTCACGATCTTCGACGTCGGCGTCGACGAGCCGTCGGGCGCCCCGTTCATGGTGCTCGAGTACCTGCCGGGCGAGACCCTGGCCGATCGCCTCGATCGGGTGCGCATGCCGCTGGGCCGCGGCGTCAACATCGCCCTCGATCTGGCGAGCGCGCTCGCCTTCGCCCACCGCCAGCGCATCGTCCACCGCGACGTCAAGCCGGCCAACGTGCTGCACGCCGGCGAGCAGCGGTGGAAGCTGGCCGACTTCGGCATCGCCCGCCTGCCCGACAGCGATCTCACCCAGGTCGGGATCTTCATGGGCACGCCCGGCTACTCGCCGCCGGAGGCCATCCGCGAGGGCCGCTACACCGCCCAGGCCGACGTCTTCGCCTGGGGCGCGGTGCTCTACGAGATCCTGTGCGGGCGCATCCCCTACGAGGGCCCCGACACCAAGACCACCAACGCCTTCGTGGTCAAGGGCGACGCCCCGCCGCCGACCCGGCACGACGCGTCGGTGCCGGAGCCCCTGGCGGAGATCTGCCTGCAGGCGCTCGAGCCGGCGGCGGCGCGGCGCTTCAAGGACGCGGCCGAGGCCGAGGCGGCGCTGCGCCGGGCGTGGGAGACCTGCCTGCGCGACGGCCTGGTGACGCCGATGGCGCTCGCCGGCGACGAGCTCCCCCACGAGCGCGCGGGCAAGACCATGCACGCGGCGGTGACCGCGCCGTCGGCGTCGACCCGGACCGAGCGGCCGGGGGCGACGACGACGCCGCTGGCGCCGGCGACGGCGGGCCTGGGCACGGCCGATCTGCTGTCGGCCTCGGACGTGGGGCGCGGCGACGAGACCGATCCGGGGCAGATCACGGCGCGCCGCGACGGCGACGCCATGCTCGTCGTGCAACCGATGGGCAAGGGCCGCGTCGGCGACGACGATCCGACCCGGGTGATCCAGCGGGACGACCGGCGCGACGACCGCCGCGACGCCGCCGCCGCGCCGCGCACCGACAAGGTGCCGCGCCCCGAGCCGGGCGCGGCCAGCGCCGCCGGCAAGGCCGCGTCGGCCGGCGCCGACCGGGGCGGCAAGGGGGCGCGCGGGCGGGGCGCCGAGGAGCGGGCGCGGGCCGCGCCGCCGCCGTCGCGGGCGCCGTGGATCTTCGTGATGGTGCTGGTGGCCTCGATCGCCGCGGTGGTGACGGCCTACCTGCTCACGCGTCCCTGAGGCTCGGATCGAGGCCGGGGTCGCCGCCGGGGTCGCCGCCGGCATCGCCGCCGGGATCGACGCCGGCATCGCCGGCGACGAGGGCGACCACGTCCTCGGCGCAGCCGCGGGCCAGGGTGTAGCCGGCGCCGCCGTGACCGTAGTCGTGGATGACGCGCGGGTCGGCGGGGTCGCGCTCGACGCGCACCGTCGGCCGCACCGGGCGCAGGCCGGCGCGCTCGCCCACCACGGCGCCCGGGGCGAGGCCGAGCGCCGCCGCTCGACGCTCGATGCGGGCGCGGATCGCGGGGTCGGGCCGGGGCGGCAGCTCGTCGCGACCGGGCAGCGCGCAGCCGCCCAGGATCACCTCGGCCACCACGTGCTCGCGCCCCGGGCCGGGCGCGGCGCGCGGGATCGTGTAGAACAGCGCGTCGAGGTCGCGGTCGTCGGACAGCGAGGTGCCGAGGGCGAGGCCGCCGGGGGCGGCGACCAGGACCTGGCCGAAGCTGCCGACCAGCGCGGCGTCGCCGGTCAGCGCGCGCGCGCCCAGCCCGGTGGCGTTGACGACGGCGTCGCCCGGCTCGTCGGCCAGGCGGGTGACCCGGCGGCGCGCGACGGGGCGGGGCAGGCGGGCCTCGAGCCACGGCAGGTGGAGGCGGGGATCGACGCGGGGGGCGACGAACCGCCACGCCGGCGCGCCGCCGGCCAGCGCCGTGGTCACCCGCTCGAGCGGGCCGACGGCGTCGGCCCACCACGGCCGCTCGCCGTGGTCGAGGACGAGGCACTCGAGGAGATCGACGCCGGCGGCGGGCGTGGTGCGGGCCAGGGCCTCGAGCCAGGTCCGGGTGCGCGCCGCCCACCGGGTGACCGCGGCCGGCGGCCCGACCTGGAACGGCAGCCAGATCGCGCCGGCCACCGCCGAGGTGGTGTCGTCGCCGGTGGCGGCGGCGACGACGGTGACGTCGTGCCCGGCCTCGTCGAGGGCCAGGGCGGCGGTGAGGCCGATGACGCCGGCGCCGACGACGGTGACTCGCTTCGCGCCCGGCACGACCTCGACTCCGCCCTGCGGCCCTCAGGCGCGGGGCGCGCGCCCGGCGCGCAGGGCGCGGACCAGCGCGGCCTGGCCGTCGGCG
>CAADGB010000180.1 GCA_900696455.1 uncultured delta proteobacterium
CGCGCCGGAGGGCGCCGTGACCCGCGCCCGCGGCGGCGTCGTCGCCGCCGTCGCCCTCGCGGTCGCGATCGGCGCCCCGCCCGCCGGCGCGCCGGCGGTGACGGTGACGACGGCGCGCGCCGAGGACCTGGGCGCGGTGTGGCAGGCCGCCACCCGCGGCGGCGACGCCGAGGTCGCCGAGCGCGAGTACGCGATCGCGATGCTCGACGGCGACCGCGCCCTCGAGCTGGCGGTGGCGGAGAGCCAGGTGGCGCGCCGGCGCCGGCTCTACCTCGAGCGCGCCATCTCCGCCTACGAGCGCGCGGCCATGGCCCGGCCCGAGGCCGCCGAGCCCCACTTCCGCGCCGCCGCCGCCATCCACGCCTTCTACCTGGAGTGCCGGCGCGACGAGGGCGCCTCGCTGTGCGACGGCAACCCGCTCCTGACCTCGGCCGCGGCGCGCGTGGCCGCCACCCGCGCCATCGACCACTGGGACGCCTTCGAGGCCAAGGCGCCCCTCGACCCCCGCGTCACCGACGAGATCCTGTTCGATCGCGCCATCCTCCACACCAAGCTCGGCACCCCCGAGCACCTGGCGGCGGCGCGCGCCGACTACCGCAAGATCCTGGCGCGGCGCCAGCTCAGCGCGCCCGACAGCATCGTCATCGGCAACCTGGCCGAGACCGAGATGATGCTGGGCGACCTCGATCAGGCCATCATCGCCTACCGGCGCACGCTCCAGCTCGAGCAGTCGGTCTCGCACTACTTCGGCCTCGCCGTCGCCCTCGATCGCGACGAGCAGGGCGCGCAGGCGCGGGCGATCCTGCGCGCCTTCGGCCCGCGCGGGATCGAGGATCTCGAGCGCCAGATCCTGAGCGGCCGCGTCTTCTACGTGCCGCGCGGCGAGGAGTTCTACTACCTCGCGCTCGGCTACGACGCCGTCGGCTACCACGACGAGGCGATCCGCTTCTACGATCTGTTCGTGGCCTCGGGCGCCCACCCGCAGTTCGCGCCGCGTGCCCGCGCCAACCGCGCCGCGGTCGCCGCCCGCCGCCCCGCGCCTGGCGGCGGCCCGGGAGCGCGGCGGTGAGGGCCGGCGCGCTCCTGGTCGCCGCGGTGGTGGCCGCCGGCGCCGCCGCCGCCCAGGCCCAGTCGACGCGCTACCCGCGCCCGCCGGTCGACGAGGAGGCCGAGGCCGAGGCCCGCAGCGACTTCTGGGAGGAGGCCGCGCGCCCGGGCGCGCGTCGCTACGAGCACCTGCTCACCGGCGCCGTCGAGAACCTGCGCCAGCGCGCCGCCGACTGGACCCGCGCCCGCGAGCTCTTGCTCGAAGCCACCGCCCTGCGCCCCGACCTCCCCGACGCCTGGGGCTACCTCGGCGTGGCCGCCGAGCGCACCCGCGACTGGAAGGCGTGCGCCGAGGCCTACGCCCGCGCCCAGGCCCTGGCGCCGGCGTGGCGCCCCACCCGCCTGGCGGCCCGCCACGAGCCCCAGGGCCACAACCGGACCGCGGCCGGGCGACCGCTCGAGCTGGGGCTCGCGACCTGCCTGTCGCGCACCGGCGAGCTCGCCGCCGCCACCATCGCGCTCGAGGCCCTGGTCGCCCGCGGCGAGACCAGCGGCGAGAGCTGGCTGCGCCTGGGCGAGCTGTACATGGCCAGCGGTCGCCTGGCCGAGGCCATCGCCGCCTTCGAGCAGGCGCGCAACGAGCGGGTCACGCTGGCGATGGCGCGCTGGCTGCTCGCGGTCGCGCACGATCGCGCCCGCCGCCCCGGCGACGCCGAGGACATCGCGGCCAGCGCCGGCGACGTCAACAGCGCGCTGCGCGCCGAACGCCTGCCGTTCGTGCCGCCCGCCGACTACCACTACGTGCGCGCCTTCGGCTCGCTGCGCGCGCCCGAGCGGGCGCTGGCGCTGTTCCGCACCTACCTCGAGCAGGCGCCGGCCGACAGCCCGTGGCGTGCTCGGGCCCAGGAGCACGTCGACGCCCTCGCCGGCGTCGACCTGGCGGCCCGCCTCGACCTCGAGGGCACCGGCGACCGCGCCGCGTTCGAGAAGGCGGTGCGGGCGGCGATGCCGGCGCTGCGCCGCTGCATGGCCGCGGTGCCCTCGGTGCTGGTGGAGCTCCGCGTGACCCAGGTCGGGCCACCGGGCAAGCCGCCGCCGCCGCGGCGGCCCACCGTCGCGCCCGGCGGGCGCCGGACGGTGTCGCCGGCGGTGGGGGGACGCGGCCCGGTGCTGGTGATGCGGCGGCCGCCCGAGGCCCAGAGCCCCGGCGTCCGCGCGGTCCCCGAGCTCTTCGAGCCCGGCGAGCACGACGCCGCCCGCAACGCCGCGGTCGACTGCGTCGAGAAGGTGGGGCTGGGCTTGAGCCTGCCTCGGCCCGCCCCCGGCACCTACAGCACGGTGCGCATCCCGGTGGTTGCGGAGCGCTAGGTTCGGACGCATGCTGTCGACAGGCGTCGATCCACTCCACGGACGGCGACCCAGGACAACATGAGCAGTCAGCGCGTCACGATCCACACCCTGCGTGCGGCCAAGGCCCGGGGCGACAAGATCACCATGCTGACGGCCTACGACGCGACCTTCGCCAGGTTGCTCGACGAGGCCGGCGCCGACATCCTCCTGGTGGGGGACTCGCTCGGCATGGTGGTGCAGGGCCACGACACCACCTTGCCGGTCACGCTCGACGAGATGATCTACCACTGCCGCGCCGTCGCCCGCGGCGCGCGGCGCGCGCAGATCGTCGGCGACATGCCGTTCATGACCTACCAGGAGAGCGTCGAGGCCGGCATGCGCAACGCCGGCCGCCTGGTCAAGGAGGGCGGCTGCCACGCCGTCAAGCTCGAGGGCGGCGCCCAGCACGCCGAGCTGGTGTCGCGCCTGGTCGCCAGCGGCATCCCGGTGATGGGCCACATCGGCCTCACGCCGCAGTCGTTCCACCAGATGGGCGGCTTCCGCGTCCAGGGCAAGGACGCCGCCGGCGCCGCCCGCCTGATCGCCGACGCCCGCGCCCTCGAGGCCGCCGGCGCCTACGCCCTCGTGCTCGAGGGCATGCCGAGCGAGGTCGCGGCCGAGGTCACGAGCGCGGTCGGGATCCCGACGATCGGCATCGGCGCCGGCGCCGGCTGCGACGGCCAGGTCCTGGTCATCTACGACCTCCTGGGCATGGACGACCGCTTCAAGCCCAAGTTCGTCCGCCGCTACGCCGACGTCGGCGCCACCATCAAGGACGCGTGCGGGCGGTTCATCGCCGACGTGCGCGCGGGCGCGTTCCCGTCCCCGGCCGAGAGCTTCTCGACCATCGCCGGCCCGCCGGCGGCGGTGCCGCTCTACTCGTCGGCCGCGGCCGGCAAGTAGCCATGGCCGCCGCCACGCCGCCGGGCGAGGCCGGCGCCGCGCCGCCGCCGTCGCGCCTGCCGTTCGAGGTCATCCGCGACCCGCGCGCGATGCGGGCGCGGGCCGACGACCTGCGGCGGGACGGCCTCCGCCTGGCGGTGGTGCCGACCATGGGCTTCCTCCACGACGGCCACCTGTCGCTCCTGCGCGCGGCCCGGGCCCAGGCCGACGTCGTCATCCTGACGATCTTCGTCAACCCGACCCAGTTCGGCCCGGGCGAGGATCTCGATCGCTACCCGCGCGACGAGGCGGGCGACCTGGCCAAGGCCCGGGCCTGCGGCGTCGACCTGGCGTTCTGCCCCGACGCCGCCGCCATGTACCCGCCGGGCGCGCAGACCGTGATCGAGGTGCGCGAGCTGGCCCGGCCGCTGTGCGGCGCGAAGCGGCCCGGCCACTTCGCCGGCGTGGCCACGGTCGTGACCAAGCTGTTCAACCTGACCCAGCCCCACGTCGCGTTCTTCGGCCAGAAGGACTACCAGCAGCTCGCGATCATCCGCCGCCTGGTGCGCGATCTCGACCAGGGGATCGAGATCGTCGGCCTGCCCATCGTCCGGGAGCCGGACGGCCTGGCGATGAGCTCGCGCAACGCCTACCTGTCGGCCGACGAGCGCCGCCAGGCCCGGGCGCTGTCGGCCGGGCTCGAGGCCGCCGCCGTCGCCCTCGCCGCCGGCACCCGCGACGCCGCCGCGCTCGTGGCCCGGGCGCGCGCGCCCATCGACGCCCAGCCCGCCGCCCGCGTCGACTACGTCGAGCTGCGCGACGCCGCCGAGCTCACGCCGATCGAGCGCGTCGACCGCCCGGCGGTGCTGGCGATGGCGGTGTTCGTCGGCACCACCCGGCTCCTCGACAACCGCGTGCTCGCGCCCTGACCCGGGCCCGCCGCGGGTGACGTCGGCCGACGCGGGGACCGCGGGACGCGAGCGCCTGCGCCGGGCGCCCGCGTCAGCGCGCGGGATCCGGCGCCAGCAGATCGCGGATCACCTTGACCGAGCGGCCGCCGGGCACGACCACGGTCGTGGTGTGGTGGATCCCGTGCTCGTCGTTGACCAGCGAGATCGTGCGGCGGCCGGCCGGGACGCGGAGGTCGCGGTGCGGCGTGACCAGCCCGGTGTCCTGACCGTCGATGTAGATGCGGCACGGCGGCTTGGAGCCGATCATGAGGGTGCCGTGGGCCGGCGCGGCGGCGACGGCCGGCGCCGGGCGCGGGGCGGGCGCGGGGGACGCGGGCGCGGGTGACGTCGACGCGGGGGGCGCCGGCGCGGGCTCGAGCTCGATGATCGCCTCGTCGACGGCCACGGTGTCGAGGATCGCCTCGTCGACGGCCGCGGTGTCGAGGATCGCCGCGTCGCGGGGCGCCGCGACCGCCTCGTCGCCGGCCGCCTCGTCGCCGGCCGAGGGCAGCGGCGTCACGACCAGCGCCGGGGCCGCCGCGGTCGTCGGCGACGATCCCCGTGCGTCACCCTGGCCCGCGATCACCGCCACCGCGCCGACCAGGGCGAGGGCCGCGATCGCGGCGGCCGCCGCCACCAGCCAGCGCCCGGGCAGCGCGCGTGGCAGCCGCTGCGTGGTGTCGGCCGCGGCCGTGACCTCGCCCGACATCGACGTCAGCTCGATCACCGTGGTCGCGAGGTCCACTTGCACGCGGTAGCCCCAGCGCGCGGGTGGGTCGATCGTCCGCACCGGCAGGGCCGGCGCCGGCAGGCGCAGCGTGTCGATCGGCGGCGACATCGTGCCGCGCGCCAGGCGGCGGCGCGGCGTGCCGGGCGTCTCGCCAGGCGCGGTGGTCGGCGTCCGATCGTCGAGTGACTCGTACGCCAGCGGCTCGAGCGTGTCGGGCTGCGGGCGCACGAACGGCGTGGTCGCCCGCAGCAGCTGGTCGGTATCATCCATCCGCATCTCCCCCGAGAAGGAGACGCACCGTAGGTGGCGGCGGGAGGGCGCTCAAGCAAAATCGTCGGAGATCTCGCGGCGCCCGTTGCAGCTGTGAGGCGGCTTGCGCCGATCACGCGGGAGCGTCGTCACTTGATCGGCTGGCAGTCCGACCATCCGAACAGCGCGTCGATCTTGGGGTCGGTGCCGATCACGCGCCAGGCGTAGAAGTCGGCGAACTTGGGGTCGAACGTGATGCGCACCGTCTTGTTGCCGGTGAGCCCCTGCTTCTGCAGCAGCGCGACGACGTCCTTGATCTTGCACGCCGGCTCGGGATGGGCCTCGATGCCGTCGATGGGGTCGTTCCAGCCCCAGCGCGACGGCTTCACGGCGTTGACGTTGAGGCCGTACTTGCGCACCGAGTCGGAGCGCACGCTCTTGGCGTGAGAGGCCGACGCCGACGGCGAGGTGTACACCACCTCGGCGCCCTTGCTGACGTCGACGGTGCCGTCGGCGCGCACCGCCTGGAAGTTGACCGACCACAGGATCGCGTCCTTCTTCCACGCGCGCGCGTCCCTGGCGAGCGCGGCGTACGCCTGGTCGGCGTCGGGCTTGCCCTTGGCGAGGCCGAACGACGCGTAGCTGAGCTGGCCCTTGGGCGGGCGCGTGACCTTGAAGACCACGCCGCCGGCGGCGAGCGCGATCGCGAGGACGATGCCGCCGACCAGCTTGAGCTTGCCGTGCTTGCCGCCGAGGTTGATCGGCAGCTTCATGCCGAACGGGAGGTTCACGCTGGCGTTCGGCATCGCGTACGGCGTGCCGGCGGCGGCCGCGGGCGGGGTCGCGAAGCCCGGCGCGGGCGCGCCGAGCCCCGCCATGCCGGGCGGCGTGCCCTGCGGCTGCCCCCACCCGTGCGGCGCCTGCTGCCCCGGGGCCTGCCCCCACGCCGGCGGCTGCGACTGCGGCTGGCCCCACCCCTGCGGCTGCCCCGGCGACGGCGCCCCGCCCGAGCCCGGCGCCGCGCCGAACGCCCCCAGGCCGGGCGCCTGGCCCCAGCCCTGCGGCTGGGCCATGGCCGGCACGCTCCGGCCGCAGGTGTTGCAGGGGACGGCCTGCATCGGGTGACCCCAGGCAGCGGCGCCACAGGCAGGACAGGTGGTCTGGACGTAACCGTTCATCGTTTCCTCCGCGCAGACAGAAGCGTGGCCGCGCGGATGTGACCGCTGGGGGTGAGTGGGTGGCACCGCCCGGTGGGTGGCACCGCCCGGTGGGTGGCACCGCCCGGTGGGTGGCACCGCCCGGTGGCCGGTGGGTGGCACCGCCCGGTGGGTGGCACCGCCCGGTGGGTGGCACCGCCCGGTGGCCGGTGGGTGGCACCGCCCGGTGGGTGGCTCCGCCCGGTGGGTGGCACCGCCCGGTGGCCGGTGGGTGGCACCGCCCGGTGGGTGGCACCGCCCGGTGGGTGGCACCGCCCGGTGGGTGGCACCGCCCGGCACCACCCGGTGGGTGGCACCGCCCGGCGGCCCGGCGGGTGGCGCCCGGCGGGTGGCACCTGACATCCATGTCGCAGGCCGCGGGTCCCCGCTGGAACGAGCGCGCGGCAAGAGCTCGATCGGACAGGCGCGGCTGGCAGGCGCCGGTGGCCCGCGCCGTGCTCATCGCCACGTCATGCCCGTCCGCCCTGCCCTCGCCGCGCTCGCCGCCCTCGCCGCCCTCGCCGCGCCCGGCGCCGCCGGCGCCCAGCCGTCGAACAGCCCGCTCAACACGCCGCCGAGCACGCCCGGGTCCCCGCGCGCGCCAGGCGAGGCCGGCCCGCCGCCGCAGCGCAAGGCCCCGGACGTGGCGCTGGCGCTCTCGCTGGGCGGGACCCTCGGCTCGGTGGCGGCGCTGGCGCTCGGTGGCGAGACCGACCGCGACTGGCTCACCACCGTGGGCTCGGTGGGCATCTGGCTCGCGCCCAGCCTCGGCCACTGGTACGCCGGCGCGGGCTGGACCCCGGGGCTCAGGTGGCGCCTCCTCGGCGGCGGCGCCGCCACCATCGGCATGATGTGGTTCTTCGTCGACTGCTTCGGCAGCGGCTGCGACGAGGACGCCCACCCGGGCCTGTTCATGATGATCGGCGGCACCGGCGCCTTCGTCGGCGGCATGATCCACGACGTCGCCACCGCGCCCCGGGCCGCCCGCGAGCACAACCGCCGCGCCGCCGGTCGGCTCCACGGCCTGAGCGTCCGCCCGACCATCGGCGGGGGCCGGGCCGGGCTCGCGCTCGGCGGCCGGTTCTGACCATCCAGCCGCGGCGGCCTCAGGCGGCCTTGGAGATGTGGTCGAGCTTGCTGGCCAGGGGCAGCCGATAGAAGCGGCGCAGCTCGGCCAGCATGTCGACGGTGCCGCGGCGGGCGACGTAGCGGCGCTCGAGCGAGGCCGCGTAGCGGCGCGCGCCGTCGTTGGCGGCGCGGTAGCGGTCGCGCTCCTCGGCGTCGAGGTCGGGCTCGAGCTCGAAGTCCTCGAACAGCCGCCGCCGCCAGCGCGGGCTGGCCGCCGGCGCCCCGCCGTCGGCGAGCAGGCACACCACGTACTTGTCGACCTCGGCCTGCAGCTCGAGCTCGAGGGCCGACACCGCCCGCGCCGCCCGCGCGCACACGATGGCGTAGACGAAGTGGCTCACGCCCTCGACCGCGTACAGGAAGGCGGCGAGGTTGCGATCGTCGAGCCGCGCCCCCGGATCGTGGGTGGCGAGGTTGGCCAGCACCGCCGCGTCGACGAACAGGCCGACGTCGACCCCGTCGTCGTCCTGGTGCACGAGGAGCTGCTCGCGCGGCGCGCGGGCCACGCCCAGTTCGCCGCGCGCGTCGTCGCCGATGACGAAGTCGTCGACCTCGACGCCGGTGGCGACGCGGTACATGCGCTCGAGCCCGCGCTGGAGCCGGGTCAGGACCCGCGTGCAACCCTCCGCTCGGGATCGGGCGGCCATGGGCTACTGGATGAGCGCGCCGCCGGGATCGACCAGCACGCCCAGCGCGCGCAGCTTCTTCTCGATCCACGCGTCGCGGGTGCGCACCCACTGCTCGTAGAGCTTGACCACGTCGGCGCCGGCGAAGTCGACGCGGCGCCGGACCTCGGCCAGGACCTCGACGAAGGCCGGGAAGCCCTCGGCCAGCTCGCGGTAGACCTCGGTGATCGAGGCCGAGCCCAGGCGGCCGGCGAGCTCGGCGTAGGCGCCGCGCCCCAGGCCGATGTAGTAGTCGGCGTCGACCAGCTTGCGCGACAGGGACTCGGCGAAGAAGCCGGCGACGTAGAGCGAGATGTCGCCGACCTCCTTGAGGGTGCGCACGCGCTCGCCGGGTTCGGCGGCCTGCGCCTGCGCCAGCTTCACGGCCAGGGGCTCGTCCGGCAGCCGGGCCCGGGTGAACTCGCCGAGCAGGGTGACCAGGTACCAGCCGGCCGGCTCGGTGGCGTCCAGCTTCTTGGCGTCCATGGCGTCCGTGAGGACCTCGTGGAAGAAGGCATCCACGGACGCGTGCGGGAGTACATCGATGCCCATACTCCCGTTATCGGGCACGCCGGACCAGCCGCAAGTTTCCACATGGTTTCCACGCGTTAGGCACCCGTCTTGGTGTGCCCTGGACACGGTGGGATGGTGTCGCCCGATGCAGGTGCCACCCGCCGGGCAGCGCCGGTGTAGTCGCGAGCGAAATCCACCGGCTAGCCCCTTGCGCGTTCGCCGGTCGGGCTTAGGATGGCCGCCGTTAGCACTCGCCCGGAGTGAGTGCTAACAATCCGCCGCCGCCGGTCGCGTCCCAGACGGCCGAGGCCGGCCAACCCCCACGCAACGACAAACGACGAGGAACATCATGAACGTTCGTCCGCTCCAGGACCGGCTCTTGGTACGCCGGGTCGAGGAAGAGGAGAAGACCAAGGGCGGGATCATCATCCCCGACTCCGCCAAGGAGCGCCCGCTCGAGGGCAACGTCATCGCGGTCGGCAACGGCAAGCGGCTCGAGGACGGCACGCTGGTCGCCCTCGACGTCAAGGCCGGGGACCGCATCCTGTTCGGCAAGTACGCCGGCACCGAGATCAAGATCGACGGTGTCGAGCACATCATCCTGCGCGAGGACGAGGTCCTCGGCGTTCTCGAGTGATCCACTCGTTCCCGGAGGACTAGAGACATGTCTGCCAAGGAAATCATCTTCGACGAGCGCGCCCGCGCCGCCGTCATGAAGGGCGTCGACACCCTGGCCAACGCGGTCAAGGTCACCCTCGGCCCGCGCGGCCGCAACGTCGTCATCGAGAAGTCGTGGGGCTCGCCCACGGTCACCAAGGACGGCGTCACCGTCGCCAAGGAGATCGAGCTCGAGAACAAGTTCGAGAACATGGGCGCGCAGATGGTGAAGGAGGTCGCGTCCAAGACCTCCGACAACGCCGGCGACGGCACCA